>JBCCAQ010000048.1:0-23435 GCA_039814735.1 Cyanobacteria bacterium P01_A01_bin.15
GCAGGCCGATCGCTATCGGGTGGAACTCAATATCTGCGATCGCGTTATCAATCGCTATCCCAGCCACTACCAAGCCTGGAACTATCGTAGCTACCTACTCGCTACCATTGGCCATTACGAGGCCGCTGCCGAGAGCTATCGCCATACCCTTTCCCTCAAATCGACCGAGCATCGCGTATGGTGTAATTACGGTGCGGTGCTGGAAAAACTAAACGCGCTGGAGGAGGCATTAGAGTGCTATGACCGTGCTCTTGAGCAGGCTCCGGCCTACTTCAAAGCACAGTACCGCAAAAGTAAAAACCTGCACCGTAGGGCTCTCTATGGTGACGCTGTTGTAAATTACGAGCGAGCAATTCAGTTGCGTCCTGATTTTTACAAGGTTTGGTATTACCGTGGTAAAGCCCTGCTCCAGCTCAATCGCATCGAGGAGGCCATTGCCAGTCTAAATAAGGCCGTGGCATTCTACGACGGCGATAGTGCAGTATGGATGATTTTGGGACGCACGTTGTTACAGACGCAGCAGCCTCAAGACGCATTAAACGCTCTCAACCATGCTGTCCGCCTCGATCCGAACAATGCCAGTGTCTGGAGCTATCATGCAGCGGCGCTCAAAGCCCAAGGCCAGCTAGAAGCCTCGCTGTCGAGTTTAGATAAAGCCCTGGCTTTGGAGCCCGGTGAAGCTCGATTTTGGCATTTGCGGGGTCTGGTGCTGTTAGAACTCAATCAGCTTGCAGCGGCGCAAGAAAGCTTTACCACCTCTTTGAAAATTCAAGCCTACAGCCATCAAGCTTGGCTGGCGATGGGGTGGGTTTTACAAAAAATGGGAGACTACAGACACGCTATCGAAGCCTATGATAAATCCCTTGCCATTGAGCCCGATCAGCCCTTTGCATTTTATAATCAGGCCCGCTGTCACGCCCGGTTAGGTCAAGATCTGTGGGCCGTTGAGCACCTGCGGCGGGCGATGTCGCTGGATCCCAATATCTATACCGAACTGGCCTTGGCCGATCCCTTGCTGCAGCCTATCTTGCAAGATATGGAGGATGACGACAGCGGCGCTGACCTCGAAGAGGTCGAGCTGATTGCCCTCGACTCCCACTAAAAGGCTATCAAGCCTGTGGGGGCGTTCCATGGAACGCCCCCACAGGCTTTATGGAAATGGAGCTAAGCGGGCTCGAACCGCTGACCCCCTGCATGCCATGCAGGTGCTCTACCAGCTGAGCTATAGCCCCATGGGTCTATTTCATAATCACTTGCTAAGGAGCCTACCGTCAAGGGATTGATTGAGCGTTTGCGATCGCTAGGTCATCCGGTCAGCGTCATTAGGCTAAATATGCCAGATTAAAGCCCACCAACCTTTCCCCTGTGAGCGCCGTCACTACCATTTCTCAGTCAGTCTCAGAAACCCCTTAAATAATCTTCAGTTAGCAGTCAGGCGACCTTCAGCTAGCCCCGGCATTCTTGTAATCAATGAAGCACATGATTGATTCACCAAGGAGCCTTAACCATGAAACGCGCATTCCTTTCTGCTTTGACTGTTCTCGCTACAGTGGGTGCAATTTCACCCATCGCCGCCGCCGCTGAACCCGCTAACTTCACTATCCAATTAGCTCGCCTAGAAGCACTCGACGCCCGCACAAAGAACTCCGTCCACAAACTACGCATTGAGCACCTCAACAATCAAACCAAGGCTATCGAAGATCTCCAGACTACTCGGCTAGACGCCTTAGATGCCCGGACTAAAGCCGTTAGCAATGTCCAGGAAGCTCGCCTCGATGCCCTAGACGCTCGCACCAAAGCCGTTGAAAACATTCAAGCTGAGCGCTTAAACGCTCTGGATGCTCGCACCAAGAACAGCGTTCACAAGCTACGTATCGAGCACTTGAACAATCAGACTAAAGCCGTTGAGAATATTCAAGCTGAGCGGTTGAATGCGCTGGACGCTCGTACCAAAGCAGTAGACAACATCCAAGAAGCCCGCCTCGATGTGCTGGATGCCCGTACAAAGTCTGTTGTTCGCTAAATCCAAGTGAACCTATCCCACGGACTTTGACAAATCTGTCAGAGGCTTTTGTCTTTGTTTGGATGCTTGTCCCTTGCTTCGAACCCAAGCTCACCTACTGTTCTAATATTGCTCTAACACCATCCCAGGAAACTGCTACTCTTCATGTTTGTCGATAGGTAGAAGAGTACTGCGACTAATCTCCTCTCGGACGTCACGGCTAACATAACAATCACCATTGAGGCAATTTGATAGTAGCTTGTTGACATTGTAGTACTCTTGGAGAGCTTGTGTCTCAGCTCTTGTAAATCCCCAGTCATGCCCAATATTTCTATTCTCTATGAGAATATTTCTAAGGCGGCTACTCCACTGTTGCCCATTCTCAATCCACCATTGATTGGATGCTTCTAGGTTATTAGCTTTTTCTAAGCCGCTAGGAAGTTCCTTCTCTAAACTTGCTAACTGCTCTTTCGTAGATTCTTCAACTACCTTTGAGATACACCGCTTCATATACGAGAATAAATCTCTGTAGTTCTTTTTTAGGCGATAGATAGTTTCGTCTATTTTTTCTTGCGAAGATAATCCAGAGGAAAGTTCAATATTGTTCTGGATCTCTAGACAGCAGTTAAGAAGATCAATTAATTTGGAATCTAAAATGAAATCCTGACTAAGTCTCTGCTGGGACGTTATTCTTTCTCTTACTATGCGATTGAAATAGAAAACCTGAGCAGTAGACTTTAAGTTTCCTATGTTTCTCTCGCTTTTTACTGATGATGATTTTTGATCAAGCCAAGATATAAATAGACTTATCTTTTCACTATCTTCGACTATTTTATCAATCTTATTTTTTATCAGCTTAATCAAATAATCTGCTTTAGGCAACATACATGAAACCAGTGAAAATACCCCTTGCCATCTATAGTCATTGATATGAATGGCTAATGATTCTAGAACTGCTCTTTGCTCTTCAGGGTCCAGTGTTTTGACTATTTTAAGACTTACGAAATATTCATGGAAAGTTCTATGGGAAAAGGAATATATATCCTTTGCGACTTCAATAATTAGTCCATGCTGAGCCACCATGGATTTCAGTACTGAGGTGCAGTCTGGTTCAACTTCCTCCGGTGCACTGATAGATCTTGGCAAATTAAGAATATAGTCTCTTATTTCATTTTCTATAGTTCTTTTCTTAAATAAGCCTTCGTTCTTCTGAAATGTTGAATAGGCTATTTTGCTGAGCAAATCTTCTTTTTTATTCTTAGACAGTTTTCTATAGGTTTCCGGCCTTTCTATAGCTCTGCTGACGTCCCATTTCCTGAGTAAAATGTCTAAGCCCTCTTTGTATAGTTCAGATTGATTTTTAGGGAACTCTTCTGAGTCTTCAAAAACTATGCAAAGTAATGTTAGTAAGAGAGGACTTGTTGACAGTTCACTGATCTCGTTGTCATTTTTTATGCGACTTATAAACTTTTCTGTTTTGTGAGGAGACTTTTTTATGGCAAACCAGTTGTTTGCGAACATTCGAACTTGCTCTTCTGTAAATTCGCAAACTTCAGCCTCTAAAAAACTCTCAAACTTATACTCGCTAGCCGCTAAACGGCATGTAATAATAAATCTATTTTGATTGTAAACTTGTGATATTTCCTTGATCTGCCTACTAACCTGGTTAAAGGCCTCTTTGCGAACCTCATCCAATCCGTCAAAAAGAAAGATGATTTTTGATTCTCTGAGTAATTTATCAAAACTTTCCTTGTCGACGTGACATTTACCCAACTCATTTTCAATATATGTCTTCAGATCTATATCTGTATTTTGTTCTTGGAAGTCTTTAAGTGAAATAAAGATTGGAACATGTCCAGGCAAAATTTCTGATTTGTTGGCAGAGACTGCTATATATTTTAGAAAGGTTGTTTTTCCTGCTCCTGGCCTGCCTAGTATCACCAACTTTGAGCAGCTTTCTAGAAGTTCGACTCCTGAAAACTTTACGCCTTCAAACAGCCTGGATATGTTGACTTTTGGATCATTCCACTGATATCGTTGTTGAACTATTTTTACGAGTTCTGATAATTCTACACGTCTTTTAGACGATATTTGCTTTGTTATTCCTAACTCTATGAAAAGATCTTGAACACCAACAGGTTGACTCATGTCAAGAATTTTCATGTTGCTACATTTTTCCTGTATCAGTCCCCTGGTTTTTTCTTGTGTATCTCGTACCAAATCATCGATTGCGGCACTCACTATTTGTGACACGTCTGCATCAGATGGATTATCTCTCTGATACATGTCGAGAACTTTGAAGAATAATCGATTTGCCTTTCCGGGGGTATTTCCAGCAGGTATGTTGAATTTTCTATAAACCTGAGTCATACGAGAGCTGTATCGCTCTCGTGAGATGTTGAGGATTTTAGCAACGACTATGTCTGATAGCTCCATATCTGCTAAGCGTTCTACAAATGCTTCCTTTTGCATAGAACTGAGCCGTTTTTCATTAGCAACTCTATCAAGATAGGAGCGAGGTATAGAGGGCATATTGCTAAAATAGAAGAGAGCTGATCATTATCTTAAAGTCTATTTGATGAGTTTCATGTTGTAAAATCGCTTACTATATTTCCTTTGTCTTTATCCAGATTATCTAGGCGTCGGAGTTGTTTTCTGGAAAGCTTATTTCGAATAGGTAAACGAGAATTATGGAGAAGAAAATACTTAATGCTCTTCTTTATCTTACTGAGCTTATTCTTTGAAGCTAATAGTAAAGACGAGATAGTTCTCACTAACAACTAATGTTAAGGGTTGTTACAATTTCTCGACCTTGTGCAAACACTCAGTTCCCAACAGTTCCTTGAATACAAGCTGATTATTTTGGAACGTAGCAGTTATAACTTGCCCCTCAGAGACAGTCCATGCAATGACTGTCTCCAGTTTTGATTTGCGAATCTCATTACCAGGTCCTAGGATTGATCGCACTTCTGTTGGTGTCATATCCAGTTGAATGAGAGCATATTGACTCGCAATGGTTGCACATGTGGGTTGATTAGCGCTCATTGTTTTTTGAAAGCCATATCCAATACCGGCACCGAACACTGATCCTAGGAAGAATGTTCCGGCTATAACATTGCGGATAGTTGGTTGATATCCTTGTGGATTTTCGCGCTTGGGAACTAACACTATTAATCTTCTCCAGAATATGGAAGTGACTTCATTACCTGTTGGCATAAGGAATAAGCTTATTCTGGAAGCGCCAGTGTTTTTGTACTAACACTTCTGGTTCTGAATAATGTTGAGCGGTGAAAAAATCCTTACCTGAAAGATCCTAGTTTGATTTTTCAGGTAAGGATTTTTCCCGTGTGCAAACGAAAATCAAGTGATAGCAATAATCCACTATCCACCAGACAAACTATGGATTTGGACGACTATATCTTAACTGACCCGCTTACATTTGTCGCTTACATTTTCTGAGATTTCTTACTAATCTAAGAGATATGGTGTAAATCGAGCTCTCTGATTATTTTCTATAAACCTCTATAAGTGATTTATAGCCTTGCGCACTAGGCTTGCTAGCTTCTGGTATTTGAATTTACTTGAAAGACTTACCTTTGTAAGGATTTGAGAGTTGACTAGCCTTTCTATGTATCTAAGTAGCTAAGATCTATAGATATAGATCATTTACCTCTAGCAGTTCTATTGCCATTGGCAAAGCTCTACTCATCAGTAAAAAAAATAGCGACTCTCGTGCTGTGTTCATCTATCCGCGATACAGTCAAAACACGCTTTTTGTCCAACGACCAAAATGACCAACCCCGCTCAAGATTCACCCCCAACGGATACCGATGCTTTGCTTCTGCAGCTGCGTCGTAAAGAAGGCACCTGGGTTGATTGGGCTACGGCCTGCCAGGCACTACAAAAATCAGGCATGTCGCCCCAGGCAATTTTTGAGGGCACCGGATTTGAGCCGATTCAGCAAAATCAGATTATAGTAGCGGGCCAAGTCTATCAATCCATTACTGGTGGAGCGGTATCAGAGGCGGTACTAGAGCACTTTACCGTTCGCGGTAGTGACTCTCTCTACGAGCTGCGTATCCTATCTAAAGAGGATCGGGCCAAGGCAGCTCAGTTTATTTACGATCAGGGGTTAGACTCTGACCAGGTCCGCGATATTGCAAAAGCGCTGAAGGAGTTTTCATACCGCAGTGAGATTCCCAAAGGATTTACCGACCATCCCGGCGATGCGGTGGCCTTTTCCTACTGGGGGTTGGCCCGGCAAAAGTCCGACCTGCAGGCCCGCTCACGGTTGATTGCCCAGGGACTGCGCTTTGCCCATAGCCCCGGTGCCCGCGACGCCATCGAAAAACTGCTGACCGACTTTTCAGTGACAAAAACTAAGCCGATACCACGGCTGCCGTTTTTTCGGCTAGAAACTGATAGCGATGTGCCCTATGTTGTGCCAATGGTGGGGCAGTGGCCCCTATCCGTAGCAGATTTTCAGGCTGTTCCTAAAATAGAACCAGACCCTCTTTTTGGCATTGTGCAATCGTCAGGGCAGCAGACCTGGGTGCCCGTTCCCGGCTGGCAGGTGGTCATCACCGCGCAGGATCCAATTGCGCTATTGATGGCATTTAATGCTCTACCCAACCAGACCGATAGCACGGTGACCGAGCCGGTGCTGGTGCTGGTCGATCGACAGAATCAGCAATGGACTGACGACAGCTACTTTATAGTTGCCGATAACGATGGCCAGTTAGCAATGCGCTGGTTTGAGACTGAACCTGGCACACCGCTTCTGGGCAAAGCCATTGTGATTGTACGACCCAAAAAAGTCTTGGATGAGGCCTATACCCAGGAGCTGTGGCAGATTGATGAATAATCAGGAGGACCTATGGCCTTAGAACGTCGACTATCGCGAGCCATGTTTGAGGCGACCGAAATGGTAGAGCTACGGCAGATGTGTTTTACCCCAGGCCGAGTATTTGAGCCGGGGAAGTACATTACGGGAGATCTGCCAGATGTGGCATTTAATATGGGGCTAGTCGAAAAGCTACCCCCCGTGCGCGGCAAGAGTGCAGAGATTGCCGATGCAGCTGAAGAAGAATAAGGAGCTGGGCCTATCTATACTCGTCCACTAGCTAAACTGATCGAAGAGTTTCAGCGATTGCCCGGTGTCGGCCCTAAAACAGCCCAGCGTCTGGCGTTACATGTGCTCAAACGACCTGAAACCGAGGTGCGAGCCCTGGCCCAGGCCCTGGTTGATGCCAAACAGCAGGTCGGGCAGTGTTCTATCTGTTTTCATCTGTCGGCAGATCCGGTGTGCGATATCTGCCGCTCTACCCGGCGGGATAGTCAAACCCTCTGTGTGGTGGCTGACTCCCGAGATGTGATTGCCATTGAGCGCACCCGAGAATTTAAAGGTAAGTACCATGTGCTGGGCGGTCTGATCTCGCCCATGGATGGCATTGGACCCGAGCAATTAAATATCGGTCAGCTGGTGCACCGGGTCAATAAGGACGACATTGCAGAGGTTATTTTGGCGATCAGCCCCAGTATTGAAGGGGATACGACCACGCTCTATGTGGGCCAGCTAGTCAAACCCTTTACTAAGGTCACCCGCATCGCCTTTGGTCTGCCCATGGGAGGAGACCTGGAATATGCTGACGAGGTGACCTTGGCTAGAGCCCTAGAAGGCCGTCAGGCCCTCGGTTAGGCAAGAATTTTGCTCTATGAGACAGGCACGACCTGCCCTAGCGAAGCTTTTGTTTGATAAAGGCTAAAATCTTAGCGGTCTGATTTTTCAGGCCAGCGACTTCCTTTTTAAGGACAGCTACTTGCTGCTTTAGGGCTGCGATTTCAGCCGCGTTGTTGTTGTCTGCTGCGCCTGCTGCGCCGACCGGGGCCGCTGCCATGGTGGTTTGGGGCCGTACCTTACGCGCCTTTACCATGGAAGCTTTGATCGCCTCAATTAGCTCTTTTTGCTCAAAGGGCTTCTGGATAAATTCAAAGTATTCAAACGGGCCTTGAATTTTTTCGGTGACTTCTTCTCGACGTCCCGACATAAGTACGAGGGGAATTTTTTGTAGCTTAGGGGAGGCTTGAATCTCTTGGAAGACTTCCCATCCACTCATGCGCGGCAGCAAAAAGTCGAGCATGATCAAATTGGGGTGTTCGTTGCGGATAGCGTCTAGACCTTCGACGCCGTCGGTGGCTTCAATTACCTCAAAATTACCCTGGGGCAACATATCCCGTACACGCATTCTGATGACCCGACTATCATCAATCACTAAAATCTTATGACTTGCTGCCACGACTGACTCCTAATAGATAGCTATAGTTTAGGTGAATTATGTGTTGCTATTTTTCCCCGACTTAGCAACTGTATAAAGTTATGTCGCCTGAGCTGGCAACGGTGTTAGGTCTGACTCTGACTAGTTTCTAAGAATCATATAGGATCAAAAAGCCTATAGAACGCCGTAGTTGAGCCACCGTGCCTGATACTTGCGTAGTGCAAAGGTTACCCAGTCTGCTTTGGAAAATCTGATTCTGTCATGGAAAGTTTATCTCAAATGCGTTCCGGCAATGCTGCTAGACCGGAGATTGTCCAGCTGCCAGACTGGCTAAGGCGGCCCATTGGTCGGGCTAGTGAGCTGTCGACGGTGCAAAAAATTATCAAGCAGCGGCAGATTCATACTATCTGTGAGGAGGGT
Organism: Cyanobacteria bacterium P01_A01_bin.15; assembly: GCA_039814735.1. Taxonomy (GTDB): domain Bacteria; phylum Cyanobacteriota; class Cyanobacteriia; order Phormidesmidales; family Phormidesmidaceae; genus Leptothoe. The sequence continues at coordinate 8,698 of JBCCAQ010000048.1, forward strand.
CGGTGCCCAAACCGGGGGGAGTGCTATGCCAATAGGACGGCTTCCTTTTTGCTGATGGGACCTACTTGTACCCGTGCCTGTGCCTTTTGCCAGGTGGATAAGGGCCATGCCCCCATGCCCCTAGACCCGGATGAACCCCAAAAGGTGGCGGAGTCGATCAGGCTATTGGGATTGCAGTATGTGGTGCTGACATCGGTGGCGCGGGATGATCTGCCTGATCAGGGAGCCGGTTGGTTTGTGGCTACCATGGAGGCAATTCGGGCTGTCAATCGAACCACTAAAATTGAGCTGCTCACGCCTGACTTTTGGGGTGGGCCAAATCCTGAGGCCCAGCAGCGGCAGCGACTGGAGACAGTCGTGGCGGCTAAACCCGCCTGCTTTAACCACAATGTGGAAACGGTGGAGCGTCTGCAAGATCCGGTCCGCCGTGGGGCTAAGTACCGCCGTTCGCTGGAGGTGCTGCGCTATGTCAAGGCGCTGGATGCGACCATACCCACCAAGTCTGGGCTGATGCTAGGCCATGGGGAAACGGAAGACGAGCTGATAACGACGATGCAGGAGCTGCGTTCGGTGGGGTGCGATCGCATCACCCTCGGCCAATATATGCGACCCTCCCTGGCCCATCTGCCGGTCCAGCGCTACTGGACCCCTCAAGAGTTTGATCACCTCGGAGAGATAGCCCGCAATTTAGGCTTTTCCCAGGTGCGCTCGGGGCCGCTGGTGCGCAGCTCTTACCATGCTGGTGAAGCCTAGGACCAGCCTAGTCGACGGTTTGGGCCGCTAGCTCCCGCCATTCTTTGACGGCAAAGGGCGGCACGATAATTTTGCTGGGGGCTTTCCCCTGGAGCGGCACCACCAGGGTTAGGGGAATGGCTTTTTGCAGAGCGGGGATAACCGCCGCCACATCATACTGGTTGGTGTTGTTGGGCAGGGCCGGTGTGGGTGGGTCTAGCTTGGGGCTGGCCTGCCACCGCAGCGTGGTGCCCGTGTCGATGGTCAATGGCTGCTGGGGCTCAATGGTGGTCACCCCTGGAAACCCCACCAGCCGCAGATACATGCCCTCCAATCCGTCGGCACGATAGCGCTTAAACAAAATAGCCTGCCAGGCCTGGTCGCTGCGATCGCGCAGGCTTTGTTGCGATCGCAGCGTGGTTTGCCCAGGTCGTTCATGGTACACGTGTACCGAGGCTAGGGCTGGAGGTGCCGTTAGCAATAGGCTCAGGAGCAAACAAACAAAAACGCCAAACTGTCGCCAAATCATGGGGTGATATTGTTTCAAAACGCTCCCCTTAGGATAAAACGAGGAGAATTTTGCTGCCGGTCGATGCCTACAGTTTGTTCAGTGCATCTAGCACAATCCGATAGCGCGCCGCCTCATTGTTGGTCAAGTAGAGGCTGCCTGCTTTTTCTAGGTCGGCTTCGGCACCGTTGGCATTACCCATGCGCGCGTTGGTAATGCCGCGATAGTAAAACACGTCCGCATCGGAAACATTGGCCGCAATCACCGCCGAAAAATCGCTGTAGGCTTCCTGGTAGCTCCCCGCTTCGTAGTACATGCGCCCCCGGCTAGAGTAGGCTTCCCAGTAGGTGCTATCTAGCTCAATGGCCGTGGTGTAGTCACCCAGGGCGCTAAAATTATCGCCCAAGCTAGCAAAGGCATCGCCTCGCTCCTTGTAGGATGGGGCATGGTCTGGATCGAGGGCCAGGGCGGCGGTAAAGTCTGACACGGCTGCCTGGGGGTCGCCCAGTAGCGCATAGGCCGTGCCCCGTCTGTAGTAGACCTCAGCTGTACCAGGGGCCAGCTCCAACGCCTGGCTCAAGTCGCCAATGGCCGCCGCCGGGTTGCCTGATGCGATGTATACCTGACCGCGAATCCGATAGGCATCGGCATAGCCAGCATCGAGGGATATGACCGTATTTAGATCCTCTAGGGCGGCTCGGGGACGCCCCTGGGCCAGCAGGGCAAAGCTGCGGTTGTAGTAGGCTTCTAGGTTAGTGTCATCCAGCTCGATGGCTCGATTAAAGTCCGCCAGCGCTGCCTCGGTGGAATCCATCAGATAGTGGGTCACCCCTCGGTTGAGAAATGCCTCCGGATAGTCTTCCCGCAGCTCGATAGCCTGGGTAAAATCACCAATGGCCGCGTCTAAACTGCCGAGTGCTCTAAAGATCAGGCCCCGATGGAAGTAGGCCGACGGGTTGCTCGGGTCGAGGCGCACGGCCTCGTCGAGGTCCTCTAGGGCGGTTTGTTGATTGCCCTGTTGGGAATCTAGCAGTCCTCGATAGATATAGGCCGTGGCTAAGCTAGGGTCGGCGGCAATGGCTCGATCAAAGTCATCAAAGGCGCGCTCGGGGTTTTGGAGATCGTAGTAAAGGATGCCCCGGTTGAGGTAAGCGACGCCGTAGGTGGGGTCGAGGCTCAGGGCCTGGTCATAGCTATTGAGGGCGGCGGTGGTATCCTCTAATCGGGCAAAGGCAGCCCCGCGAAACAGATAAGCAGGTGCATAGGTGGGGTTGAGGTCAATGGCCGCGTTAAACTCGGCAATGGCCGCTTCGTCATTGCCGGCGCGATACTCCTCTAAACCAGCGTTAAACCGCTCCAGATGGCTCAGTGTTTCAGCGTCTGTTTGGGGGGTGTCCGCTGGTTCCTCGGTGGGCTCTTCTTGGGCGGGCTCTTCCCCAGGGGGGGCCTCATCTGGCACACTGTCTTCTGGTAAAACCGGCTCGATAAAATCGGTCTGGGCTTCGGGGATATCATTGGAGTCATCTGAAGTGCCATCCGGGGCGCTGTCAGGCTCTAGGAAAATAATGTCATCGCCAAAATCTTCGGCTGAGGTGGTGCCAACGACCTGAGCCACGCTAGGGGCCGTAAAGCTACCGAGGAAAGCGATTGAGCCCAGAAAGGAGCCTAGAAGCGTCAGGGCTAGCCGGTTGGTTTTCATTCCTAATTCCCCGTATTAATGCGTTTATTCAAACTTACCCAGAGTCATAGCTAGAGTTACGGTCATTTCAAGAACTCTTGTTATTTGTATGATGACGCCCGGCTCATAGCTTTCTAGGCGTCAGAGAACGTTGATGTATAAAGGTGCCATGGAGACAGCGTTGACAAAACAGATCTGGCTACGGGGGTTTGGTCGACTTGCGATCGCAAATATCGTTTCTAACCTGATGGTGCCGCTGGCGGGGCTGATCGACACGGCTTTTTTAGGACACCTGGCGGACATTCGCCATCTGGCGGGGGTGGCCTTGGCAACGGTGCTGTTTAACGTTATTTACTGGAGCTTTGGTTTTTTACGCATGGGCACCTCGGGGCTAGTGGCCCAGGCGGTGGGTCGAGGCGACCGAGCCGAGCAGTGGCGGGTGGGGCTGCGGGGGCTAAGCATTGCCTTGGTGCTGGGGCTGACTATTTTGGTCTTGCAAACGCCGCTGCGGCTGGTGGGGTTTGCGATCCTGCGGGCCGAGCCGTCTGTGTTGGAGTCCGGGTTGGCCTTTTACCAAGGACGGATTTTAGGAGCCCCGGCGGTGCTGATGAACTATGTGCTGCTGGGCTGGTTTCTTGGCATGGGCCGGGGGCGACGGGTGTTTGTCCTGGCGGTGGTGGGGAATGGCACCAATATCCTGCTGGACTATTGGATGATCGTGCGGCTGGGTTGGGAGAGCTATGGGGCCGGATTGGCCACCGCCCTGAGCCAGTACGCCATGCTGCTATTGGGGATGCTACTGCTGGCGCGCTCGTTGCCCTGGCAGCAGATCTGGCAGCAGCGATTTACCCTATGGAGTCGCCAGGCGGTGGGCAGTTTGTTTCGCCTCAACCGCGATATCATGGTGCGCTCTTGGGCCTTGCTGCTGAGCTTTGGTCTATTTACTAATATCAGCGGTCTGATGGGAACTGAAATCCTAGCGGTGAATACGCTGCTGCTGCAGGCGCTGATGTTAGTGAGCAACTTTCTCGATGGGATTGCCTTTGCCACCGAGACCTATGCCGGCCAGTTTTATGGCCAGGGCGATCGTTCTAGGCTGCGAGCCCTGGCTACGGTCGGGGGCGGTATGAGTTTGGGTTTGGGGATGGGGGTTGCGATCGCACTGATCACCTTTCCCCAGTCTATCTTTGGCCTTCTCACCGATCACCAGGCCGTGCTTACCCAGCTAAATCGCTACGTGTTGTGGCTGCTGCCCCTGTTTAGCTTTGGGGCTATTTCCTTTATGTTTGATGGCTACTTTCTGGGGCTGACCGCCAGCCACATTCTGCGCAACTCCACCGTCAGGGCAACGCTATTTGGGTTTGCCCCCCTGGCTGCCATTGCCCATGCCCTGCGCAGCCCCCACCTACTGTGGCTAGCCATGATTGGGTTTATGGCGATTCGAGCCCTCACCCTTGTCCGCGCCGTACCCGCCAGCCTGAAACCTAGCTAAACTCGTTACAATCAGGCGAGCTGCCCCATTCCGTAGCACCCTGGTATGGTGCTGGGCGTTCCGGCAGCTAAGCAGCAAGACGATCTGCGCTGGAGCTACGTCATCTGGCAGGAAGGCGTCAGCCCATTTTTGGTGGTAGAGCTGCTGTCCCCCGGTACCGAAACCGAAGATCTTAGCCGTAGTTTGCGGCAGATCAATTGTACGTCTCATAGTGGAACCTAATAATTTTTTCCTTAGTCAGGATCGCAGCGAATTTCTAGCAAAAATCCGTCAGGATCGTAAAAATAAATCCCGCGTCCGGTGGGTCGACTGACCGGACCGTGGTCGATGGGCACCTGATGCTGTTTGAGTACCTCAACGGCCTGGTCAAACAAGGCGGGGGCAATCCCAAAGGCAAGATGATTGGCCCGTGTAAACTGCCGGGTTGGATCCGGGTTTGGAGGCCCCAACTCCGGCTCCCCAAACAGATCCAAAATGGTGCCGTCCGGTAGCCGAAAGTTAGCGACCTTGCCCTGGGCGACCAGGTTGACCAGGGTCTTAGGGACTTCGCTGCCGGTTAGTTCATGCAGACCCAGGACCGTGCCATAAAAGTGGCGTGAGGCGGCCATGTCTTTTACATTTAGCGCAACATGATGGACACCACGTAGCGTATTGGGGGTAAGCCCTACAGAAACGTTCTGCCGATCAAAAGATAAGGTCATAGCAGCCAAGCTAGATTTACCCTAGCGAATTCATCGATGGGATAGATGGACCCGTGGGATCGGATTAATCTATTTATCCATAAGGTCGATAATAATAGACATAGTCTCCGTTTCGTTGCCCTGTCTCAATTGCTATGAACAGTACTTTCCTAGAACGTCTGCACAGTCCTGCAAGGCCCGTGATTGTCTTTGACGGTGCCATGGGGACAAATCTGCAGGTCCAGGAACTGACCGCCGATGACTTTGGCGGTTTGGAATATGAGGGCTGTAATGAGTATTTGGTGATGACCAAGCCTGAGGCTGTGGTGAAGGTACATCGCGACTTTTTGGCGGCGGGGGCCGATGTGATCGAGACCGATACCTTTGGGGGTAGCACCTTTGTGCTAGCGGAATACGGTCTTCAGGATCAGGCCTATGAGATGAACCGGCTGGCGGCAGACCTGGCCAAACGCTGCACGGCTGAATTTTCAACGCCGGAGAAACCTAGATTTGTGGCAGGTTCTATGGGGCCGGGTACCAAGCTGCCCACCCTCGGCCACATCACCTACGATGAGCTGCTGGAGGCATTTACGGTCCAAGCCGAGGGTCTGTATGACGGTGGTGTAGATCTATTTATTGTGGAAACCTGTCAGGATGTGCTGCAAATCAAGGCGGCGCTGAATGCCATTGAGGTGGTTTTTGAAAAAAAAGGCGCGCGGCTGCCGCTGATGGTCTCGGTGACCATGGAAACCACGGGGACCATGCTGGTGGGCTCGGATATTACGGCAGTAGTCAGTATTCTAGAGCCTTATCCCATTGATATTTTGGGGCTCAACTGCGCCACTGGCCCTGACCTGATGACGGAGCATATCAAGTATTTGTCGGAGACATCGCCCTTTGTGGTGTCCTGTGTACCCAATGCGGGGCTGCCGGAGAATATTGGTGGCCATGCCCACTACAAGCTAACGCCGATGGAGCTACGCATAGCGCTGCACCGGTTTGTGGAAGATTTGGGGGTGCAGGTGATTGGCGGCTGCTGCGGGACGCGCCCCGATCACATTGCGGCCCTGGCGGAAATTTCCCAGGAGCTAGCTCCAAAAATGCGTGAGATTCGCAGATCTGCCCTGGCGGCGGAGGATCAGACGGAGCATCCGGCGGTGGATCCGGCGGTGCGTCCGGTGTTAAATTATCCGCCAGCGGCGGCTTCTATCTATGGAGCGCAGCCCTATGACCAGGACAATTCGTTTTTGATCGTGGGGGAGCGGTTAAATGCTAGCGGGTCCCGCAAGGTGCGCGAACTGCTGAACCAGGATGATTGGGATGGGTTGATTGCGATCGCAAAAAAACAGGTCAAAGAAGGTGCCCACATCCTTGATGTCAACGTCGACTATGTGGGTCGCAACGGCGAAGCCGACATGCACGAAATCGTGTCGCGCTTGGTTACCAATATCACCCTGCCGCTGATGCTCGATTCCACCGAGTGGACCAAAATGGAAGCCGGTCTTAAGGTGGCAGGCGGTAAGTGTATCCTCAACTCCACCAACTACGAAGACGGCAAAGAGAGATTTTTTAAGGTGCTAGAGCTAGCCAAAACCTACGGTGCCGGTGTGGTCATCGGCTGTATCGACGAAGATGGCATGGCCCGCACCGCCGAGAAAAAATTTGCGATCGCCCAGCGCGCCTACCGTGATGCCCTAGAATACGGTCTGCCAGCCCACGAGCTATTTTTCGATACCCTGGCGCTACCCATTTCCACCGGCATTGAAGAAGACCGCGAGAACGCCAAGGCCACCATTGACTCCATCAAAAAAATCAGCGAAACACTCCCTGGTGTCCACTTTATGTTGGGTGTTTCCAATGTCTCCTTTGGCCTAAACCCGGCGGCTCGCATCACCCTCAATTCTATGTTTCTCCATGAGGCTACCCAGGTAGGTATGGATGGGGCCATTGTGTCAGCCGCGAAGATTTTGCCCCTGATTAAGATCGATCCAGACCATCAAAAGATCTGTAAAGATCTGATCTACGACAACCGTGAATTTGACGGCGAGATTTGCACCTACGATCCCCTCGGAAAGTTGACCACTTTGTTTGAGGGTGTAACGACAAAAGATGCCCGTTCGTCTGCATCTTTGGCTGATTTACCCATCGAAGAACGCCTCAAGCAACACATCATCGACGGCGAACGTATCGGGTTGGAAGAGGCTTTGCAGGTCGCCCTAGGCACCCCCTACGAGCCGTTGCAAATCATCAATACCTTTTTGCTTGACGGCATGAAAGTGGTGGGGGAGCTGTTTGGCTCGGGGCAAATGCAGCTGCCCTTTGTGCTCCAATCGGCCCAAACCATGAAAGCCGCCGTGGCTTTTCTAGAGCCGCTTATGGAAAAAGAAGAGGGGGACGACTCCGGTAAAGGCAAATTCCTGATTGCCACCGTCAGGGGCGATGTCCATGACATTGGCAAAAATCTGGTGGATATTATCCTCACCAACAATGGCTACAAGGTGATTAACCTCGGGATAAAACAGACCGTTGACGCGATTGTTACCGCCTATGAAGAATACAAACCCGACTGTATTGCCATGAGTGGTCTGCTGGTCAAGTCCACGGCCTTTATGAAAGAAAATCTAGCGGTGTTCAACGACAAGGGAATTACTGTTCCGGTCATCCTTGGCGGTGCGGCCCTGACCCCCAAATTTGTCTACGGTGACTGTCAGGAAACCTACAATGGCCAGGTGATCTACGGCAAAGATGCCTTTGCCGATCTCACCTTTATGGATCGGCTGATGCCCGCCAAAAAAGAAAACAGCTGGCACAACCACCAAGGATTTACAGGAGACTATACCCAGTACAACCAGAAGGGTCGTAGGGCTATTGAGCAAGCCGAAGCCGAACTCAACGGCGGGGCCAAAAAAGAACCCGAGAAAAAAGAACCCGAAGTCATCGATACCAACCGGTCAGAAGCGGTCGAGATCGATATTCCTCGTCCCACACCACCCTTCTGGGGTACAAAGATTCTCAACCCTGACGACTTTGACATGGATGAGCTTTACTGGCACCTGGATCTGCAGGCCCTGTTTGTGGGGCAATGGCAGTTTCGTAAGCCCAAAAACCAAACCCGTGAAGAATACGACGGGTTTCTAAAAGACAAAGTTCATCCTGTTTTAGTCGAGTGGAAACAAAAAATTAAGGATGACAATCTGCTGCATCCCCAGCTGGTTTACGGCTACTTTCCCTGTACCGCCGAGGGCAATTCTGTTCACGTTTATGATCCGTCCGTGATCGAGCAGGGCCTCGCACCCCAGGATGCCGAGCCCCTATTTACCTGGGAGTTTCCTCGGCAGCGGTCCATGCGGCGTCTGTGCATTGCCGATTTCTTTTTACCCAAGGAACGCAATCAGTTTGATGTTTTTCCAATGCAGGCGGTTACCGTGGGTCAAGTCTCTGCCGACTATGCTCGTCAGCTGTTTGCCGAGGATAAGTATACCGACTACCTTTACTTCCATGGGCTAGCTGTACAGGTGGCTGAGGCCATGGCGGAATGGTGTCATGCCCTGATTCGTCAGGAACTGGGCTACGGTGACCAGGACCCCGACAACATTCGCGATATGCTGGCCCAGCGCTATCAGGGGGGGCGCTATAGCTTTGGCTATCCGGCCTGTCCCAATGTGCCTGACCAGGCCCATCAGCTAGAGATTCTTGGGACCGATCGCATTGGCATGACCATGGATGAAAGTGACCAGCTATACCCCGAAGAGTCCACCACGGCGATCATCACCTATCACCCTACCGCCAAATATTTCAGCGCCTAGGGGCTGGCCTCGGACCCGCCCAACGAATTACCCAAGACACGATGTTATATCGAGTGCCTACCGATCTGGCGCAGTTAATGCAAATTTTGGTAGGGATCTTACAACCTGAATGAGCACCTGTCTAAAATATCTGCGCTTGAAGATAAGAAGATAAGTCTTGAAAAACCTGTTGACCGTGCTGGCTGCCACTGCTAGTCTATTGTACTAATGGCTTTGGAACCCTCTTTAGCCAGTCTGCTCCCAAAAATTTAGCCGCGTTGGGTGACAGTGCGACCACACCACCACCCAACTAACGCCCCCAAGCTGAACATACCAGCTAGGTTCGCTGTAGGTTATCTTACAGCCACCCTGGTTTGCCTATGCCGGGGTGGCTAAATTTTTGGGCGGCTTTCCTACCGTCGTAACCCAAAGGAAAACGCCCAGATGATGACCCTAAACCCAGCACCCCAGGTGCCTACCCATTTACCTGCGGATTTATCCCTGGCCCTACCCGCCGGTGAATCCATCCGCCATATTCTGCTTGGCAGTCCTGGCAGCATTCGCCAAACCATCCACCTGCTCCACAATCTCCATTACGTCGAAACCAGTCACTGGAGTCCCCTGATCGAAATCCCCAACAACCGGCTGATCCTCACCCCCGGCCAGGGTGATGTGATGAGTATTTTGTCAAAACGCCTGTAGCATCCCCATTGGGGCAGCGCCCTGTGCCTGCCCCGATGGCCGTCATGCATTACGGTTTTGCAATGTGTGACAGTGTGTCCTTAGACATGGCTAAAACAGCCTTTCTATACTGGCTGACACGTGTTCTCATGCAATCTTTTAAACCCAGAGCATCTGAGTCGCTAGCGCGACCACACTGTCTTTAACGCCTACAGGGCCAATGAGCATGTTACACAGCGTTTTATCTACAGTCTTACCAATCTTTGCCTGTTGTTTTCTGTGGATAGGTCCTCCAGCGTATGCCAGTGCCAGCAGCATTGCCCACGATCTCTTGGTCTCTGGTGCCAATGCGCTTGTTGCTGGAGACTACGATCGTGCCCTGACCCTATTTACCCAGGCGGCTGAGACTTCCCCTGGGTTGGCCTATGGCAATCGATGTTTGGTGCATGTGCAAATCCAAAATTATCAGGCTGCGGTAGCTGACTGTACCCAAGCCCTGTTATTGGATCCCAAGGCGACTGAACCCTTACTAAACCTTGGGTTGGCCCATTACCATTTGGGGCAGTATGACGATGCCTTTGCTCGCTACCATCAGCTATTGGGCCTGGCTCCCCAGGACTATCGCGCCCATTACAATCTGGGCATTTTGGCCGCAGACTTGGACCAACATAGTCAGGCGATCGGTAGCTATACCTATGCCTTGGCAACCTCCCCGTCCCCGTCGACCGTGCAGGCTGCAATCTATCGCGATCGCGGTGTCTCCCACATGTTGGTAGCGAACTATAGGGCCGCCATTGCCGATCTAAATTGGGCGATTACCCACAATCCTGACGACCTCTGGGCTCGTTTTGATCGCGGCTGTGCCTACCATCGCAGCCACGATTATCAGACCGCCCTACAAGACTTTAGCTGGGTGATTGATCAAGATGCGCACCATGCCCAGGCATATTTCAATCGGGGCATGGTGTATCTGCACCTAGGCAATAAGCGCGATGCGATCGCAAATCTGCAGTTAGCAGCGCAATATTTTCAGGTGCAAGGGGACCAGTCCTCCCTTGAGCAGGCCCATCATCTATTGGCGACGCTGCGGGTCAATCCGGCAGTGCAGCCGCTGCCGGATACGGTGTTGAGCGAACGATATACCCCGGTTGAAACTAGCTGAGGTCTATATGGAGTCAGCCGGCTTCAGCCGGGGATCCAAAGCGATAGCCTTTGCCATAGACCGTGTGGATTAAGGTGGCCTCATGCTCATGTTCTACCTTGCGTCGCAGCAGTCGCATCTGGGCGGCCAGGGCGTTGCTGCTGGGTTGGGTGTGAGTCCCCCAAACCGCATCGTAGATTTGCTGGTGGGTGAGCAGCCGATCGGGATGGCGCATCAGATAGGCCAACAGCTGCGCTTCTTTTTCCGATAGCTCAATGGTGCGCTCGGGCAGCGGAGGGCCACCTCGTTTAGCAATCTGGTTGGCGCTATCGAGGGTCAAATCCTCGTACTGTAGTGTGGTTGCTTGGGGCTCTTCCCGGATGGGCGGACGACGCAGCAGCGCCCGCACCCGCGCCAAGAGCTCCCGTAGCTCAAAGGGTTTAACCAGGTAGTCATCACCACCGGCGTCCAGTCCCTCCACCCGGTCGTCGAGGGTGTCTTTAGCCGTTAGAAAGAGAACTGGGGTGGTGAGATGTTGCGATCGCAACCGCCGACACATTTCGATTCCACTGACCCCCGGCATCATCCAATCTAAAATTAACAAATTAAACTCGCTGTCAGTAGCCAACCCATAGCCCGTCTCACCATCGTGGGCCACCTTGACGCTATACCCCTCCCGCTGCAGCACCCGGCTCAGCGGCTCAGTCAGCTCTACCTCATCATCAACCAGCAAAATTTTCATAAGGGGGCTTTAAATTATCACGATCCAGAGCTGTTTATGACTTTCTCTATTCCCGTTACAAACACCTGAAAGCTTTTAGAATAATTGCGATTTTTATCTAGGTGTGGACCAATAGCACGTGACCCAGATACTTTTTGATACGTTTGCTTGGTTAGCTTTGATAGTTCTTCGTAAGCATTGTTCAACACATCCGGGTTACGAAATTTACTTTTATTCTGCTGCCTAGCTAGGCCAGATAACCCAAGACCATCTTCCACTGCCTTAAGATCGCCAATATACCAACTCTCCAGTTCTCGACAAGCAACTCTAACTAACGTGTTTGCCTTACCTGCTTCATTGCACAGTTTAACTAAAGTATTTTTAACGTCAGTACAACTACTGCTGTCTTGGTCTCGTAAAACAACGAACCTTGTCTGAGGATTTAACCAGGCTCGCAGCTTGCGCGAGATATTTTTTTCTAGATCGGTCTTTCCTTCAAAAGTAATGTAGCGAGGCACAATATGCGCAGGCAGTATTTTGGGCAAAAGTCCCTCCAACATTACCCTAGCACTGGGTTCCTCCAGAAAAAAGACGAGTTCCCAAGATATCACTGCGGGTCAATACCTCCTAAAAAGCCTTGCTTCCATAGATACCCCATTTGATCTCCCTCTTTTATCAGGGCTACTAACTGACTGTCGTCCCTTGCTCGTACAACGTTAGTATGGCCATCTTGTTTTCTGAGCCAGAACACTTCTTCGATTAGAGTCGCATTGAGAAAATCCGGAGAATGGGTAGATACAAATACTTGTCCACCACGGATTGCATAGCTACGGAATTCTTCTGCCAGTTCTGGCATGAGACTAACGTAAAGCTGATTTTCTGGTTCTTCTACACACAGTACTGGATGGGGGGATGGATCATATAGCAGCACAAGATAGGCAAACATTTTGATGGTGCCATCTGAAACATAGCGATCGATAAATGGATCTTTAAAGGAACCATCTTGAAACTGAAGCAACAGCCGCCCATCCTCTGTACTCACCGTTTTGACATCCGTTATACCAGGAACGCGATGCTTGATCACATCAATAATTTTTTGAAAAACATCGGGATGATTTTCAAAAATATTTCGAGCGACTAATTGAAGGTTATCACCGCTGTCAGATAGATGTTCTTCATAACCAGCCGCATCTTTTGAACCACGGGCCGCCGAAATATGAAAGTCTGAAATATGCCAATTTTCAATTAACTTCCGGAATGCGCTAGCCGCCTTAAAGCGCTCAAATTGACCCAACCCTTTAATAGCAAGAATATCGGGCGTATCCAGTTCTTGCTCTTCGCGGTTGAGCGCCGCATCTGCTTTAGAAAAGTCTTCCTCATTGTCTATGGCAGACCCTACACCTCTGGAAAAATCCAGAGCGTCATAAGGACTACCATAGCGACCACGCTCGTATCGTAAGGTCTCCCGTTCGACAACTATTCTGTTAGACTCATCTTCTGCAATACACAGAACATAGGTCATCAATCTTTCTGTGCCTGCAATGTCGAGCCTAAACTGAATTTCTATCTCAATCTTATTTTCCTCAGCATTGCGACTAATAACTTCCTGAAACCCTCCCCGTACTTGTAAAGCACGCCGCACATTATAGGTTAAACAATCCTTTAGGAACTCAAAAATATCAAACAGTGTGGACTTACCAGTACCGTTTGCACCGATCACTACACAAAACGCGGGAATATCGCGCATTTCGATATTCTGAAGAGCCTTGAAGTTGGTGATTTTCAGCCGCTCGATTCTCATCCCATGATAGTCCTGATAGAGAACTGAGCCTTACTCAGGCAGCTTGTACTGGCCAACTATTTTTTTCGCATAGTCGGGCACATGGTCCTCTAACTTTTCAGGATGATTGCGCTTCATATAGAGATAGTTGCGGGTGAAGTGAGAATCAATGGAAAACCGTGCATATTCCAATCCCTTTGGCCCCACCTTTTCAATAACAACCCCCATAAGCTTTGCTGCCCACATGGGCAGAGTTACGCCCTTGTCATAGGCTGGGATGCTGTTTTGTACCGCCTGTTTGCGATCGCCCTGGGACATGACCGGCTGGGTTTCTAGCTGGTCGGTCATCAGATCGAGCATCTCTTGGCCTGTGTCATTGCGAACAACAACCCACTGCCAGCCAAAAGGGGCTCCCATATAGCCAACTACCAGATCCGCGAGAGAATTAACATAGTCAAAACAGCTCATGCAGGATGGGGCAAACACATCCTTGAGCTGATTTGTCTTTAGACCAAAGAAAGGGACTTTCTCAATGGAGCCATCTTCGTGTTTGAAGTGCACGCGAAAGTCTTGCATAAACTCATAATGCACCACTGTCTCTGGAGAGCGACTGGTGGTATCTAGAAACTTTTGCAGACCCGCACGGCTGACATTATCGACGCAGGGTGTACCGAGCACATAGAGTTTTTCTAGGCCCAGCTCATGCTGTACTGCCCGTAAAGCCTGGATCTGACAGCCAACGCCGATGGCAAGAACCCGCTTCATGCCTGAATTTTCAATCTGGTCCAAGATTGATAAATTGGGTGATAGGGTCGGTTTATTGACCCGTGCGGCCAATACCTCATCGGGGGTTCTAGCAATGACCGGCATTGGCTGAAAGCGGTCTTCTTTTGTATTTTGCACACAGACCACCCCCTCCACTAGGCCTCGGTTCAGCATTTCGATGGCAATGGAGCTGACAATCCCAGTCCACTGGGCTCCCTCAATGGGCTCCGTCTTGCGGGCGGCCATCATATGTTGATGTACGCCAAAATACACGTCGTCATCGTTGCTCAGATTACGGCTACGGCCATGGCTGAGGGTTTCTAACCGCGAAATCTGCTGATTGATAAAAGCGCATGCCTGTTTGACATAGTGAATAAACGACGTATCGCAGAGGCCGCAGTCACTGCATAGCTCCTTGGCTGGACGCATGGCTCCTCGGCGTAGGCCCTTGGACTTTTGATGTGCTTTGGAAACAGAAGAAGAGGAGGACGCCAGGGTCATGTGGGCTCGATTATGTAAAAATTTTTTGTCGTATTTTTATTATCCGTAAAGGCTGACTTTTTTTGGCTAAAGGGTATGTTTCGTAACGAAATAATACGGTTTTAGGGAAAATCCTTCCCCGTATTGAGACACGACCTGCTCCATAGTCAAAATCGAACATCCTAAAGATGGGTTGATAGGTAAAGTAGAGTAGCGTTCCCATTTACGTCACGTGTCTTTTTCCGTCCTGTCTACAGAGATGATCTGCTGTTTAAATCCTGATTGCTTGGTGCCA
>JBCCAQ010000041.1:0-25125 GCA_039814735.1 Cyanobacteria bacterium P01_A01_bin.15
GCTGCTGAGCCGGGCATAGTAGGCTTTGGTAAAGGCAATGCCAAACTCAGGCTCCAACAGTGGCGACAGTACATGCGGGTGCGATCGCGCTGCACGACGCTGACATTATTACCTACGACCGTTCCTACCCCCTCAAGCTGCTGTTTCCACTGTTGGAGCCTGAGTTTGGCATTGCCTTTACCAAAGCCTACTATGCCCGGCTCAGCAGCGGCGACCCGCGTCGTATCAACGGGCGCGTGACCCGACTATTTGTAGCGCCGCTACTCAATTCCCTGATGGATGTGTGGGGTGATAAGCCCTATTTGCGCTATCTGTCAGCCTATCGCTACCCGCTCTCAGGGGAGTTTGCCCTGACCAGCGATCTGGCCTTGACGACCCGGATTCCGGCCAACTGGGGGCTGGAAGTTGGACTGCTAGCAGAGGTATATCGCAATGTGGCCCTCAAACGCATTGCCCAGGTTGATTTGGGTACCTTTGACCACAAGCATCAGACCGTGGGGCAATCCGCCAATCAGGGACTACAAAAAATGTGTCGAGACATATTACACTCCCTGTTGCGGACACTCACAGAAACAGAGCAGGTTGTGGTTGGCCCAGATCAGCTGCGATCGCTGCGCATCAAGTTTCGTCGAGAGGCCCAGGACCTAGCCCGTCAGTACTTTGTCGATGCCCGATTTAATGGGTTGGAGTATGACCGCCATCAAGAAGAAAACACCCTCGAGCGCTTTGAGCAGGTGGTGGTTAATGCCGGGGAACAATACCTAGAGGATCCAACCGGGACTGAAATTCCTGACTGGACTCGGGCCTTGGCCGTTATGCCTGACCTACGTCAGCGGCTAGGTCAGACAGTTATCGAAGATATGCGCTCAGTCAGCGAGCCGGGGAAGTTTGGCGATAGCGAAAGCTATGTCTATGACACTTCTCCGGTCATTGAAGAGCTAGTGCTAACTCAATAGCGAGACCAGCGATTGGGCACCCTCCGGTCAAGGCTGGTGGTCTTTCCATCGACCGTCCCAGAGGCTGCTAGAGGGCGACTCGACTGCTGGCGCTACGGAGGGTGACATTCACCCCTTCGCTTGTTTGTTCTAGAACCAGCAGGGGTGTTGGCTTTGCCTTTTGATCCCACTGCATGGTAGCCAGTCGCCCCAGCAGCGTCGGCTGCCAAAACTTTTCATCCCGTTCTGGGCTCAAAAAGTTTTCAATACAGTCAATCAGCTCTTGAACGGTGATGGATGTTGGCTGTGTGGGGAGTTTGACCAGCTTGATTTGAATCCGGAAAAGCACCCGTTTTTTCTTTTGGCCACTTTGAATGGTCTGGTACTCTACATCAAAGGTTTGATCTACCGCCCTGGGTTTAGAGGAAATGCCAATCACCCCTTGCTGGGCCTGCTGGGGCCGTAGCGCTAGGGAGATCCGCTGTTTGACTTTGACCTTAAGCTGGTTCACCACAGAAAAATGGAACTGTTTTTCTTCCATGCGCATCCTGAGGTAGTCCAGGTTGAAGTCGCGAGAGTGGACCAGATCGGGATTTTTCTCCATCTTACTGATGGTTGTCAGCGCTAGCTTGACCCGTTTTTGCAGCTCTTTGTTTTTATAGGCTTCAAACTTTAGCTGTTTGCGCACCTTAGCAAACTGCAGCTGAGAGACAATCCCGAGCAAAAATAACAGCACTACTAAGCCCAGTGATGTATACATCCAGGGATTCTTGGGCTGGGCAACAGCGGTAGGAGACTGGGCCACCAAAGGACTGATCTCAATAACAGAATTAGACATAGCTAAGGCGGTGGTGCTATCCGATTACATTTAGCGTGCCCTGGGTGTTAGTTTCCGGACTAGGGGGTTATATCTAAACCTATATGAAATCTATGTGAAATTTCGATAGCACTCTGTGTTCTTAATGACGCCAACGTGCGCGAAATCCCCGAGCATCCAGATGGCTCAGCCGTGGGAATTTGCCATAGCGACCCAGCCCGCCGGTCCACCAGGGATCCAGCGACCAATAAATTTGATTGCCGGTTAGACCCTCAACATAAAAGTCAATGGCATCACCCACGATATGGCGACTGTTGGAAGCGCCCCCCACCTGCCGGTTAATATCGGCTGGCCGATACCAGCTGGTAATGTGAAACGGTCGACCCAACCGGTCACGGGCCTGCTGAGCAAGTTTGGCAATGCGGATTATGCTGTCTACGGTGGCCTGGTTAGGCGGCATCCGGGTGCCGCCACGGGTGGCTTCGGACCAGGTAAAATTGCCGTTGGGAACAATTGCGGCGCTCAGCTGGATATTGTGGGGCGTCCAACGAGCCGGGCGGGCCGGTAGCGGTGCCGGTTTGGGGACAGGGGGAGCTTCAATGGAGTCGCGATTGGCACGGGTCATGCGTCGGACATCGTCAAATAGCGACTGGATAGAATCAACCCGCCGCTCAAGTCTGCGCCAGATTTGTACCAGACGGATCAGGGCTTCGCGCTGTTCTTCGGTCTCCTGGTAGATAGTCGGAACCGATCTAATAAAAGCTAGTAGAGACCGATCCACCTGGGTGGCGGCTTGGGCTAGGGCCGTTGGATTATCCTTGTTGGCGCTGAGAAACTGGGGGGTGGCCCCTAGTTCACTGAGGGCGGTGGAGCGGGAGTCGAGCCCCTTCCACATGCGGTAGGTTTCTGTGAGGGCAAACCGGTGGTATCCGTCTCCTTTGTAGTAGCCGGGCACCCGCTGCACAAAGGCCACCAGGGCAGGATCTACAATATCCAGGTTGGTTTCCTCGGCACGGGGGTCACTGGTGCGTAGCCACTCAATGGCCTCTTCGCGGGAGTCGACCTGTCGCCACAGCTGGGTCAGCCGCAGCAGGGCTTCGCGCTGGTGGGGATAGCCAGAGTAGAACCGGGAGACCTGCCGAATAAAGTCGGTCAGCCCCTTGTCTAGGGCAGGTTCATCCGCCACGCCGTTATCAATATCGACATTCATGGCCTGGATAGTCGCCCGGTGGGAGTCCAGCTTTCGCCAAATTCGGGCCGCTTCTAGCAGGGCATCCCGCTGGAAGTCTAGGCGACCATAGTTGGGGGCGATACGATCGGCCATGGCCAGGAGCTCGTCGTCTAGCTCCGACAGGTTGTGGGGCAGCTCCTGGGCACCGTAGTCATAGGTAATATCTTCGAGGTAGGCCGTTAGCAGCTTTTCGGCATTGCAGCTCTCGAGCAGGGCAGAGGCTTCTTCGCTGCTGGGTGGTCGGTAGCCCTCGGCAATGCGCTCGATAAAGCGATCGCTATAGCGCCCCTTGGCAGCATCCCACAGGTCGCCACCGTTCCAGCCGTCAGCGGTGAGGGTACTGGTGAGTCCCCGTAGGGTATTGGCGGCATATTGCACCTGCTCAGGGAACGTGTTGACCTGGTCGAGGGGAACTTGATTGACGGCGGCAATGCCTAGACCGGTTTCGCCATCCATTAGCCGTGGCGCTTGGTGGACGGTGTAGAGTCCCGCCAAAATAGGCTTATGAATACCGGCTCGTTCGGCTTCTAGGAGATAGTAGTAGTTGCGCTGATCGGGTACGAGTGCTGCCATGGCTAACTGGGCTAAAACGTTTTACCTTAACGGTGGCAAGTGCCTGATTATAGGACGTCCTTGCCCATAGAACTGACTGGTTGCATATGGTCAGAGAGTCAGTCGGTTTGGCTTCCAACCTATAGCAGTTTATAGATCAAGTGGACTTTCTTAATCAAACTCTAGGGCTTATCTGGCAATATGGCCCTTAAAAGTAGGCAAAAACCATGAGTGGGATAGCATCAAGCAGGCTGCAGGCTCTAACTACCGAGCAAGGTCATCAGGCACTGGCTCAGATTCGCCTGGTGGCGACAGATGTGGACGGCACCCTAACCAACCAGGGAGAATTTGATGACTCATTGCTGGCAATCCTAGAAAAACTCAGGAGTGCGGAGCTGCCGGTGCTGATTACCACCGGGCGCTCGGCGGGCTGGGTAAGCGGACTGCTGCATTATTTGCCAGTGGGGGTTGCGATCGCAGAGAACGGCGGTCTCTATTTTACTAAAAGCAATCGCCATCCCACATTCCTACAGCCCATCGTACCCAACCACAGACAGTTGCTACTACAACAGTTTGAGCGACTGTGTCAGCGATATCCCCAGCTGGTCGAGTCAAGTGACAATGCTTTTCGACTCACCGACTGGACCTTTGATGTCGCCGGGTTGAGCCTGGAGGCCCTGCAGTGGATGACCGCTAACTGCCATGACCACGGCTGGGGCTTTACCTACAGCACCGTGCAGTGTCACATCAAGCCGCTGCCCCAAGACAAGGCCAGCGGGCTGACCCAGGTGATGGCCCACCAGTTTCCAGGGCTAGGCCACCACCAGGTGCTCACCATCGGCGATAGCCCCAACGATGAAAGCATGTTTGACCCGGCCCAGTTTCCCCACTCGGTCGGTGTGGCCAACGTGCGCCACTATTTGGATATCATGGCCCACGCTCCGACCTTTGTAACCCAGGCAGAAGAAGGCAAAGGCTTTAGGGAGCTGGCGGATTTACTGCTGGACCTATGGGTTACATAATCGTTTGAACCAGCGGCCCTTTCCCATTGCCCCTGTCCATTAGACAATGAAGCCTGACTTTATCCCTACGGCTATGGCAAAAAATCTGGGAATGCGGCGTTGGACCATTTCTAAAGCACTCATGTGGGTCGGCATTGTGATTACCCTGGGGTTTGTGCTGGTTGCCCTGTTTGCGCCGCTGATGCAGAGCTGGGGATGGATTCAAGATCCGCTGGTGACCCTAGAAAATCCCACCCACATGCCGCCGTCTGGCCAGTATTGGTTTGGCACTAGCCGCCAGGGCTACGATATCTTTTCTAGGACGCTGTTTGGAGCCCGAGCGGCCTGGCAGGTAGTGCTGCTGGCGACCGTTATGAGTGTTGTCGTCGGTGTCCCGCTGGGTATGGTCAGCGGCTATCTGGGGGGCAAGCTAGACCGGGGACTGCTGTTCTTTATGGATACGATCTATACGCTGCCGGTGCTGCTCCTGGCGGTCACCCTGGCCTTTATTTTGGGCAAGGGGGTGGCGAATGCGGCGGCGGCTTTGAGCATTGCCTATGTGCCCCAGTATTATCGCGTGGTGCGCAATCATACGGTCAGCCTCAAGACCGAGCTGTTTGTAGAAGCCGCCCAGGCCATGGGAGCCTCCACCTGGGCAGTGCTGTCGCGCTATTTATTTTTGAATGTGGTGCAGAGTGTGCCGGTATTATTCACGCTGAATACGGCGGATGCGGTGCTAATTTTGGGAGGCTTAGGCTTTTTGGGGTTGGGACTCCCCGATGAGGTGCCGGAGTGGGGCAGTTCATTGCGCCAGGCCCTAGATGCGCTGCCCACCGGAATTTGGTGGACAGCCCTGTTTCCGGGATTGGCCATTACTGGCATGGTGACGGGACTATCCCTGATTGGAGAAGGGTTAAACGATCTTGTCAATCCGCTGGTGCGTAAGGAAAACTAAACCCCTGGGAGGGGGCCTGCCGCGTTGGCGATCGCCCTCACTCAGCATGACTTAAGTCACTATTATCCGTTGCTCAGGGCTGTATCAGAGACCCATTAGCTAACATTGGCATAGTTAGATCATTCGATCATGTCCCTTTGGGAGCTACTCACCATGAAAAAAGCACTTACGGCCTTAGTTGTTGCAGGATTAACCACCGGTACATTGGGGTCAGTCTTGGCCACCCCCGGTTCAGCTGATCTGTTGGAAAGCATTGGCATTGGCGCTGGCGCTGGTATCGTCACCGGTACTGTCGTCGGTGATAATGCTGGTGTGGACGATATCGTGAATGGGGCAGCAGCCGGAGCCGCTGTAGAAGCTGTTCGCGGCAATAATGACGATTCAAGCCTGGTCCAAGATGCCGCCGTCGGAGCCGCTGCCAGCGGTGTGACTGGCATTATTACCAATGATGACTCTTTTGTTGAGAATGCCATTCAGGGCGGTGCGGCTGGGGCGCTGATCAATATCCTGGACTAGACCAATCGCAATCTTGCATAGCAAAAAGCCCCGTAGCTTGTGAACGAGCTACGGGGCTTTTTAAAACTTTTTTTTAGGAGGATTCAAGCCGTTTTTGCCATTCTGCGTCCAGTTTGTCTCGGTTAGAAATCTCCTGGTCAATCAGGTCGGTTTCAGTGGTATAGGCCAGATCCTCTTTGCCAACAATGGTTTCAGTGGCAAACTGTTTGGCGTAGCTGAGCTTGCGTGGAATGGTTTTGCCAACAAGCCGCTGGCGCTGGGTGTTGCGGGTCTCGATCTGCTGATTTTGTTGCTGCACCCAAAAATAACGACCAGCAGGAATACCCAGAAAGGCAATGCCGTAGCCAAGCAGCAGCCAATGGACCGACTGCACCAGACCCACAAACCCCGGCAGATCGCCCGCACCGCTTAGGAGACCGCCCAGATAAATGGCCCCCACAACGAGGGCAACACCAAGACCGATGGCAATGGTAACTTGGTCAGAACTGGCGCTGGTAAAGCGACGTTTGGCTTCTTTTAGAAACGCGGGTATCGACTGGGACCGCTGAGTTTTGGCGGTTACCTGCAGCTCGGGAAAATAGTAAACCAGGTCGCCCTCGGGGCTGACCTTGGGCTGGCCATTAAAGCGGCTGAGTGCTGGGATAACGTAGTCTTCGAAGTCGTCGTCTAAGTTGGCATCGTCGAGATAGGGGGCTAGCTGCTCGGCGGAGACAGCACCGCGATTGTTGCGGATAACGGCTGCGATCGCACCCCAGCGCCGCTCATCCAAATTCTTATTAGGATCGCCATCACCAAATAAAAATGAATAAATCGCCTCTAGAAAGTTCAGCTTATTGCCCTGGCCAGAGCGGCTGCGCGAAGGAGAAGACTCATACTGGCGACCATACTGTCGTCTGGGGCTATAGCCAAACCAATAAAACATGTCTCGCCCAATCCACAGCCAGGGGTTAAACCCAAAGCCGCCGCCGCTGTAACCGCCCCCATTGTCATCATCACGCTGCTGCATCCCGATCTGGATAGCAATGATAGCCACAAACACCGTCACCACCGCCAGGATGAGCATGATGCCAAAGGAAATACGAATCACATAGAATAGGGCACTCCAAATTTTTCTCCAGGTTTCTTGCCAGCGCAGCTGCCAATACTTATTGCGTAGGGTGGCGCGAAACTGACGCGGAAATTCATAGGCCACATCCCCCGTTTCCGCCACTTGAATATGGGCCTGGGTGGCCGACGCTAGCGCCAGTACCCCAGCTTCCGCCTGGGCTATATTTAATCCAGTTTTTGTGGCCACATCACCTGCCGTTACCCGATATTCCAGGGTTTCGACCGCTTTCATGACGTCCTGACTTAGCTCCATGGTTTCCCTCAAGTGGCTTTCAGCGCTGCCTACTAGTATAGGAAGCCCCCTCAGGGATCTGCCATGGCGGTGGCAGTGGGGGTTTCCATCACCATTATCCTGGGGGTTAGCCGTAATCTACAAAAAATTAGCGGGTAGGCTCAGCCCACCCGCCACATAATGCTCTAACGGCTATAGCGCTCGGCCTGCCGCCATGGAGGCGTAACCCGAGCAGCCTATCGGTTACCCGTAATCTGATCTTTAACATCCCCAAGGTTGCTCAGCAGCTCGCTGCGACTGTTTGCCTTGAGCAGATAGCGATAGATAAACCAGCCGGTATAAACCAGCCCAATCAGCTCCATTGTCGGGGCTAGCACTGGAATATCGTTGATAGCACTCAAGATTGCAAAGGCCATTTTAATGGCAATAAGCACACCGAAAACTAGACCAATGACCGTGATTGGTCGCCTGTACTCGTTAAACGTAGCCACCACATATTCCGGGGCATCCCCCAAGACGCTTGCAACTTTAGCCAGAATCTCTTTGGCCTGATCGGTCGTCTCGGTAGTGCTTTGAGTCGTTACGTTCTCTTCAGGGGGATTGATATCGGTGCTCATATTTATGTTGGGAATTAACAACCTAGGAGCGGATTTCCCGCGCTCGCCTGCCATTTCAGGAGATGGCTAGTGAATCAGCTTAGCTGTTAGTTTCTGAAACTAAACCACAGTTGGCACAAATGCAAGCGGTCAACTACACCTGACATGTAGGTATGGTCTAACCGCTATCTCAGCCAACGCATTTTATACCAGTTTATTCTGAGTTCATAGAAAAATCGTATCCTGTGCCAACATATAGTCAATTTCAATCAGTAGCCCCAGTCGGTTCGTAAAATATTGCAATTTGCGACCGCTTTGCCTGGAGCCCCAGGGCCATCACTACAATAGAGAGCACTGCCGCATTTGCATAAAGCCTATCGAAACCCTCTACGGTGAGCTAAAAGGACTCAAACCCAGTCAGCTCAAGCAGCTACGTCGCCTCTATCATCAGCGCATTCCGGGGAGTCAGATCACCGGTCCCGAGTTTGCCCAGCGTCTGGCCGCCATCAGTACGGAGATCAATCAGCCTGTCTGTGCCTATGTCGATCGGCGGGGGCATGTCATCCGTGTTGGTGTCGGGTCTCCGCGCCAAACCCAGATCCCAGCCGTTGAGCTGCCCCGCTACGGTGCCGAGCGCCTGTGCGGGATTCGCTGTATCGCCACCCAGCTCAAGCAGGAAAAACCCGGCAGCGCCGCCCTCACGGCCATGGCCCTGCAGCGGCTAGATGCCTTAGTGCTGCTTACCCTGACCGGCAGCGGGTTTCAACGTAAAGGCGGGGGCGCGACCGGCTATATTCGAGAAGCGTACCTGGCCCATCTAATTCCAGATGAAACCGAGCGCTGGGCAGTCTCTGAGCCGATGGATTTAGAGTCCCTCAGCCTCGAAGACTTTGCCGATTTAACCGAGGGGCTAGAGGAAGAATTTCGCCGTCTGTTTATCAGCCAGCAGGTCGACGCTAGCCACGACCGAGTTTTGCTGGTAGGGCTCAAAACGGACAAGATGGCACCTAGCCAGTTTAAAAACGGTCTGCAGGAGCTATCTCGCTTAGTTGAAACCGCCGGTGGCGAGGTGCTAGAAACATTAAAGCAAAATCGCTCTAAACCCCATCCTCAAACGGTGTTGGGGGCCGGTAAAATCGACGAAGTTGCCCTAGAAGCCCAAACCCTCGGCGTGAGTCTGGTTGTATTTGACCGAGATCTGTCTCCCGCCCAGGTCCGTAGCCTTGAGCAGCGCATTGGCGTCCGAGTTGTCGATCGCACCGAACTGATTTTAGATATTTTTGCCCAGCGAGCGCGAACGGGAGCTGGCAAACTGCAGGTGGAGCTAGCCCAGCTGGAATATCAGCTGCCAAAGCTCACGGGACGCGGTCAGGCCATGTCGCGACTGGGGGGTGGTATAGGGACCCGTGGCCCTGGTGAGACCAAACTTGAAACCGAGCGCCGGGCGATCCAAAAACGGATTACGCGGCTGCAGCGAGAGGTGACCCAGCTCCAGGCCCATCGCTCTCGCCTGAGGCAAAATCGCCAGCATCACCAGGTCCCCTCGGTGGCAGTGGTGGGCTATACCAATGCGGGCAAGTCCACATTGCTAAATACATTAACCAATGCAGATATCTATGCGGCGGACCAGCTATTTGCCACATTGGACCCCACAACAAAGAGACTGTCGGTGGTCGATAGTGAAACCCATGAGAAGAGATCCATGGTACTCACGGATACGGTGGGCTTTATTCAAGATTTGCCGCCTTCTCTGATGGATGCGTTTCGGGCTACGTTGGAGGAAGTGACCGAAGCCGACGCGCTGATGCATGTGGTGGATTTGTCACATCCAGCCTGGCAGGAACACATTCGCTCGGTGATGGGAATTTTAGGCCAGATGCCAACAACGCCGGGGCCAATCTTGTTGGTGTTTAATAAGCTCGACGCAGTGGATAGTGATACGCTTGCTGTTGCCAAGGATGAGTATCCCCAGGCGCTGTTTATCTCGGCTGTGCAGAAGCTAGGGTTAGAGACATTGCGGCAGCGGTTGGTGCAGCTGGTGGACTATGCTGTGGCACGCTAATATCCCGATTTGGCCGACAGACGTCTTGAAAAAACAGAGGCAAACAGCCGATCAAACTCTGAATGGCTCTGATTTATCATCGAAGTGTAACGGTAAGACACTCTCGATATTTTCAGTGGGGTGGGGAACGGTGTAGTGGGCGGTAACTTTGCCGTTATTAGGGCAGGCGTTAGCGGCGTTTATCCCTGCCTCCATGGCCCTATCGACCTCACCCACACGCCCTCGAATCGTGACAAACTGACGTCCGCTATCGGCCTGATTAATTCCTAAAAGAGAAACCTGACCTGCTTTAACCATGGCATCCGCCGCTGCCAGCGAAGCAGGAAATCCGTGGGTTTCGATTACACCGATAGCGTAAAGCATAGGGAAATGGGTTCTATTGTGAAGCTTCCTTTCTCAATATACCTGAGCCCCGACACCGGACATTCAACCCCTGCGGGACTATCCATTTTGAGGCGGGGATACTGAATGCGGATTCTGCATAATGTGTATCACCATTGAAAACCGATTCGTTATTCTATCTGCTCTTTGAAACTGCGCCCAGTATTCTGTTTGAGCTGATTGGGCAGCCAGCTCTAGCTCCAGGGTATCGCTTTAGCTCAGTTGAACTAAAGCAAACCGCTTTCCGCATTGATGGGGTATTTTTACCGCCGGAGGGTAGCAATCAGCCAGTCTACTTTGTAGAGGTGCAATTTCAGAAAGACCCACACCTCTATCGTCGTTTATTTGCGGAAGTATTTTTATTTTTACAGAAGCACCCTGATGTTCAGCATTGGCGTGCAGTTGCCATTTACCCACGGGCTAGTTTGGAACCGAATGACCATGATGCCTATGACTGTTTACTCCAAAGCAACCAATGCCAACGGGTTTTTCTGGATGAGCTAGATCCAAGCCAATCAGTGACTCTAGGGTTAGTTAAACTGATAGTAGAGCCTGCCAGTACTGCTGTCGCTCTAGGCAAGCAGTTAATGCAGCAAGCACGGGAGCAACCTTTACCCAAATTACCCACCGAAACTATTCTCAATATCCTTGAAACTATTATTTTTTATAAGTTTCCGCACCTTACATCCCAGGAAGTAGCCAGCATGTTTGCCATTAGCGACCTGAAAAAGACCAAAGTCTATGCAGAAGCACTCCAGGAAGGACTGCAAGAAGGGCGGAAAGAGGCATTGGCTCAAGAACGAGCTCTAGTTGTCCGTTTGCTCAAACGCAAGGTGGGGGAATTACCTGAAGCGAATTTACTACAGGTAGATCAGCTGTCATTGATGCAGTTGGAGGATCTGGCTGAGACGTTATTGGATTTTGATAGCCTGGCAGATTTTGATGCCTGGCTGGGTCAGTTGACAGAGAAAAGGAAAGAGGTTTTAGAGGTACTCGTACTTCGGTTGCATATGTTGGAATCAGACGTTACAGAGCAGATAGAGGGACTGACCGTGCAACAGTTGGGGCTCTTGGAAAAGGCTGTAGCAGAGAATATGACCAAAGATGGGCTGATGGATTGGCTGAAACAACAGTCGAGAAATGAGAAGGGTGAATAATGAGTCAGACTGCTGAGCTGAATTAGAACAATGGTTAGAACACTTGCCACCCTACCGATTGGAGAAAAACGAGTTGTCTTGCCCAACGTTACTTGGCAGGGCTATCAGCAGGTTTTGCATGCACTACCCGCTACTCGGGCGGCTCGTCTTACTTATGACTGTGGTGTTTTAGAAATTTCTATGCCCCTAGAAGAACACGAGCGCGCCAGCGAGCTGATCGGTCTTTTTATTCGTATTTTGGTGGTGGAGTTGGGTTTACTGCTGAAGTCGATGCGGTCTACGACGTTAGACCGGGCCGATCTTGATAAGGGAGCAGAGCCTGATAATGCATACTACATTCAGAATCAGCCCAAGGTTGCTGGTAAGACGGTTGATCTGAAAACCGATCCGCCACCGGATATTGTGGTGGAGGTGGATATTACTCATACGGGTGTTGATAAAAATCGTCTGTATGCGAGTCTGGGTGTGCCGGAGTTTTGGCGGTTTGATGGTGATGTGTGGCGCATTTATTGCCTGATGGGCAATGCTTATGAAGAAACTGAAACGAGTCCAACTTTTAGCTTTGTGAAAAAGGAAGATCTCTATCGTTTTTTAGAAGAAGCTCATCGGGATGAGGTTGAGGCAGAAATTAATTTGAGAAACTGGATACGAGACTTTATAAGTGAAGGTAGGCAAGCATAGAGCTTGTAGCATAAAAGTTATCTACAGGAGTCTACCCAGCTACTGTGAACGTTCCCTCACGAATCAGTACATAATTGCCCCTCCAAGAAAATCGAAAAACAATCATAACGTTTCACAGCTTGACAAACTCACAGGTCTGAGAAGAGCTATCACAATCTACTTGAATCACTGCTCCAAGCTGAGAATTCTCATCATTACGTTCTCCGTTTGAAAATATTCCCTCATAATCATTTTCTGAAGAAAGCTGAACAAATATTTGTTCTCTAAGACAGCTCTCAAAACTCACCTTATTGAATGGGTTTCTGACTTTCTGAGGAAATCTACATCTGGCTGCCACATTATTTGCAGCATTTGACAAGACATGTGCAGCATCATAAGCCGTTTTAGTTCTCCAATTTATTTCGTGACCTGACTTTAAGATTTGATCCCGTCCTAAAGACGACTGAGAGGAAAGAATTTTGGTGAACTCACTTGGCGACTGAGAAAACATAGCAGCAGCACGATATTCAATATCCGATAGATCAGACTCTTCTCTATGCCAGGAAACAAATATTCTCATACCATTCGCTGATTGCGTTTCGAAGTCCGCATCATACATGCTATCGGCCCCAATTAAAGGTAGCTTAGTATTTGCATTAGCATTTTCATAGTTGAGTTGGATAATTTCTCTGACTCGAAGATTATTTTTTGTACTCGGTATCAAAAACAAAGTAACTTCATCAACTCCTATGTCCAGTTCCTCCATGTGGGTGTAAATCATATCTAAGCAATCTTGCGGAGTATGAATTGCAGATTTTGAAAAATTACATTTATCACTGTTATCTTGGGGAGGGTTGACTATTTTGCCTGCCTGCTCCATCCAACGAGATGATAACTCTTCTTTGAAAGATTGACTGTATGTACTGTCACTTTCATAGACAATAGCTACATGCTCAGTCAGTTCCCCCCGCTCTATCAGGGTTTCAATAGCCCTCCCATCATTCAGAGCAGTTCGAAAGACATAATTCCCTGGATCAAATTTTTGATCATCAAGATTGTCAATGGTCTGCTTACTTTTTAGACAATGCTCCTCAGAATTTTGCTCATCCGTAGAATCTTGCTCATGCCTTACTGGCCTTACAGCTGTACTTGTTGGGGAAATTGCTACTAGCCTATTGTTATAACACTCAGCTGCTTCATCTGTAGCATCGCTAGTAAAATGGCCGATCACGCCAAGTATGTCAGACCTGTCGAATGCTATAAAATTTGCTACCCTGTTAGCCGCATGCCTTTCCTCTACTCTTCTGATCAAGGTATTCTGAGAAGATGTGTTATCTTCTTTGAAGCCGTCATCAGCTATTCCTATAACGAGCTTCCTCTCTCTGGATGCAGTATTAAATTCTCTCTGGGCAAGAGCAACACCCCGAAGAATCTCTTGCGACTCTCTATATCCATCTCTGATGCTAGCGGGAACTACAACTGCTAAATGCAGCAAGTAATCATTTTTTCTTCCTATTCTCCAAAAAGATGAGTTTTGCTTACTTTCGAACTGCTTGGACTGAGCATTCTCAAGATAAATCTGCGCTTCTGGATCATTAGGACATTTTGTCAAAAAATCACTGAATGAGTTACGTGCTTCAGCAAAGTCTCCTCCCGCGTAAAGGCCGGTTGCAGTTGATTTTAGCTTCCAATTATCCTTGCAAATTTCCTTCCAGGGTTCATCCCTGACTAAATTTAGATCAAAGCTGATCAACTGCTCTCTTTCAGCCAAAACATCTTTCATAATAGAGGCTAGTTCCTCTTCTTGATTATGTTTCTCGGGTTCAAATGCATTGCGGGTGATTAAAATATTTTCTCCCATGCTAAAACAATCACCCGATGTGTCAATGCAAGCAACATAAGAACTAAACGAGACAGGTGTATTTAGGAAAGAAGTAATCGAAAATATTGTTGTCGTTAGAGTGAATGCAGCAATAGCTGTATATATAAACTTATCAGTCTTAGATAATTTGACTGTCCCAAGTGAAGTGACTTTCTTATCAAAGACAATAAAAAAGGCTGCCAAAATGCCTAGCACGGTGACAATAGATAAAAATAAGGTATTATACCAACTTGGTAATTCTTGAGTGCCTAAGCTATTTATTACAAAACCATCTCCTGGATTAAATAAGAGCCATATAGAGAAAGCAGAAATTAGTAAGAGCGCATCCCATTGTCGGTCACTGATAAGCTGTTTAAATTCTATTAGTAGATCTTTTATGAATTTCACAAACTTACCTGGTTGTTCATCGGAAGGATCATTGCTCATAATCAATAAGCGCTCCAGCAAAGAGTATAGAATCTAAAAAAAATCGACAATGATGTCCAGATTAATAATGTGAAGCAGACTTTTTAATATATATTCCCATACAAACATGAGAATTCCAATCCTAAGATTCTAATGTATTGATAGCTACACTTTTAGATAAAATGAAAGATGCAGCTGAGTAGGGTGATCTCATCTTGCCGTAGGTTGTCCCTATGATGAAAAAGTGCGGTGAGGCAAGACTCAGCCCAATGATTCTAGCGGTTCAAAAATCGTACCTGCTGCTGCCGACCTGCACCGTGACAGCCACCCAATCCAGCAGCTCCCCAGTAACGCTATACGGCACCGATTACATGAAGTGGATCACGACCACGGTGGATAAGCTGCGTCGGCAGGACTACAACCACGTCGACTGAGCCAACCTGATCGAAGAAGGTGCGTTCTCAAAGCATGTATCCAGAAGAAAATCAACTAAGGTTTCGTTCGCATAGCTCAAAAAAGACTCGCAATCTGCCTAATAACATTGGCATATCTCCCACACCTGTCAACAGCGTTTCACTCACCTCGCCATTGACCGTTAATCGATAGAACTTCCAGCCCTCACCGTTGGTAACAATGCCATAGCTATCAATCTCTTTGCCTTGCTGTTGATGTAGCCACTGACAGGCTTTCATCTCTACTAAACACTGAGCCGCGCCTTGCTCAAAGTCATCCTTCTTGGCTTCGATGACACAAACATAGGGCATCTCTAAATATGCTCGCCGTTCTGCAATTAAATAATCGGCATTGCCACAAACATCTTCCCCCTCTAAATAGGGGCCTTTCCAAACTTTTAGCCGTTGAGATGTTTCTAAGCCTTCTTCACAAATCGCGTCGATCAAAAGAGTTTTGGAGACTTC
Source organism: Cyanobacteria bacterium P01_A01_bin.15 (assembly GCA_039814735.1). Taxonomy (GTDB): domain Bacteria; phylum Cyanobacteriota; class Cyanobacteriia; order Phormidesmidales; family Phormidesmidaceae; genus Leptothoe. The sequence goes on from JBCCAQ010000041.1 coordinate 15,407, forward strand.
TAAACTTTCTAGATCAAACCGCTGTAGTCGTTCTAAGCGTTGTCTAAAAAAATCACTGACTGGCACAGGCTCAGCCTCAATCGTCCAGCGCTTTAGCTCAGTAACCCCCAAATACTTAAAGGCATCCTTGTAGTTAAAGCTAGAGAAGCTTTTCTTTCGATTTTGAGTTACCTGGGACATCGCTAGCCTCCAGCGGTCTGTGTGTATTCTATCCTGACACGTAGGGTTCAATTAATATTATCTATCTGCTCTACCGATAAACCTACTACTTCTGCAATAGCAGTCGTATCCATTCCTGACTGTCGTAAATTTCTCACTACCTGCTGCAGTCGCGCCTCTGCCTCATCTGCTCGCTGTGTTTCTAACTCTGTATCCGTCAGCAGCCAGCTACCCGAACCATCACACCATCGCAACCAGCTATGGTCAATGCCTTCAAAGATGCCAGTCCAAATGCCTAGACCTAGCTCTAATTCTGGTATCCAGAGCTGTGGCTGAGTATCTTGCACGGTCTGCTCCTCATACCTTGCCCCCGCCAACCGAAAGAATCTCACTACTCCTGTGTAGCGGCTAAACACGATGTAGTACGGCACTCGCAAAATTTGCTCGTATACGTGCCACTTTCGTGGCGGTGCTGGCTGACTATTTGTTGTCTGGCTATTGCTAGCTTTAGAAATCTCTCCATTTCCGTAAAATGGTCCTAGATCCTCCGATTCAGTTCCTGGCGACAAAAACTCTACGACTACTAGCGGGCTGACTCCCTCTTGCCAGACCACATAGCTATTGCGCAGATCTTTGCCACCATAGAGCCTTGGTACATCCACTGCCAAGAACCAATCCGGTCGCTTATGCCATAGCGGATTGCGCACATCGTAGTAGAGGTTAATATCGCTACCCGTAAAGTAGTTATCGGCTTCATACTGAGTTAGTCTCAGGGTGCGGCTTAGCAACTGGGGTTGCAAATCATGGAACTCGTCCGGCAAACCAGGTTCCTCAGGAAATTCAGTTGGTAGATCATACATTGTCGGCAGGGTCTCCGACGGTGGCAGTGGCGGCACCGGCTGTAGTAGCTGTGGGGACTCTTTCGCCTGGGTCATGGGGATAACCGTTGTGGACTCTGTCCTAATAGTACTCTGTCGGTCAGGCGCGATCGCATCGGGCTAAGTGTGTAATCCTAATCTTCAGAAAGCCGGTGGATTATGCGAATGCTCGCTAATCCACCCTACAAACTATCTCCAAGCTGTATATCGATCGCTAGTCGACTCGGACTCGCTTGGCCAAAATAGCCATCATCTCATTGGGTCGCCCGGTGGGTAGGGGCTTGCTCCAATCGTTGGGGTCGGCGTAGTTGAGCTTGTGCAACAGCTTAATGGTGTTGCGGATGGCGATGAGGCTACCGAATAGGGTGTGGTGGACAATTTCATAGCGGTATTCGGGTAGAAACTCAGGCGGATTGGTCGGCCCGTGGGGGCCGTTGGGGGGATTTTGAAACATGGATTCTGATCTCCAAAACGTAGTGTTTGCGAAGGAAACCAGAACCGAATGCCTTAGCAAACCCCGCAAGATGTATGCACACCGGGGATGCTAAGGCATAATAGCCTAAGTCCGCAGTTGCTCTTAGCTACCTCTCCGATAAATTTGGTGAGTTGTCTGAATTATCGCTGATTCACTCTACGCAAGCTAAAATATGACTATGAATACAGCACATCCAGATATTGTCGTAGTAAGTCCTGATGGGGAGTATCTCGTTATTGTTGAGGTAAAACTCAATGATAATCTTCCCCATCGTCAGGGTGCTATCAAACAACTCAAAAGCCTCATGGCTTCCATGGGTTGCTCAGTTGGATTAGCTGTAACGGGTGAGCGTATTTTGCTTCTCCGCGATTCGTTAGAAAAGTCCCATGGTGAATCGATTGCTGTGGTTGGTGAAGCAACGCTACCAGAGAATTTACTGCCCGCTAACGATGAGCAATGGACAGGGCACTATGAGCTTGAATTTGAATCGCGAATCCAGCAGTGGCTTGAGACAGTAAAGCAGGCTTCAAGTTTAGATAATTTGCCTAGTGATTTAAGGCAGGTTTTTAGTGAGCCGACTATTAGCCTTCTGCGGCTCGGCGAAATTCGGGCGGCTGGTCCCAGGTGGAGCAAAGTGGCCAGTTGAAACCCGGTATAGTTTTAGTCGAAACAAATTGGGTTGTAGATGTTACCGCCCCAGCTCATTTACAAAGCCCACAGGCGATTCAGTTATTACAATAAGCTGCTGCTGGTGAATTTCAGCTATTTGTGCCAGCGGTATGTCTGGCGGAAGCGCGCGAAACAGTACCGCGAAAGTTTGCACCCAGATCGCGTTCAGAAGACTTACGCAAGTTCGTGCGGTGGGCTAGAGACGAAGGCCGCATAAACCTTGAAGATGCGGCCTCCGCATTTCGGGTCTTTAACCAATTTGATGGATTAGTTGCTAATGAACTGACGAAGGTTCCAGAAAGGTTAGAGATTTTGGCTGCTCGTCCTGGGCTGAACGTTTTTCCACTGTCAGAACCCATGCTAGAGCGTCAAGTTGCTATTGGTGCTATGGGTCTTTCCTTGAAACCCTATGACTTAGCAGTTTTGGCCGCTGTTCTCGTTAAATCTGAAGAACTACAGCAAGATGGCTATCCTTGGGCTGGCTTTTGTGAATTGGATTCCGATCTTCAACCTTGGGATAGGTTGGGTGCCCGAAAACCTATTCTCAGTAATCTTTATAATGACTCTCGGGTGTGGGTGTACGGTGACTTCTTGCTAGAAGATTTTAATAAACTGCCTGAGGGTTGGAGCACTCAAATCTAACAACTAACGACTCACACCATAATCAGCAGTATTTGTTCGCCAGGATCAATAGAATTCTCTCTTCAACTACTATTCCTTGATTCGGTGGATGGGGTAGATTATGCGAAGATTCGCTAATCCACCCCATGTAAACTGGCTAACTTTTAATCAACCCTGACCCGCTTGCTCAAAATAGCCATCATCTCATTGGGTCGCCCGGTGGGTAGTAGGGGCTTGCTCCAATCGTTGGGGTCGGCGTAGTTGAGCTTGTGCAACAGCTTGATGGTGTTGCGTATGGCGATGAGGCTACCGAATAGGGTGTGGTGGACAATTTCGTACCGGTATTCGGGTAGAAACTCAGGCGGATTGGTCGGCCCGTGGGGACCATTGGGGGGATTTTGAAACATGGATTCTGATCTCCAAAACGTAGTGTTTGCGAAGGAAACCAGAACCGAATGCCTTAGCAAACCCCGCAAGATGTATGCACACCGGGGATGCTAAGGCATAATAGCCTAAGCCCGCAGTTGGCTCTATCAGCTGGGGGTCAGCTGTCGGTTAGGTGGTAGGACACCTGCCGACAGTGCCAGGTATTCAGTTCTGTAGTGGGGCCGCAACGCGACCTGCAAAAACTATAAATCTCTTTTAGACTCCAGTCAAGATACGGATTATCAAGACCGGCTGACAAGAATTTTTGCTGTGCTAGAAAGTCTTGCCTTGTCTCCACCTGGCTGCAGCAATGAGAACGTATCAAATTTTTTTGATGTATTGAGATGACATGGGTTGTGGCAAGATCGCGTTGCTCGGCCACATTGTTGGGGCTTGTTGAAAATGAAGTTCGTTGATTCAAGTGGGGTGGCAGTTACGGTGAGGTCAGGGAAAGCTAATTGCGATCGCAACTAACGCTATAAACGAACTGAATATGCTGCGCGGGGTGTTGCCGAATATTGGATTGTCGATCCAGACCTTTAGTAATCCAAAAGAAACAAAACCTATCAGGCTCCTACCCTAGATGTACAGACGTTGCATGCAACGTCTCCCCAAACTATTTTTTGCTCTTCTACAAGCCTTAAGGGGGTATCAAACAGGTGGGTAACCCCTGTTTGATACCCCCATCACAGACGATAGTTTGACTAAACCCATCGTCAACAACCGACGGGTTTTAGTTAACGCGGCAGTTCTCAATGACGCCCTGGGCTGCTTTTTGGACCTCAAGTGCCCAATCTTCATCGGCCTGTAGCGCCTTTTCAACTCTCTCTAGCGCCTGATAAAACAGCTGCCAGCCAGCTTTCTCTCGTTTGTAGGTTTGTTGCAATTTGCTGGACTCTCCTTGAATAAAGTCCAAACCCTCCTGCAGTTGGAGAACGCCCGTATGGATAAACTCAGCCGCCTCGTCTGATTTGCCGTTATTAAACAGATGGGCCACCTTGAGCGAAAATCTTAGCATGGCAACGGTGATCGGTAGTCGCGAAACAAAACACCCTGTAAAGGGGGCAATATCTGCCTTGATGCTATCCGTTGCTTCTGGCAGGGCTTCGGCATAGGCCGAGAACAACAGAATCCGTAGATAGTCTCCTACTTGTTTGCCCACCTTGGCCATTGCGATCGCTTCTTGGGCAAAACCCTCCTTGTCATGGCGCATGATCAGCCCAGACGCATGGGCATAGCCCAGGTGCGGCTCCTGACCTCGGGCTGACAAAATATACGCCTGGTCTTCCGCACGACCGATAAAGCTGGGGGTAAAGGTTTGATAGCGACGCAGGCTATCCACCAGGATGCCGTTGGTACCGCCAGTGACATGGATCCGCTGGATCGCCTTGGTTTCCCCGTCTATCCCCGTACCCGTTTTATACCGGGTCATCATTTCCGCTTCTGTTGAGAGTGCCTGGGGCAGCTTGCTAAAAAATACATACTCATCGGGACTGAGCTGAGTATCAGGAAAAGTGACATCGGGGGTAAATACACCTTGGTGAATATCCCGCTGATTGACCAATGCCCCTGCAAGCATCCCCAGCTCAATGGGCTGACCGGCAGAGTCTTTGCCAGTGGCCCCCCACAGTGGCGTTTGCAGATGGCCAAAGGCCGTCGCCCCCGTCTGTTCCAACAGTTCAGCCTGGGGGAAAACCTGGTCCAGGTCGATTTTGAATGTAGCCTTGATCTCGGGATCTACCAGCACATGCCAAAGGGGCACAATCGCCTTGAGAAAGCTGTAGTGTCGCCCATAGCGACCGTCTACACCAAAGACAGATAGCAGCTCTTTGGCATCTTTCTCCAAAGAAGAGTGTTCCAGGATAGGCAGCAATACCTTGTCGATTAAAGTGTTGGTATCTGTTTCAGTAAAAGCAAAGATATTGAGCTGCTCTAGGGGCTCACTGGCGGCTAGAACCTGTTTGAGATAGCTCTTGCCTAAGGTTTGCAGCCGCTCGTGGGTCACCGACACAGACAGCACACAGTTTACTTTGTCGGTAATATCGGGCTGCTGCTGGCGCTCAAACTCTACCGCATGGTTGAGGTGCTTGAGGCCATAGAGAATTTCGTTGCTCTCTTCGGCAATGCCAATGGGAATAGGGTGGTCATACCAGTAGAGCTGAGGATCGTCTGCGGCTTCAGCTAGCTGGAACTGAAAATCGGCATCAAAGTTGGAGAGATCCGCTGACCCTAGGGGCATGGTGAGCAGGGCGTTGGAGGTAAACAGCACCTGCTTGGCTGGGTTTTCGATGGGGTTGGGATTGAGCTTGTCGATACTGACGGTACGCTGCTGACGCAGCTGGGTGACCCGCTCGGGTTCCTGCCCCCAAATGCCGGTACCCTCTGGGAATAACACGGACCAAACGGCATTTGCTGTGGCTACCGCATCCCCAGCGGCGTTGGCTAGCGCTGTAGACATGTGGTCCAAATTGGCCTTTAGTTCAGCGTCTTGCTCACATGTGTGGTCTAGCTCCTGGGCGATCAGCTGGGCACTGTGCAAATAAAACTTGGCTGTTTTTTCCCAGTCGGGAGAAGTAGAAAATCTATCTAGATAGGTTTTGGCCTCAGTAAAGCTGGGATGGGCATCGCCTGCCAGGAGGATGAGGAAAGCGGCATTAAGAGTTTGCAATATTGATGTTTTATTTTGTCCAGTCGCTGGGTCAGGTAGCGCCAGGGGCAAAATCGCTGCAGTCTCAGACTTTGAAGGCTGCGTTAGAAAAGTAAGGATAGGATTGAGGGCTGTCATGAGTTTAGAAAAAAACGTCTAGGGGACAACTCAAGAAAAATGAATACACCACCCCTACAGTTTTAGGCTAATCTGCCTAGGAGTATGGTGATGCGGACTTCAAATTCCTTCGAATTTCTCCTAAATTTTTCTTTCTACACTGGAAAATTTATCTAGACAGCCTGATGATCAGACGCTGTCCGGCAGGCTGGTTTTTGATTTTGGATTAGCAGCGATCGCAAACCCCATGTACTGTCACCTCATAGTTATCCACCTTTAGGCCGGGGCGCAGTTGCTTGGTATCAATCGCCTGAAACTGCTCCCAGGGGATATCCTCAATGGCACCGCACTCGGTACAGCGAAAGTGATGGTGTAGGTCCACATTGGCATCATAGCGGCGCACCCCTTCCTCTAAAAGCACTTCGCGCACCAGGCCCACCGCTCGAAGAGCCTGGAGTGAGCTATAAATAGTCGCCTGGGACGATGTGGGAACGTCTTTATTGACATCACTCAAAATTTGCTCAGCCGTCGGATGGTCGGTGCGAGCCAGCAGGTTGGCATAGACTGCAAATCGCTGAGGCGTTACTCTCAGACGCTTAGATTTGAGGAGCTTAACGATTTCTTCTGTCTGCTGCGACATTGCTGACATTCCAATACGACCGCACAGGTAGCATCCAAGAATACAAACGAATCTGTATCCTAGAGCCTATAGTACAAGCATAACACTATTAGTTTAGCAGGCGTCCTATCTGATAACCATTCTGATATTGGATTTGCTCTAGATGTTGATATTTTTCCAAATAAGAACTATTCTAAGTTAGCAGGACGAGGGATAGAGCCAGACTAATGTCTGCAATGGGCCTAAGCAAGCCTAGCGCAGCTGAGTACTTTACTGGTTTTATCCATCTAGCAATCAACTAAAGGAAATTATCATGGCTGTTATCGAAAAAGTACCCAGCGTTGTTTTTAAGACCCGCGTTCGTGATGAGTCTGTGGAAGGACCCAATCCCTATCGCTGGCAAGATACCACCACTGAAGATATTTTTGCTGGTAAAAAGGTTGTTGTCTTCTCTCTTCCGGGTGCTTTTACCCCCACCTGCTCTTCTAACCATCTGCCCCGCTACGAAGAGCTTTATGACGAAATGAAAGGCCTGGGTGTTGACGACGTTTACTGTCTATCTGTCAACGATGCCTTTGTCATGTTCCAATGGGGCAAACAGCAGGGTGCCGAGAAAGTAAAGCTGCTGCCCGATGGTAACGGCGAATTTAGCCGCAAGATGGGTATGCTGGTAGACAAATCCAACCTGGGTTTTGGCATGCGTTCCTGGCGTTATTCCATGGTTGTCAATGACATGGCCATTGAAAAGCTGTTTGCCGAGCCTGACTTTGGTGACAACTGCCCCACCGATCCCTTTGAGGTTTCGGACGCGGATACTATGCTGGCTTACCTCAAGGGATCAGATGCTCCCGGTGTCTCTGCTCCTCGCAAAGAGTTTGTAGGTTAGGCCCGTTTATAACTGAGATTGGGGTCTCAACCCTAGTCCAACTCACCGAGGCAAAGAAGGTTAGGTAATCGTCTTTGCCTTGTGTATCTCCGCTTAGATACTGCCCCTGGTCAGCAGTCGTTGGCCTGCTTTGGACCTAATGTTGCAAAGCTAACAGAATTACAACTCACTAAACTTAAATCTTGCACCTGGCGAGACCGCGTTAGGGCAACTAAAGGGATTAAAAGATCGCTCCTCCATATTTCAGAGCGGCACAGCCGACGTTATCCCTTTAGCGGATAGCCTTCAATCAGCGGTGGGTTTTGGCCCCGGTGTGGGGAATGCCTAACAGCCTCTCCTAGTGCAAGATATGAGCTTAGGGGACAGCCCCCGATCGGCGCTGGGTTTAGCATCCGGCGTGGTTGATTGCCTCAAACCCTATTCGTCGTCAATTATTCAAGTAACGGTACCTAGACAGGTTAGCAACCCATGAAACTATCAAGCGCAAATATTGAAAATCATTTGGACACTGTATATGACGCCATTGTGGTCGGTGGCGGCATGGGAGGTCTGTCAGCCGCTATTTATCTAGCGCGCTACGGTCTTAAATGTCTGGTGATTGAAAAGGGTAGGGGGCGTTCACTGTGGATGCAGGAAACCCGCAACTACCTTGGTTTGGACCCCCACACGCCGGGGCGCGATATTCTCTACCACGGTGCCCAACAGTCTCTGGAGTGGGGGGCCGATCATCTGCGTGCCTTTGTAGAAGATGTCACTGATGAAGGCGATACCTTTGCCGTCAATGTCAAAGTAGGGAAAAAAAGTGCCAAACACTACACCCTGCGTAGTAAGTATCTAATCGCAGCATCGGGTGTCATTGATGTGCTTCCCGAGTTGGAAAATATGCAAAACGTCTATGATTATGCAGGCTACACGCTCCATGTGTGCATGATTTGTGATGGCTTTGATATGTGGGATGAAAAGGCTGTGCTAATGGTTAGCCGAGAATCTCAGATCAATGCGGCCTTTGTTCTAAACTGGTTTACCCCTTATATTGCTGTCCTTACCAACGGGCTGGCTGTGGGTGAAACCATGAAGCAAAAATTAGCCGATCATGGCTATCCCCTCTATGAAGCTCCCATCGCTCGCATCTTAGGAGAGAATCATCAAATGAGCGGTGTAGAGCTAACGGACGGAACTGTTGTGGAAGCGACTACCGGTCTGATTAACATGGGTTCTATCTACCACAATCAGTATTTGAAGGGGATTGAGGGACTGACCTGGGAAGGAGAGAATCTGGTGACAAACACCATGGCCCAGACTACCCACGATCGAATCTTTGCATTGGGCGATCTAAAACAGGGGCTAAACCAGGTAACTGTTGCGGTGGCGGATGGCACCCTGGCGGCAACTCAGATATGGCGATACATTCGGCGGGCTAGCACACCCCGTAAATGGGAGGAAAATCGAGTGTCAGCTCCGGTGTAGGTTTGGTCGGTGGATAGATCTACGGCAGACAAAGTGTAGGCTAGTGAATCGGTCTATGCTGACTAGTAGGCCATCTATATTGTCTGCTTTATTTGCTTATGCCGTGGATCCGTATTGCGAGTGGTGGAGTTGCGATCGCAGTTGCCCTACTGATGATTATATTGGGGGGATGGTATTTCACCATTGGATTCGGCATCATCGTCTACCTGGGTCAGCTCGAAGTTTTTGCCCTGACCCGCGCTAAAGGCATCAATGCTGCGGTCAAGACCACGCTGATTGTTAGCCAGGTGCTCCTGATTGCAGCCCACGTAGCCCCGCCTTTGACGGATGCCATTCTGTCTTTGGCGGGTACCTGTATTTGCTTTTATATTCTATTTCAGCCCAAATTTGCCACCATTGCCGATGTGGCCGCGTCTATTTTAGGGCTGTTCTACGGCGGTTATCTGCCTAGCTACTGGATTCGTCTGCGGGGCTGGGAAAGTAATATGACAAATCTCCCCCTGGGCGGTTACTGGCCCACCGCCTGGAGGTTAGATAGCTTACCCATTGGTCTACTTTTGACCCTGTTGGCCTTTGCCTGTATCTGGGCGGCTGATATTGGTGCCTACGCCGCCGGTCGCACCTTTGGCCGCACGCCCTTGACCAACATCAGCCCTAAAAAGACCGTGGAGGGGGCGCTCTGTGGCCTTGGCGGTAGCCTGCTCGTGGGTGGCAGCGGTGCCTGGCTCATGCACTGGCCCCTGTGGTGGCTGACA
>JBCCAQ010000326.1:0-4934 GCA_039814735.1 Cyanobacteria bacterium P01_A01_bin.15
ATTGGCTGGGCCGCCTGGATTTTCTTTGCCATTGTATTCGTATGGACCCCGCCCCACTTTTGGGCATTGGCCATGCTGATCAAAGATGACTATGCCAAGGTGGATGTGCCCATGCTGCCCGTGGTAGTCGGGAATGAAGAGACCGCCAATCAGATCTGGCTCTACACCTTATTGCTGGTACCCGTTACCTTGCTGATGGTATGCCCGACGGAAGCCTGTGGCTGGCTGTATGGTCTGTTGGCGTTGATACTGGGTGGATTGTTTCTACGCAAAGCCTATGATTTGAAGCAGTGCCCTTGCGATCGCGACTTGGCCCGTGGCGTCTTTAAATACTCCATCTTTTACATGATGCTGTTGTCAGCCGCCATGGTAGTCGATAGCCTCCCCGTCACTCGCCACGGCGTTCATGCCCTACTCGGCACCGTCGGTTTGGGTTAGTCTCCCAGCGTTTTTGGTCGGCACCCCGCAACCGAGTCTTTATTGATTCTAACGATGCCAGTTGTGAACCACCTAGGCTTGCAGTTGGCAACTACAATGTAGGGTGATTCGTAAGCCTCAGGGTGTTTGGGGCGTCTACGTGAGGTTTAGGATGTCACAGCCCGCAGTTGTAATCAAAGGTCTTCAAAAACGCTATGGCGATGTCCAGGCGGTGAAGAATGTGTCATTACAGATTGAGCCTGGAGAAATCTTTGGCTTACTCGGACCGAACGGTGCCGGCAAAACAACCACCATTCGCTGTTTGTGTACCCTAGCGCTGCCCGATGCCGGCAGCCTGGAGGTAATGGGGGTGTCAGTTGTTTCTAACCCACGTCAGGTGCGACAGCGGCTGGGCTACATTGCCCAAGAAGTGGCCCTCGATAAGGTCCTCACCGGTCGAGAACTGCTAGAACTGCAGGCCGCGATTTACCATCTGCCCGGCAAGCTAGCCAAGGCTCGCATTGAGCAAATGATCGAGCTGTTGGAGCTAACCGACTGGGCCGACAAAAAAACCGGCACCTATTCCGGCGGTTTAAAAAAACGGCTGGACCTGGCAGCGGGTCTGCTGCATCAGCCTGATGTCCTAGTTTTGGATGAACCCACCGTAGGTCTTGATATCGAAAGCCGTTCAGCGGTGTGGCGATTTTTACGACAGCTGCAGGCAGCGGGCACAACCATACTCATTACCAGCCATTATTTAGAAGAAGTTGACGCCCTGGCAGGTCAGGTAGCCATCATCGACCAGGGTGAGGTAATCAGCTCAGGCACACCAGCCGAACTTAAGGCCAATGTCGGCGGTGAGCGCATCACCCTCAGAATTCGAGAATTTACCCCCCTTGATGAGGCCCAGCAGGTTAGTGAAATGCTGCAGGGATTGCCTGTCGTGCAAGAGGTGATCGTCAATAGCGCCCAGGGCAACTCACTAAACCTGGTGGTCGAGTCTGACGCTGAAGCGCTGATGACCGTGCAAAAGGCGCTAAAGGAAGCCGGTTTGCCCACATTTGGCATTGCCCAAGCCCAGCCCAGCCTGGACGATGTGTATTTGGCAGCAACGGGACGCACCATCATGGACGCGGAAGTGGCCGCCGCCAGTAAGCGGGATATGAAAAAGGAAATGAAGCAGCAAAATATGAAACGGTAAATCTCCCAACCGTTTACTTGAGAGATGTAATTTATGAGCTTGCTTAGTAAGCTTGTAAGTAAAACCAGTTAGCATTCAAAACCTAGAACGCAAGATTCCCATGGGTAGTTCCAGCATTCAAAATAATCAGCTACAGCAGTGGAAGGAGGATGCGATCGCATCCCCCGGTTTCAGCGAATTCGTTCAAGAAACCCTGGCCCTCACCAAGCGGTTATTTATCCAACTGCAGCGCCGTCCTTCCACCCTGGCCGCCGGCATTGTCCAGCCCCTCATGTGGCTGATCCTATTCGGTGCCCTATTTCAAAACGTACCCCAGGGACTGTTTGGCGATAGCGTCAACTACGGCCAGTTTATTGGCGCAGGCATCATTGTTTTTACAGCCTTTGGCGGCGCATTAAATGCCGGTTTGCCGGTCATGTTTGACCGGGAGTTTGGCTTCTTAAACCGTCTGCTGGTGGCCCCACTGGTCTCTCGATTTTCCATTGTCATTGCCTCGGCCCTATTTATCGCCGCCATGAGTCTGGTGCAGACCGCTGCGATTGTCATTCTGAGTGCTTTTCTCGGAGCGGGTTTACCCAGCATTGCCGGTCTGGGTCTGATGACGGCCATTATTCTGATGCTGGTGCTAGGAGTCACCGCCTTTAGTTTGGGACTGGCCTTTGCCCTTCCCGGTCACATTGAGCTAATTGCCGTCATCTTTGTCACCAACCTGCCGCTGCTATTTGCCAGCACAGCCCTGGTGCCCCTGTCTTTTATGCCCCGCTGGCTGGGTACCATCGCTAGCTTAAATCCCCTTAGCTACGCCATCGAGCCGATCCGCTATCTGTATTTACATAGCGACTGGAACTTTAGCAACATTGTTATGCAGGCTCCCTGGGGTGATATTTCCATGGGGATGTCGTTGCTTTTACTCGTCGGCTTTTGTGGTGGAGCCCTAGCCCTGACCTATCCCCTAATCAATCGCCGCATTGCTTAATAGCCCCGTGATTCTTGATGTTCTAGATTTGCTAGGGGTGGCTGTCTTTGCGGTAAGTGGGGCCTTGGCCGCCGGGCGAAAACATCTGGATTTGCTAGGGGTCGTTGTGATTGCTCTCGTAACCGCCATCGGTGGAGGGACTCTGAGGGATATTTTGCTCGACCGGCATCCGGTTTTTTGGATTGAGCACCCCAGCTATTTAATCGTCATTTTCAGCTCGGCCTTGGCGACGGTGCTCTATGCCAAATTTTTTAAGCCGCCCCACAGGGCACTGCTAGTGGCAGATGCCTTGGGGTTAGCGCTATTTTCCATCAGTGGCGCGCAAATTGCAGAACGGGTTCAGCTCAGCGCCCTTTTGATTGTGGTGATGGGAACCATGACCGGTACCGCCGGTGGCCTGTTGCGGGATGTGCTGCTAGCCGATATCCCGGTCATCTTTACCCGTAGCCGCATCTACGCAACCGCCGCCATTGTGGGTGTTGCGGTATACCTGCTCTTGCAAACGGTGGGTATTTTGCAGTCATGGTCCGCCATCCTCGGGATGATCGTCATAGCGGGTCTGAGGCTAGCCGCCATTATTTGGGGACTGATGCTGCCAATTTTTAGCCTCTCAGATGAGCCTTCAAATTTCAGCTAAAGCAGCTATGGTCAGAGCCAGTTTCCAAACGTTTTTTATTCACCGCTAGGCCCAGCCAATTCAAAAAATTGACCACGATCGCCTTAACTACAGATGGAATTGCTAGACTGTGAATAATCCCGACCGATAACCAGCTGACAGCACCCCTTACCATGGCAAGCATTCTGAAAAGCACATTGGCGTCTGTGACCGGCCTAGGCGTACTCCTGAGTCTTACCGCCGTCCCTGCCCTGGCCCAGTCCAACGCTGGCTTTGATGATCTAAGCGGCGACGCTAGCAATAACGAAGTTTTTAGTGGCAGCGGTGTGAGCCTCACCGACTTAATGAGCAACACCCGTCGGGCCGATGGGCTCAGCTCTGATGAGTTTGGCCGCAAGACCGATGAGAATATTGGTGAGGCGGCTACGGATTTTCGCCTGCGTCAGCAGGAAGCCCTTGAAGCTGACCAGGGTGCCGCTGTTGAAACACCAGAATTTGAAGAGCAGCTGTAGGAGCAATCGCATATTATCTGGGTGTATTGGGATAGCCCTGCTGGACTTTGCAGTTATGGCCTAACATGATTGAATCGGCGAAAGAATCGCGTCGATTTACCCTGTTCAAGGCATCCTAAGGCAATGACCGCAACTGTCCCTACTCTATCGAGCCAGTACGATCCGTCCCAAACCGAGTCTAAGTGGCAGTCCGCTTGGGAAGATAATGCTGTCTTTAAGGCCGATCCCGATCGGAGTGGGGACCCGTTTTGTGTGGTGATTCCACCGCCCAATGTTACCGGTAGCCTCCACATGGGGCACGCCTTTGAAAATGCGCTAATTGACACCCTCGTGCGCTACCAGCGGATGAACGGTCGCAATACGCTGTGGCTGCCCGGCACTGACCATGCCAGCATCGCCGTAAGTGCGATTTTAGATAAGGAGCTGCGATCGCAAAATAAAAACCGCCAGGACATTAGTCGGGACGACTACCTTACCCGCGCCTGGCAATGGAAAGAAGAATCTGGCGGCACCATCGTTAATCAGCTCCGTAAGCTGGGCGTATCGGTAGATTGGACCCGTGAGCGTTTCACCATGGATGCGGGGCTGTCTAAAGCGGTCCTCAAAGCCTTTACCCAGCTCTACGAAGAAAAGCTGATTTATCGTGGCAACTACATGGTCAACTGGTGCCCCGCCAGCCAGTCGGCGGTGTCAGATGTCGAAGTCGAAAACAAAGATGTGGACGGTAGCCTTTGGCATTTTCGCTATCCCCTAACCGATGGTTCCGGCTATGTGGAAGTCGCCACCACCCGTCCTGAAACCATGCTGGGGGATACCGCAGTAGCCGTCAATCCAGAGGACGAGCGCTATCAGGAGATGGTCGGTAAAACCCTAACGCTGCCGCTGGTCGGTCGCGAAATTCCCGTCATTGCCGACAGCTATGTAGATAAAGAATTTGGCACCGGCTGCGTCAAGATCACCCCGGCCCACGACCCCAATGACTTTGCCATGGGTCAGCGCCACAATCTGCCCATGATTACCATCATGAATAAAGATGGGTCGATGAATGAAAACGCGGCTCAGTTTGAAGGTCTAGACCGGTTTGAAGCTCGTAAACAGGTGGTAGCCGCCCTGGATGAAGCCGATGCCCTGGTGCGTGTTGAAGACTACCAGCACAGCGTTCCCTATAGCGATCGCGGCAAAGTTCCCATCGAACCGCTACTTTCCACCCAG
>JBCCAQ010000258.1:0-7613 GCA_039814735.1 Cyanobacteria bacterium P01_A01_bin.15
CCCCATGGTTCAAGCATCCTATGACTGCATCTAAGGCCACCGCCCCTGACCGGCAACCGGCTCAGCCACCCGCCCAAGACATTGATATTCCAGAACGGCTGCTAAAGCATACGGTGCGCTACACCGATTACCGTGAGGTCAGTCGGGATGACTTTACGCCGATGATGCGTCACTATGCGGAGGTTAAGGATGCCTATCCCCACGCACTACTGATGTACCGGGTGGGGGACTTTTTTGAGACGTTTTTTCAAGATGCGATCGCAATCGCCCGCGAGTTAGAACTGGTGCTCACCAGCAAGGATGCCGGTAAAGCGATTGGGAGAGTTCCCCTAGCGGGCATTCCCCACCACGCCCTCGATCGCTACTGTACCCTGCTGGTGGACAAGGGCTTTGCCATCGCCATTTGCGATCAGGTCGAGGATCCGGCCCAGGCCCAGGGCCTGGTCAAACGCGAGGTCACCCGCGTTATCACTCCCGGCACCATCCTCGAAGAGGGGATGCTCACGGCCAAACGCAACAACTTTTTAGCTGCCCTGGTCCTCGCCGATAAACACTGGGGGCTAGCCCATGCCGATGTCTCCACAGGAGAGTTTTTTACCACCCAGGGCAGCCACATGGACCCGCTCGCCCAGGAGCTTATGCGGCTGCAACCGGCGGAAGTCCTGGTACCCACCAATGCCCCGGACCTAGGCGCGCTACTGCGACCGGGGGAAACCTCCGAAAACCTGCCAGCCGGGTTACCAACCCAGTTTTGTTATACCTTTCGTCACCAAACGGCCTTTACCCAGGCTGAGGCCAAACAGCGGCTGCTACAAAGCTATCGGGTGCGATCGCTAGAAGGCTTTGGCTGCGAGCACCTACCCCTGGCAGTGCGGGCGGCGGGCGGTCTGCTGCACTACCTCGAAGACACCCAAAAAGAAAGTCTGGCACCGCTGCAGCCCCTTTCTACCTATACCACCACAGAATTTCTCGTCATCGATAGCCAAACCCGACGCAATCTGGAAATCACCCAAACCGTGCGGGATGGAGTCTTTCACGGATCGCTGCTGTGGGCCCTAGACAAAACCACCACCGCCATGGGTAGCCGCGCCCTGCGACGCTGGCTGCTCCAGCCCCTGCTCAGGGTCCAAAAAATCAGAGAGCGTCAGGAGACCATCAGCGAACTGGTGGATAATGGCACCCTGCGACAGCAGCTGCAGCTGATCCTCAAGCAAATTTATGACCTCGAGCGGCTGGCGGGTCGTGCGGGTTCGGGGACGGCCAACGGTCGCGACCTGGTGGCCATGGCCGAGTCCTTTGAAAAGCTGCCGGATCTAGCCGCGCTGATGGAGCTGGCCCACTCGCCCTACCTGGTCAAACTGCAAACGGTGCCACCGGCATTGGAGCAGCTGGGTCAACGGCTGCGATCGCACCTAGTCGACAGTCCCCCCCTTTACCTCACCGACGGCGGTCTGATCCGAGAGGGCGTCAATGCCCACCTCGACGGACTGCGGGACCAGGTCAGCAGCGACCAGCGCTGGATTGCCAGCCTGGAGGTCAGCGAGCGGGAACGCACCGGCATTTCCAATCTAAAGGTGGGATTTACCAAAGCCTTTGGCTATTACATCAGTATCTCTCGGGCCAAGAGCAGTCAGGCCCCCGACGACTACATTCGCAAACAAACCCTGACGGACAAAGAGCGCTATATTACCCCCGAGCTCAAAGAGCGAGAGGCCCGCATCCTCAATGCCAAGGATGAGATCAACCAGATCGAATATGAGATTTTTCTCAGCCTGCGCGCCGAGGTGGGTCACGAGGTCGAACTGATCCGTAGGGTCGCCATCAATGTGGCCGCCGCCGATGTGCTGTGCGGTCTGGCGGGGCTGGCCATTTACCAAGACTATTGCCAACCTGAAATGGTCACCGGGCGCACCCTTGCCATCGAGGCGGGACGTCATCCGGTGGTTGAGCAGTCGCTACCCGCCGGATTTTTTGTCCCCAATGCCACCGGTCTTGGTCGGGGGGAGCTTTCTGGCCAACCCCCAAGAAACCCACCAATCCCAGATTTGATTATCCTGACCGGGCCAAACGCCAGTGGCAAAAGCTGCTATCTGCGCCAGGTGGGGCTGATTCAGCTGATGGCCCAGGTGGGGAGCTTTGTCCCAGCGAAGACGGCAACGCTAGGGGTGTGCGATCGCATCTTTACCCGTGTCGGTGCCGTTGACGACCTGGCCACGGGTCAATCCACCTTTATGGTGGAAATGAACGAGACCGCCAACATTCTCAACCACGCCACCCCCCAGTCCCTGGTGCTCCTAGACGAAATCGGTCGCGGCACCGCCACCTTTGACGGTCTGTCCATCGCCTGGGCCGTCGCCGAACATCTCGCCACCCAGATCCGCGCCCGCACCATATTTGCCACCCATTATCACGAACTCAATGAGCTGGCCACCCTTTTAGAAAACGTGGCCAACTTCCAAGTAACTGTTAAGGAAATGCCGGATCAAATTATATTTCTGCACCAGGTGCAGCCCGGCGGAGCCGATCGCTCCTACGGTATTGAGGCCGGTCGTCTGGCCGGGTTGCCCCCCAGTGTGATTCAGCGAGCCCAGCAGGTCATGGGCCAAATCGAAAAACATAGCAAAATCGCCGTCGGCCTGCGCAAAGGCGGTCCATCCACCAAACCAGCCAAGGTGGCCGAAGCTACGCCCAACCCACAGCTCAATATCTTTGGATAACAGATCTTTGGATGACAGTCTCTTTTGTAGAAGCTAAAGACACCATCATCCCGGATGTCCTAATCAACCAGCCGAATCTTGCCCATACTCAGTTCATCAAAAATATGGTGAACCTGTTCACGCTGACCAGGGGTCAACTCCACAATTGACAATAGGGAAGATGACAATCTGACATGGTCTTTTCGGGTCAGCGTATGGGTATCCAAAACCTGCTGCAAAATAACCTGGGGCGATCGTTCTGGCCTCTTAACAACGATCATAAAACTACCTTCGCGTTTAACTGCTTAAAAACAAGATGCCCTGCTATCAATGATGCCCAGTCTCCTGTGCGATTAGCCGCGTAAATGTGCGTAAATCACTCACTAAAAACGTGAACTCTCGAAATCACAGGACCACATAATTGCCAGCACTCAGGCATCCCACTGAGATCTACGGTCACCGTTGACACATCCAGGATAGGTTTTCAAAACTATAGGCGCAGGGTCATCCCATCTCCCCTAGGGGTTTTACGGAGGGTGTTAAATGACCGGTCTTGACATAGATCAAACAGCCTTCATGACTCAGGGGCGTATGAACGCTGCCGGATGGATTACGCAGCCACGTCCCCGCTGGATACACCCCCTGCTCATCAACAAACGTGCCATCCAACACAAAAATCTCTTCTCCACCCCAGTGGCGATGGCGTTGAAACGTGGTTCCGGGAGCCCATTTTACCAGGGCTACCTGCTCAGTTCCAAAGGTATGCAGCGGCATTACCTGGAGTCCCGCCACTAGCCCCGGACTCCAGCAGGTCTGGCGGGTATCAATAACAACCCGCTGCTGATCCTGGGGCTGCATTTGCCACAGCTTGACCAAAATGGTGCAACCATCTTTGCTATGGGGTCTGTGGGTAGAACCCACGGGATTGCGCACATAGGTACCCGTGCCATAGTCTCCCTGCTCATCGGAGAAAATGCCGTCTAGCACTAAAAACTCTTCTCCACCACCGTGGGTATGGGCAGCAAAATAGCTGCCGGGCTCATAGCGCACCAGGGAGGTGGCCCTGGCAACCTCTTCCCCATCACGCTCTAGCATACGACGCTGCACCCCCACCATAGGAGAGTCTTGCCAAGCTAGCGTATCTGTCTTGATAACAACTCGCTCTTGCAAATCCGCATGTAGTTTCATCGAGCACCTGGATAGAACGGCCTATTCGTTTTAACGATTATAGTTTAACTATCTACTAGATGGTAGACAGACATGAGCCAGGTAGAGCTTAAGCGATGGTCCCTGTTACCCTGGCCACAAACATCTATCAAACTAGGTCATGTGCTTAACGCTGCGATTAGCATCCCCGGACAGTCTGCTACAGCTGATCACCATGGTTAGGGCATACCACGAATTTGAAGATATCCATATGACAGAGCAAGAACGAAAAAAAGCCTTATCCCATCTATTAGCCCACACGTCACTGGGAGGAATTTGGCTAATTTTGAAGGACGCTCAGGTGGCTGGCTACATTGCGCTGACCTATGGCTATAGCCTCGAATTTGGTGGCCGAGATGCCTTTATTGATGAGTTCTATATTTGCCCTGACTTTCGAGGGGAGGGATTAGGTCAAACTACGTTGGGGCTGATTCAACAGGAAGCAGAACGTCTGGGAATTCGGGCTCTACATCTAGAAGTGGCTCGCACCAATCTCAGAGCCCAGCGCTTATATGCCCGAGCAAATTTTCAGCCCCGCAACAAATACGTGCTGATGTCCGCTACGCTAGGGTCGCCTGCGCTAGAGTAACCTGTCGGCTCAAGCACGAAGCACTAGACCACTTCGGCGGATCGGTTAAGTAGGGGCGCAACCCACACAGTCACAACGTGGGACAACAGCCCCATGGGGCTGGCAAACAAACACAGCGCCAAAGAATGGCGGGTAAATAGCTGTTTTTCTTGACCCTGCAAATAGATCCAACGACCCACAAAAAGATCCATGACTAAAAAATGCACCCACCCTGTGGTCATCACCTTTTCATCGGAAAATAGATTTGCCAAAACCGCCAGGGTGGGATTGGCAAATTCTTCTAATTTGTCAGGGTCAAGGCTGGCAATAAAACAGTAGACGTAGAGTGCCGCTAACACCACAAATGGAATATACGATGCCATCAGCTTGCGAGTCCCCTCCCAGTTGGGAACTACCACCATCAGCGCCCAAAACGGCAGCACAAACAGATTGCCAAAGTTAAAAATATACTCAAATATCATCGCCTACCTGTCCACCTATCAATCAAACGATATCTGGGTTTATTGTAGGACGATGATATTTGAAATAGGGAGATAGGCTTTCTCCTATTTTCTCTCTTTTGTCGACTATGCGGCTTCCGACAGCCCCACCAGGGCAGCATCACTCAAGAGTGCGCCTCCTGCTTGGCCATAGAGCCTGGCCACGGACCCTGTAAACCCCGCATTATAGTCAAGGGCAACCTCGTTACTAATAAAGTCCGTCCGCTCATCCATATAGGCGGTATCGCTGGCTAAGCTGGGACCGCCGACCAAGGCACCGTACAGCACGTGCTGGTTAGGAGCCGGATCGTTGATATCAGTCGTACCGGATGCGGCCCGATGATGTAGGTATTGCGGGGAATTGGCCCCAACACCAGCAACATAGCTTTGCTGAGTCGGATTATCTCCCAGGATGTAATCAATTTGCTGGCGGGAGAATTCATCGTACTGCCCCTGGGCCGGGTTCACCGTATCGCTGTAGATTCCAGCCAGCAGCGCCGTGTTGGCACTGTAGCGTAGGGAGCCCCACTGATCTAGCCAAGCCAGCCCGCCTTCGGTGGTTTGGATATCGCCCGTTAGCCAGTTGTTAAGCCAGCCCTCGACATCAGTGCGATACTGCTGCCCATCGGTAGCTTGAGCTAACAAGATGCCTGTGCCATAGGATTTGTCATCCCAGTTTTGGGTCCAGCCTGGGTTAAGCCCCTGGTAGTTTTGCTGGGACTGGCTCAGATACGGCTGCTCTCCTGTGGCTTTGTATAACCAGGCCGCTCCCCAGGCAAGTTCATCGGTGTAGCCACTCCAAGACCGGTAAAAGTCCTGGACCTCGGGAATGCTATCGGAATAGCGGCCGCGATGGGCATCGGCAAAGGCATAGAGCTGTTTGGCATCGTCCAGCAGCCGGTCGGCGTAGGCCGCATCGGTCGCGCGAAACACAATTGATGCAGCCGCTAAAGCCGCCGCCGTTTCAGCCGCTAGATCAGAGCCTGGGTTGTCGGCATCGATCTTGTAGGCGGGGCGCGCCATCGTCATGTCCTCAGGTGGTCCCCAATAGGCATGATCGAGGTTTGGGTCACCCACTTGGGCGTACAGCGCCTGGGTGGCTTGACCATCGCTAATGTGGGCTTTGAGAAAGTAGTCCGTTCCCCATGCGATCGCATCTAAAACCTCATCCAGCTGACCGCTGGCTTGATAGGCATCGTAATATTCAATGACGCCCCAGCTCAGCATGGTAATGCTCGCAGCCATGGGGAAACCAAATTTCACATGGTCGCCAGCGTCGTAATAGCCACCGGTCAAATCGAGGCCCACATCGGCACCATCACCTAGGGACGAATCTCCGCGCCAGGCAATCCGATTATCTGCGGGGAGGTCCCCAGAGCGCTGGGCCTCATAAAATAGCAAAGACTTTTGCAGCACTTCGCCATAGCTGGGGGATGGGGTCCCAGGCATGGCCGGAGCGTCGGGGGGCTCGTCAACAGGGGGCTCGTCAAGGGGGGGCTCTGGCGGCGGCAGCTCAGTCAGGGGCGGCCCAGGCGATACAATCTCGGGCAGCGGCGGTTTTTCTGGCAGATCCAGAATTACCGATTCACCTGGAGTAGCGGCAACGGCCTCACCATTAAAGGAATAGTTAGTAGGTGCATTGCCAGAAGGACCGCTGGCCTTAAAACCAATGGTGATTGTATCCCCCGGCAGCAGCGTGCCATTCCAGGTAGAATTGCGGACAGTGTAGCGCCCCGCACCCTGGCCTACCAGCTCTCCATGCCAAACGTTGACCACCTGAAAGGGCGCGTCAAACTGTAGCTCCCAAGCCTCTATCGGCTGAGTACCGTCATAGGTAAAGCTAAGTTCACCGACAAATCCATTCCCCCACTGATTGGCCACCGCAAACTCTACGGACTCCACGGCCGCAGACCCTTGAGCCATCGTCGCCATCGGCTCTGAAGAACGCCCAGACGAACGCCCAGACGAACGCCCAGAGGGAATAAAGGTCACCTGATGCCGATCGGAGGTTGCCTTCCGCCCCACAAAGCCAAACTGGGTGCTCTCCCCAGGATTTAGCTTTGAATTCCAGCCTTTGGAGCGAACGGTGTAGAGATTGCCATCACGGGCAACGATTTCCCCATCCCAGTAGGTCTCTATTTCAAAGGTAGTTTCAAAGGTGAAGAGCCAGTTTTCAAGGCTGGCGGCCTGACTATTTTTAATGGTGACAAAACCCACCAACCCGTCTCCCCAATTCTGGGAAACTTCAAAGGTAGTCTGCATGATGTTATGGGCGTTCCTAAAACGGACTCTATAAGAATGTGGACTAAACTGACTCGCTGAGAGGGCTATGCCTCTCGTCCCCCGTTTTTCTACTGATGCACCAAACATATGCTGTTGTGACAAGTATAAGGCTGACTAGAGATAACATGGGAAACGTGATGAAGGAAAATTGATAAAATCAGTAAGAATGCTGAATTTTTGGCTTTACAGGAACATTTAGAGGTTCTACCTAGACGGTGCCTGCCAGACACAACCTCTTTTTTTGTGATTGGATTTTGTTTTTGACTCAACATCTGTCAGGCTGGAGCAGCGCCGTATCAGGTTTAGGGAAATGTCAACAGATATAGAAGCGGCTATGGCCTTTAGTGAGCTGTCATTGAG
>JBCCAQ010000402.1:0-2348 GCA_039814735.1 Cyanobacteria bacterium P01_A01_bin.15
CCAGACAAAGAACTCTTTTTCGGAACTATGGCTTCTTCTGTTAACTCCTCCGAAACAGTCGTGATTGAACCTTGGACTGAGGCCGAAAAAACTCCCAAACCCCAGTCTGACAGTCGTCAACCTAATGAAGAATCCAATGCTCCTGGCTGGGAACGTTCAGAGGGATCTGAACCAGATGATGACTCCACCGCCGATCCGGGGGCTGAGCTAACGGCTGAAACGGCGTCTGTCTACAGAAAGACCCTGGCTGACGATGCCGTTGGGGCATTCTTCAAAGAAATGGCGCGCTATCCATTGCTCAAAGCCGATGAGGAAATTGAGCTGGCTCGTCAGGTCAAGTTTTTGGCCGATGTTGATGCCCTTTCCAAAAAAATGGCCGAGGAGCTAAAGCGCACCCCCAGTCGGGCAGAAATGGCCAGCGCCTTGGACTGTAGCGAGACCGATTTTCAGCATCGTCTGCAGTATGCCCGTACCGCCAAGCGCAAGATGATTCGCTCCAATTTGCGACTGGTGGTTTCCATTGCTAAGCGCTACCTCAATCGCGGTGTGCCCTTTTTAGATCTGATTCAGGAAGGAGCTTTGGGGTTAAATCGGGCCGCCGAAAAATTTGACCCCGACAAGGGGTATAAGTTTTCTACCTACGCCTACTGGTGGATCCGCCAGGGGATTACCCGCACTATTGCCAACGACGCTCGGACAATTCGGCTGCCTATTCACATTGTTGAAAAGCTCAATAAGCTCAAGAAAACCCAGCGGGAACTGCGAAAACAGCTCAACCGTACTCCTACCGAGGCAGAGCTAGCCGAAGAGCTAGACCTAACCCCCGAGCAGCTGCGAAGTTTGCAGCAGGTCCGCCGCAAGTCTCTTTCCCTAAACCACCGCGTGGGTAAAGGGGAGGACACGGAGCTGATGGAGCTGCTAGAAGATGGCAGTACCCTATCGCCTGAGTCTCGGATGAACGAGTCGATGATGCGCCAGGAGATCTCTGATGTTTTGACTGAGGTGCTTACCGAGCGAGAAAAGGATATTATCTCGTTGCGCTACGGTCTGACGACGGGTGAACCCCATACTTTAGAAGAGGTAGGCGGCATTTTTAACCTGTCTCGCGAGCGGGTTCGGCAGATCCAAACCAAGGCTATGCGTAAGCTGAGACGGCCTCAGGTTGCTTCCCGTTTGAAAAACTGGCTGCGCTAAAACCAGTAGCGACAAACTTGGCTGTCGATGCGATCGCATATTGGTGCTTTAAGCGCTCAAGGATCGGGCAGAAGATTTTTAGAGATCCAGCATACAGCATGGCAAAATTTTGCTGTAGCTTTGAGGACACTCTCTTTTTAATCTTTTCCCTATGATGTGTCTGAAACGATATGGGTGTCTAGTATCCGATGGATTACAAGCAGGAGCTAATTACCACAATTCATGACTTTGGTTGCGATCTATCGCGATTGGAAGCGCGCTCATGTGAGCTTACCCGCGACACGCCGACGGCTGTCTTGATTCCATCCCTGTATGAGGAGTTGGAGCGACCTGCCCTCACCAATATTCGTAACCATCTCAAAGATTGTGCTTTTGTAAACACTGTTATTGTCAGCCTCTATGCCGACACGGTCGAGCAATATGCTAAAGCCGTCGAATTTTTTCGACCCTTACCCCAGTCCACCCACATCATTTGGGAGAATGGCCCACGGGTCATTGCCCTGCTAAAACAGCTCCAGGAGCGGGGCCTGGATATCCTGAAACATCGAGGTAAGGGCCGGGCCGTCTGGCTGGGGCTGGGCGTGGCCACAGTGCATGCGGGTGCGATCGCGCTGCACGACGCTGACATTATTACCTACGACCGTTCCTATCCCCTCAAGCTGCTGTTTCCACTGTTGGAGCCTGAGTTTGGCATTGCTTTTACCAAAGCCTACTACGCCCGACTTAGCAGCGGCGATCCGCGCCGTATCAACGGGCGCGTGACCCGGCTATTTGTTGCACCGTTGCTCAATTCCCTGATGGACGTGTGGGGTGATAAGCCCTATTTGCGCTATCTGTCAGCCTATCGCTACCCACTCTCGGGGGAGTTTGCCCTGACCAGCGACCTGGCCTTGACGACACGGATTCCGGCCAACTGGGGGCTGGAAGTTGGGCTGCTAGCGGAGGTATATCGCAATGTGGCCCTCAAACGCATTGCCCAGGTTGATTTAGGTACCTTTGACCACAAACATCAGACCGTGGGGCAATCCGCTAGTCAGGGACTACAAAAAATGTGTCGGGATATATTACACTCTTTGTTGCGGACACTCACGGAAACCGAGCAGGTTGTCATTGGTCCAGACCAGCTGAGATCGCTGCGCATCAAGTTTCGTCGA
>JBCCAQ010000252.1:0-7860 GCA_039814735.1 Cyanobacteria bacterium P01_A01_bin.15
AGCGATTGTAAATCGGGGGGTGGGGTGCGAAAAGCGGCGTCACCGCCATAGTAAGGAGCCTGTACGGCTTTGATATTAGAACTCATAGACCCAGTTAGTCCTCTGCGGTGTCAGCTGTTCACCGTTTAACATTTTTATACATCAGCCCGTGATGTCACAGGCTACTGACGCCTAGTGTAACTTGCTCTGAACAAGCTCGCAGGCCAAGGGCTTGGGGGATACCCGCCCATGCCTTTGGCCTGTCCTTGGTTATAAAAACCGGGCTGGCGATACGCCGTTCGCGAGAACCGTACCACGCTTGTTTAGGAATTATCGATCGGGGGTTGTAGCTCTGATCTTGATATCTATAAGCGCGATCGCAGTATGCCACACATCATTTTGATCGGCGGCAGCTCGCTAAAATTAGAGCACTACTGTGGGGAACTATGCCTCGGGTTCAGGCATTTGGGGACAGCGCATCTAGCCAATATTCAAAACCATCTAACAGTGCCACCATTGGCAGAAAAATCTATGAACGTTAACGTGCAGTGGTCCATTAGCGATCGCAACCTAGATACCGCTCAAAACAGCCAGCGACATCTGGCCATTGCGGTGCAGGCGGCAAGCAGCGAGCGCCCTCCCCTAAACCTGTGCCTGATTCTCGACCAAAGCGGTTCCATGGGCGGTACCCCCATCAAAACAATCCGCACGGCTGCCAAAAAGATCATCGATAGTCTGTCCCCCCAAGACCGGATCTCCGTTGTTTCCTTTGATCACCAGGCCCAGCTAGTGGTTCCCAACCAGGCGGTCACTGACCCCGATGCGATTAAACAGGCCATTAAGGGTATCCGGGCCGGTGGCGGCACCGCCATTGATGAAGGTCTCAAGCTCGGTATCGAAGAGGTCGCCAAAGGTAAAACAGGTACCGTTTCTCAAATTTTTCTTTTGACTGATGGCGAAAACGAGCATGGCGATAATGATCGCTGTCAAAAGCTGGCTCAGCTGGCCGTCGGCTACAGCGTGACCGTTAGCACCCTGGGCTTTGGCGAGCGCTGGAATCAAGATGTCCTAGAGCAGCTAGCCGATGCGGGTAATGGCAGCCTGGCCTATATTCAATCCCCTGACACGGCTATTCAAGAATTTAGCCGTTTGTTTAGCCGTGCCCAGTCCGTCAGCCTGACAAATGCCTATCTGGTACTGACGCTACAGCCCCAGGTGCGTCTAGCTGAGCTTAAGCCTATCGCCCAGGTACTACCCGAAACCATCGAACTAGACGTTCGCCGTGAAGGTGAGCAGGCCATCGTCCGGCTGGGGGATTTGATGACCAATACTCCCCGCGTTATCCTTGCCACCCTATACATTTCTCAGCTGTCGGTGGGCACCCATGCCATCGCCTATGCTGAGATTCAGTATGACGATCCCGCCTTTGGCAGCTCCCTCTCCACCGATAGGGCCATTGTTGATGTTGCTGTTCAGACGTCATACCAGCCCCAGATGGATCCCGAGGTGCAGCAATACATTTTGACCCTGGCCAAATATCGTCAAACTCAGATTGCTGAGACAAAGCTACAGGCAGGCGATCGCACAGGAGCTATTACCATGCTCCAATCCGCTACCCAAACGGCTATCCAAATGGGTGACCAAAACGCTGCCACCGTCCTACAGGAGAATATTACGCAGCTACAAACCGGTCAGAACCTAACAGAAAAAGCTAAAAAACGTACTCGGATTGCATCTAAAACAACTTTGCAATAGTCAACTATGCACCGTTGCTATTTGCTTAAAGCAATCCAATGCGGCTTGGCGGGCAAAGCCGGTGATACTGCCGCCTATAGGCAGCCGCGCTGGGTACGCCTGCCTATGGAGATTTGGTTGGGGGTGTAAGGGGTTGCTCAGGGCTTTCCCCCCTCCGGAAGTATCTAAGCTACCCAATCTAAGCAAATCGGGGTTTCCCCGGATCTGGGGACGTTGAGGTCCCCAGGCCCCTCGCACATGAGTATTTGGGTCGATGGCTCTAATAATTGCATGGGGGCTGGTGGGGTGGTTACGCTGTTCCGCATTCGCTCCACACCGTAAAAGGGCGTGATCCCTTTTAGGTTTAGAGGCGTTCTTCCAAAAGAGCATCTTTAGAGAAGGGAGAAAAAACTACTTGAAGTTGGATGAGATAACCTATGCTTTTTTAATTTTCTGTGACGCGTCACAGAAAATTAAAACTCACCTCACCGATCACTCCCCTGTCCGTAAGCTGGGAAAATGCAACCATTTTTAGGGGGTTGTAGGGTGGCCTTCCCACCCTGCTCAGGGGGTTTGGGGAACTCGAAGGGACCCCAAGCAGCCGGTTTTGCATCTAATCCAGCCCATTGAGCGCAAAACTCTAAATCGCTTCACCGATCGCCCTCAGCCAACTTTGCTATTTGTCAAAATCTTCTGGTACGAGGGTCGTAGGCGACGTCCTACCCTAAGCCCCGTAGGCGACTTGGGATAACTTGACTACTTCCAGGCGAACTCGGAGCAGCCCCACACAGAGTCTCACGCTATTCGAGATAACCTTAGTCCCAACCCCTAAAAAATCCATGCAAATCACCCACCACCCCATCACCCTTCACAAAAAAGTCCCCCTCACCATCAGCCGAGGCACCCGCTCCCAATCCACTAACCTTTTTATCCAAATCACCGCCGACAGCATCACCGGCTACGGTGAAGCCACCCCTTTCTCCATCGGCGACCAAACCCAAACCACCGAAACCATCACCCAAGACCTAGACCGCATTACCGCAGGCATCTCCCTCTACTATCCCCTTGACCGCCAGATCATCGAAGAAAGCCTCGACCAAATTGCCCCCTGCTCCGCTGCCCGTGCTGCCATCGACGTCGCTCTCTGGGACTGGCTAGGTAAAAAAGTCGATTTGCCCCTTTGGCAGCTGTGGGGTCTAGACCGCCAGCGTATTGGCCCAACGGCGGTCACTGTGGGGATTAGTACGCCTGAGGAAGCATGCGATCGCATCCGCCGCTGGCATACCGACTACCCCGATCTCCGTTCCGTCAAAATCAAACTGGGCAGTCCGGCGGGCCTCACCGCTGACCAAGCCATGTTCAGCGCCCTGCAGACCGAATTTCGCCCCCATGACAAAATCAGCATCGACGCCAATGGCGGTTGGACTCTTGATGATGCTAAAACCATGGCCACCTGGCTAGCAGAGCGCGGCGTCACCTACCTAGAGCAGCCCCTACCCGTCAGCGCCAACCACCAGCTGGCCGAGCTAAAACAGCACTCCCCGCTGCCCATTTTTATCGACGAAAGCTGTTTTACGAGCCGCGACATCATCCCCCTGGCTCCCCACATCGACGGCATTAACATCAAGCTCATGAAATCCGGCGGTCTCACCGAAGCCCGCCGCATGATCCACACCGCCCGCGCCTGCGGCCTCAGCATCATGTTTGGCTGCTATTCCGATAGCACATTGGCTAATACCGCTTTGGCACAGCTGTCGCCATTGGCCAACCACCTTGACCTCGACAGCCACCTGAACCTCAAAGACGCTCCCTTTAAAGGGGCCAAGTTAGATATGGGGCGTCTGATACCTAATGACCATCCAGGGTTAGGCGTAAGCAACCCTAGGCAAATACCCCAATTAGGGTAGCGATTCCACCAATTACCATCAGTCCAGCGGGCATAAACTTTTTTGTCTTGATCAGACGGATGATAAACACTACCACCAGCATCAGCGTCACAATTTTGACCACCCACAGACCGCTGGCAATGCCTTGGGCCGCTCGTAGCGAACCGATGACTAGCAGCAGCCCGCTGACAATGCCCGAAATCAGTGACGGTTTGCTACGAGCTGTTAGGTAGCCAATGATGCCACCGACGATGGCGAGGATGCCATAGATCAGTGCGATGATAAGTCCTAATGACATAGAGCGAAAAAATGAATGAACTTGGGAACGCACTCGGCATAGAGACGGCTGCCCAGTGTCAGCTACAGGTAGTCTCGCTCTTACTCTATCAGGCCATTCTTGATGATGATGTGGGTCAAGCGTTTTTGTCCCTTCTAAATACCCTAAGCACCATTAAGGGGGTGGCCAATGAGCGGTCCAAATGTTTGTCCGCCTATGGACACTGGTTTCAAACCCTGGCTCGCACGGGTAAAAGCTGGGGCGATCACATTCTAAATCGACTGCTCCTGGCTGATAATGCATTTACCTATGCAGCCCAGCATCGTCCGCTGGCTGAGCTACCAGCGCCGCTGATGACAGCGGCTCGCCACGACTTGCAGATTCTCCAAGGACTGTATACCTTGCCCCCGAGCTATATCAGTCAGTGGGTGCAAACGGCCTGTCAGCTGTCGACAGCTCCCGTGGCGTGGTCCCTCGTCCCTAAGTCCTTGCCCATTGACCTGCCCGCACAGTGGTCGAACGGGATTTCTGAGCTAGCCGACTACTATCAGCGTCAGGGCATTGGTCAGTTTGGCCGGTTTCATGGTTTTCGCTGGCAGCAGGGCAAATTATCGGGGCTGCCGCAACCCGACCCCATTCGATTGGATCAGCTAGCTGCCTACGACGGCCCTAAAGCTACCTTGGTAAAAAATACTGAGTTTTTGCTGACGGGTTTTCATGCCCTCAATGTTTTGCTATATGGCAGTCGGGGTTCTGGTAAATCGTCCCTAGTTAAAGCTTTGCTGAATGAATATGCCCATCGTGGGCTGCGTTTGATCGAGGTCGCCAAGGCAGACCTCCACGACTTGCCAGTCATTGTGGAACAGCTGCGTCACCATCCGCAAAAGTTTGTTGTTTTTGTCGACGATCTTTCGTTTGAAGAGGACGATGATGCGTTTAAGGCCCTGAAGGTGGTTTTAGAAGGTGGCATCACTCGACGTCCTCAAAATGTGGTGGTTTATGCCACCTCTAACCGCCGCCATCTGGTGCGAGAATTTTTTGCCGATCGGCCTCGACCCAGCGAGGCGGATGAGCTCAAGTCCTGGGATACGGTCCAAGAAAAGCTCTCTTTTAGCGATCGCTTTGGTCTGACCCTGACGTTTGAACCGGCTGACCAACCAACCTATTTGGGGATTGTGCATCATCTGGCGCAGCAGGCTGATGTGAAATTGCCGCCAGATGAGTTGGATTACCGCGCCAAACAGTGGGCCACGCGACACAATGGCCGATCGGGCCGCAGCGCCCGACAGTTTATTGATTTTTTATCGGCGGATTTAGCCTCGAATAAAGGGAGATAGTAGCATGGGTAGGCTGGGGCGTTGGGGGTTGGGGTTAGTGGCTGTGGTGAGTGTGGGGGGTGCGATCGCATCTATCACCAAACTTATCCACGACCAAACCCGCATCCACACCGTCCACCTCGCGACAGGAGGCCCCACGGGGGAATACTACGCCTTTGGCCAGGCCATTGCCCAGGTTGTCGAAGCCAATGAACCTAAAATTCGAGTTGAAGTGGTTGAGTCCCCCGGCTCTAACCAAAATATGGATGACATCCACAGTCACACCGTTGATTTTGCACTGGTGCAAAACGACACCCCGGTGCAGCCCAATGTGCGCGCCATTGCCCAGCTCTATCCCGAAATGTTTCACCTGATTGCGGCCAGGGACGCCAATATCAACACCCTCACAGACCTACGGGGCAAGCGCGTTGCCCTCATGCCCGAAGGCAGCGGTTCCTACAATCTGTTTTGGCCCCTCAGCCAACACTATGGCCTCGCCCAAGATGATTTCCAATTTCGTCCCATGACCGCTACCGAGGCCCATCTTGCCCTCCAATCAGGCCGCGTCGACGCCCTATTTCGCATCATTGGCCTGGGCAATAGCAGCGTCACCGAGCTGCTGGCTACCAACCAGTTTAAACTGGTGCCCATCGATCAAATTGGGGCGCTACAGCTGACCCAGCCCTACCTAAGGTCCACCGTTATCCCCAAGGGCAGCTACGATGGCGGTGCTCCCATCCCATCCCAAGATTTACCCGTTGTAGCCGTTAGCGCGCTGCTCATTGCCAACGTCAATGTCAATCCCGATGTAGTTAAGGCCATCACTCGTATTCTCTATGAACATCGCAATGAGCTGATCCGCGTCAACCCTCGCACCGCCAATATTCAGTCACCGGGCGTTAGCCAAAATCTAGGGTTTCCCCTCCATGAAGGTGCCCGCGCCTACTACACCCAAGATAATCCTAGTTTTTTAGTCACCTACGCCGAATCCATTGGCCTACTCATGTCCATTGGTATTCTGCTCTGCTCTAGCCTGTGGCAGGGGCGTCAGTGGCTAATCCGCAATCAAAAAGATCGCGCCGATCGCTACAACCTAGAAATTCTGGACCTGATTGAAAAAATAGAACAGGCCCAAGACTTTGAGGAACTACAAAACCTCAGACAACAACTCCTAGAGATCCTCAGAAAAGTTGTTGTTGATTTAGATATTGATCGGATCTCTCCAGAATCATTTCAATCCTTTACCTTTCCTTGGGAAGTGGCCAATACAGCTATCCGCCACCAAGAAATTATTCTGAGCGGTCGCTCCATACCAACACCTAAAGGCTAACTATTTGGCGTGCAATTTTATGCCGTTACAAAGGCGGCTAAAAAAGAGAATCACTACCAAGTTCATTGCGTTGTTTGTGTGCTTCTCCCCTCTAACGAAGGTTCAATAAAGGCGGAGCAAGTCTACGGTAGCCACGGATATTGGCTAAAGTCGGGCGGACGCTTTTCTAGGAATGCCTGCTTTCCTTCCGCACCTTCTTCTGTCATGTAGTAAAGCAGCGTGGCATTGCCTGCTAGTTCTTGTAGACCGGCTTGACCATCGCAGTCAGCATTAAACGCTGACTTGAGACAGCGGATGGCGGTGGGGCTTTTTTGCAACACCTCCTGCGCCCACTGAATACCTTCGGCTTCAAGCTGGTCAACGGGTACAACATGATTGACTAGGCCCATGTCCATCGCCTGCTGGGCATCGTACTGCCGACAGAGAAACCAGATTTCCCTGGCCTTTTTCTGGCCCACGATGCGGGCCAGGTAGCTAGCTCCAAAGCCGCCATCAAAACTCCCTACTTTAGGACCGGTTTGGCCAAAAATGGCGTTATCAGCGGCAATGGTGAGGTCGCAAATCAGATGTAGCACATGCCCGCCGCCAATGGCATAGCCTGCCACCAGCGCAATAATCACCTTGGGCATAGATCGTATCAAACGCTGCAGGTCAAGGACATTTAGCCGGGGGATACCGTCATCGCCGATATAGCCTGCTTTACCCCGAACGCTTTGATCGCCGCCTGCACAAAAGGCATATTTACCATCGGTGTGGGGACCGGCCCCGGTGAGGAGTACAACACCAATAGTGGTATCTTCGCGGGCGTCGCAAAAGGCCTCGTATAGTTCAAACACGGTTTTAGGACGAAAGGCATTGCGTTTCTGAGGGCGATTGATGGTAATTTTCGCGATGCCGTTGGCCTTGTGATACAGGATGTCTTCGTAGGGTTTGACCAATTGCCAATCGACTTGCATGGGGTGTGCTGATGAATAAGCGCCAACGTCATTATGTCAGTTGGATGAGCCGGATCAATCATTACAAGGCCGTAACAAAGGCTGGTGTTGGCACTCAAAGCACCCGTATTTACGGGAGAATAGTCGCTAGAGAAAAATAGCGCTATCTTTCGCTTTAGCCCCCCTGTTCAAATCATGGCGTACTACTGGTTTAAGGCATTTCATATCTTTGGTGTGGTGGCCTGGTTTGCGGGCCTTTTCTATCTGGCACGGCTGTTTATCTACCATGTCGAAGCTGATATGGAGACTGAACCGGCCCAAAGCATTTTGAAAAAACAGTACAGCATCATGGAAAAGCGGCTGTACACCATTATTACGACACCGGCCATGGTGGTGACGGTGG
>JBCCAQ010000157.1:0-12957 GCA_039814735.1 Cyanobacteria bacterium P01_A01_bin.15
AATAATCAGTTCATCAAATGCTAGTGGTGAAACCTCTAACGTTTCCGCCAAGTGGTCACCCAGTTTTTGGCTATTTAACCGCTGGGTGCAGTGTGGTTCAAATTTGGTACGGTTGTCCATTAGGATTGGAAATCTGGGGGGCGAAAAAACATGCCTTCACGATCTACCCTAGTAAGGTTAAACACCCCAGAACACAAAAATCCCATGAAACGTTTGGCGCTGCTCAGTGCATCTGACAAAACCGGTATCATCGATTTAGCCAAAATCCTCACTACGGAATTTGACTTTGATATTATTAGCAGCGGTGGCACCGCCCGCACCCTCACTGAAGCAGGCATCGCCGTTACCAAAGTTTCTGACTACACCGGCTTTCCCGAAATCCTGGGTGGCCGTGTCAAAACTCTCCAGCCTCGCATCCATGGCGGTATCCTCGCCCGCACCGATAACCCCAGCGACCAAAAGGACCTGGCCGACAATGACATTCGTCCCATTGACCTAGTTGTCGTCAACCTCTATCCCTTTGAGCAAACCGTCGCGAACCCAGACACCACGCTGATTGAGGCCATCGAAAAAATTGATATCGGTGGTCCCACGCTGCTTCGCGCCGCTGCTAAAAATCATGCCTATCTGACGGTGCTGTGTGACCCGGCCCAGTATGAGCCCTATCTCAGTGAAATGCGGACTCAAGGTGGTCAGCCATCCCTAGGGTTCCGGGCCGACTGTGCCCGCCAAGTTTTCTGGCACACTGCTACCTACGATCAGGCCATTGCCACCTACCTGACCGCCCAGGCAGACGGCACCTCCAGCCGATATGCCCTCAGCGGCACCCAAAAACAGACCCTGCGCTATGGTGAAAATCCCCACCAGCCTGCCGTGTGGTACCAAACCGGTAGCCAGCCTAGCGGCTGGGCCGTTGCCGAAAAACTCCAGGGCAAAGACCTCAGCTATAACAACCTGGTTGACCTTGAAGCCGCCCGTCGCATCATTGCCGAATTTCCTGGGGAAAATGGCCCAGCAGCAGCCGTGCTAAAGCACACCAATCCCTGTGGTGTGGCGATCGGGGATTCCTTGGCCCATACCTACAAGCGTGCCTTTGCCGCTGACAATGTGTCAGCTTTTGGTGGCATTGTTGCCCTCAATCAGGAAATCGATATTGAGACAGCTGAGGCCCTGACCCAGACTTTTTTAGAGTGCGTTGTGGCCCCGGGCTGTGCCCTCAAGGCTCGAGAAATACTAGCCCAAAAGAAAAATCTGCGGGTATTGGTATCACCGGACCTATTGAGCGGTCCTAGCCAGACAATCAGGCCCATAGCGGGCGGATTTCTAACTCAAACGGCGGATAACGTTCAAGAAAATGTGTCCCAGTGGAATTTTGTGAGCGAGCGTCAGCCTGATGAAACTGAGCTAGATGAAATGCTATTTGCCTGGCGTGTGGCCAAACATGTCAAGTCCAATGCCATTGTGGTTAGCAACGAGCGCACCACTGTCGGAATTGGGGCAGGGCAAATGAACCGGGTGGGGGCGGTAAAAATTGCCCTGGAACAGGCGGCAGAGAAGGCCCAAGGGGCTACCCTGGCGAGCGATGGATTTTTTCCCTTTGATGATTCGGTTAAAACGGCTGCTGCTGCTGGGGTTAAGGCGATTGTGCAGCCGGGGGGCAGTATCCGTGACCAGGATTCGATTACAGCGGCGAACGAACTGGGTGTGATTATGGCTCTAACGGGGACTCGGCACTTTCTTCACTAAGGACCCCAGGGTGGTTACTGCCTACCCCGGGGACTGACTCCATGGGGGGATGGGCGGTGTTGCCTCGTCCATATTTAATTGCCTTTGAGCCACTTTTGGCCCTGGAGGCGCTTGATTAGAAAAAGGACCATCAAATCTAGGGTGATGCGACGCTCATCTCCCATAAATTGCTCTATGGTGCTGGGGGTGGCCCGGTCAGTGGCGCAGAAGAAAATTTTATCGCCCTTAATGTTTTCCTCTAGAAAGGCAATATTGAACTGGCGGGTTTTATTGGCCCAGTAGCCGATGACTTGGGGATAGCTGTCACTGTCTACACCAATGACGCCCACGGGCTGGGTTTCAAAGGAAATCTGTAAATCTTCTAAGCCTTCCTCGGTCAGTGCCGTCTCTACGGCAGGCACAAAGTGCTGCTCGATAAATTCAGCAAAGGGCTTATCTTCCAACTTGGGTGGCTTTTCTTTTTTCTTAGCTTTTGCAGGTGCTTTATCGGCGGGCTTTGCCGCAGAGGCTTTAGGAGTCGACTCGTCTGCCATGCTTTTGTCTGTTTGGTTGAGCTTGGAGAGTAGACCACACTCCAAACAGGGTCTTCCCTATAGTAATAGAACGCCCCCCATAGAAGACAGACTCTAAAGGAGGCATTCATATCCTATTGAGCTAGTTGGGATGTCAGTCGCCTGACAGGTTCAGCGAACCTAGGACATTACACCTGCAATGGCCTGACGTACGGTGGCTGCGTCCGACTGTTTACTGACGGGCTCTAGACCGATGGCTTCCAAATCGGCGTCGACCATCAGTTTGACTAGGCCCTCAAAATTAATGGATGGCTCCCAGCCTAACTTGGCCTTGGTGTGGGTTGGATCGCCGATGAGGATATCTACCTCAGCAGGCCGTAGATAGCGTGGATCAAATTTGACGTAGTCATTCCAATTGAGGTTGACATAGTTGAAGGCGATGTCTAGAAACTCTTTGATGGTGTGGGTCTCACCGGTGGCGACGACATAGTCACCGGGCTGCTCCTGCTGCAGCATTAGCCACATGGCGCGGACGTAGTCCTTGGCATAGCCCCAGTCGCGCTTGGAGTCTAGATTGCCCAGGTAAAGATCCTTTTGGCGACCGGCTACAATGCGGGCAACGGCACGGGTGATTTTACGAGTGACAAAGGTTTCACCCCGACGAGGCGACTCGTGGTTAAACAGGATACCGTTGCAGCCAAACATGTTGTAAGACTCGCGGTAGTTAACGGTTTGCCAGTGGGCATAGACTTTGGCACAGGCGTAGGGACTGCGGGGATAGAAAGGAGTGGTTTCCTTCTGGGGAATTTCCTGTACCTTGCCGTACATTTCAGAAGAGCCTGCCTGGTAGAAGCGCACTTCTAGCTCCGTACGTTGCTGGTAGTCGCGAATGGCTTCCATGAGACGCAAGGCCCCCATGGCTACCGTATCTACGGTGTATTCTGGGGAGTCAAAGCTGACCCGCACATGGGATTGGGCCCCAAGATTGTAAACTTCGTTGGGCTGAACCTGCTCAAGGATACGGCGGAGCATGGTGCCGTCGTTGAGGTCACCGTAGTGGAGAAACAACCGAGCATCGTCGCTATGGGGGTCGACGTACATGTGATCAATGCGGTCGGTGTTGAAGGTTGAGGTTCGGCGAATGATACCGTGGACCTCGTAGCCTTTTTCTAATAAAAGTTCTGCAAGATAAGACCCATCCTGGCCGGTAATTCCTGTAATAAGTGCACGCTTAGTTTGTGTCATATTGTTAGCTTCCTTTTTCTTATCTATAAAATTGCTAGTAGATAGCTCTGGTAAACCTAGGTCGGGTGGTTTAGGCTAACGCATTCATACCCAGCGGGGCCATGGTAGCTCTGTAAATAGCCCCTGATATCGTGCTGCTATTGCTAAAAACTATGGAAGGTTTTAATAAGGTGCTTCGATATGCTGAGTGTGACAGTTAGCTAAGTTTATGGATGACTGCCTCCCTATATGTCAACAGGGTGAAAGACATGGTTGCGTAACTAGACTTCCCAATTTGCAGCCCCCTCGCAAAGGTTGGCTGCCTGGACGGAGCATAACAATACATGGGGGCCCTTGGTCCAATGACTAAGCTACCTTGGAATACTCCGGTCTTAAATCAAGAAACGATGAGGTATGTACAAATAGACGGCTAAGTGTCTCAATAATTGCTGGATTTTGGTCAAAACTTACACATCGGTCCTGGGTAAGTGGCGGTTTTATCATTCGGGAGCCTGGCTAAAAATGCGGGGTTAGGCTCTGCGATCGCGTTCAATGTCATAGATGGCTTTTTCCCAACACCATTGCTCGGACCGCTCAGGATTTTGCGATCGCACCCGCTGCACCAGCCGCGTGGCCACCGCCTGGTTACCATTAACTAACCGCATCAGCCGCTGTCGAGTTGCCCGGGGCACACCCGCTGGACCGGTTGGTAGCGAAGGAACTGAAAAGCGCAGGGGCAATCGATACCCCGTTAGCCAGCAAAACACTGCCACCACCAGCACCACAGCAAAGATGACTGAAAAGATGGATGACATTGTCTATTTCCCTCGCGTTCTAACTAGTTAAACACCCATGGACTCAGCCGTTGGCCACAGCCAGTCAGTTTTGGACTTTTGGTTTGGCTCACCCGCCGGTGACTACCGCCAGCAGTGGTTCCGTAAAGATCCCAAATTTGACGCCCAGATTACGACACGCTTTGAAGCTCTCTACTGGACTATGCTAGCGTCGCCCCCCGATATATGGCGCAAAACAGCCAAAGAGAGCCTGGCCCGGATCATCGTGCTCGATCAGTTTGCCCGCAATATATTTCGGGGCACTGCCCAGAGCTTTGCGGCTGACCCCGTGACCCTGGCGACAGCAGAGCTGGCCCTAGAGCAAGGCCATGACGCCCAGATGTTACCGGTGGAACGCTTGTTTCTCTATATGCCCTTTGAGCATAGCGAGAATCTGACCCACCAAAACCGTTCTGTAGAGTGTTTCAAAGTGCTGGTTTTAGAGGTACCGGAGCTGGCCCATTGTTTAGACTATGCCCATCGCCACCGGGCGATTATTAACCAGTTTGGCCGGTTTCCCCATCGCAATGACATCCTCGGGCGTCAGAGCACCGAGGCAGAACTGGCCTTTCTCAAACAGCCGGGGTCTGGTTTTTAAAGGGTATCCGGTCTGGCATAGGCAATCTCAACGGTCGTATGTACATTTCCCCTCGGTTGAAAATCTCCCTTGATTTTGAACGTTAGCGGGTCGGCTGCGGCCAAAAAATCGTCCATAATCTGATTGATCGATTCTTCGTGGGAAATGTAGCGATCGCGATACCCGTTAATGTAAAGCTTAATCGCCTTTAGCTCTACCACTTTTTCATTGGGCGTGTAGGTAATATAAACAGTGGCAAAGTCGGGATAGCCAGAAAACGGACATTTACAGGTAAACTCTGGCAGCGTGATATTGACGTCATACCGCCTGCCAGGGCGCGGATTGGGAAAGGTAATCAGCGCATTTTCCTCAATGGCCCGTTCGCCATACTTAACATCGGCGGGAATGGGGGTATCAGCCATGGTTGAGATGTCGATAAAAAAATAAGCTGGTGATTTTTGAAAAAAGAGGGTACAACTAATCTGGCCATCGGTGCACCCTACCAGGAACGTATTTGATCAAACGCAGGCGTGCCTCACTGCATTTTGAGCAATTCGTTTGATCCGTTAACCCCGGCCAATAATTCCAAGAATTTAGGGTAGGCACTTGACGAATGACGTCGACGTTGCTCTAATTTGAACGTCCCGAACGGGTAGTTGCCTGCTTTAGGCTAGCTGTTTGAAAGGTTTCCTTTAGCAACAGTATAGGTACGGGGTCGCTAAACTTGTGTTCTATTTAGAGAGTTTTGGAACTGCTTATGAATCCTTCCTATGATGCTGACTCGGCGAGGAATCCGATGAGATCGGACCCCAGCTATGCCCCCTCGGTCCCTGTGTCGGTATACCGTGAGCTGGCGGCCGAGCTACAGGCCACCAAGGCCATGGTGGATTCACTGAGCGCCCAAAATACCCACCTCAATCAGCAAAATCACCTCCTACGTCAAAACATCCATCAAATGGTGCAGGTAGCCCTACAGCTGGGTCACCATGCCGGGGTCACCCAGCCGGCGGAGGCAGACATGCCCGCCCTCCCCTCAGACCGCTACGATTTACTCCCCCAGGAGCGTCGGCCTGAACCGATTTCAGAGGCGAGGCCTAGGGTGCGACCCAAACCAAAATCAGGTGAGCTATCCAAGCTCTTTACTGAGCAGACGGGGGAAAATCGTCGCTACAGCCTTGACCCAGCTGCCAGCAGTAATCTCGGTACCCTGTGGCTGATTGTTTCCATCGCCGTCATTATCCTTACGGCTTTCGGGGCAGGATTTTTGATCATGCGTCCGTTACTCAACGATCGCTAGGCCACAATCGCTTAAAATTGACTACGCAGCCGTTCGGTGACACCGTAGCGATTGATACGGTGGCTTGTCTGCGCAAACCGCTAAACATCGTATGTTGGCCCAGGCGTTGGTCCGGTGTATGGAGCTATAAATTCGCATGAAAAAAATTGAAGCTATTATTCGTCCGTTTAAACTTGACGAGGTTAAAATCGCCCTGGTAAATGCGGGTGTCGTCGGGATGACGGTCTCTGAAGTTCGGGGCTTTGGTCGTCAGAAGGGGCAGACCGAGCGCTATCGAGGGTCGGAGTATACCGTTGAGTTTTTGCAAAAGCTCAAGGTTGAGATTGTTGTTGATGACGAACAGGTCGATGCCATTGTCGATCAGGTGATTGCGGCGGCTCGCACTGGCGAAATTGGTGACGGCAAGATTTTTGTGAGCCCCGTGCATGAGGTTATTCGTATTCGCACCGGCGAGAAAAACTCTGAAGCCGTCTAGGGCAACTAAAATTTATTGGAAGTTTTTACGGTCGGGAGGGGGCAGCTGTCCCCTCCCGACCGTGTGGTTTTGATGTCTGTTCGCAATGCCATGGGTAATGTTTCTAAACCCCCTATTGATGATTTTTTGGCGGGCTACGGTCGATTTGGGGTGCAGCTGGGGCTATCGCGGATTGAAGCGCTACTCGCTCGGTTAGGCAATCCTCAAAATCAGGTGCCGATTGTGCATGTGGCTGGCACTAACGGGAAAGGGTCGGTGTGTGCCTATGTGGCGTCGGTGCTAACGGCAGCCGGGCATCGGGTTGGACGCTACACCTCTCCGCACCTGGTGAACTGGAACGAGCGGATCTGTATCAATCAGCAGGCCATCACCGATGCCGACCTGTGGCACCAGCTAACGACGGTGGCGACGGCTATTGGCGTTGGTGACCCAGAAACACCCACTCAGTTTGAAGTTTTTACCGCCGCTGCTTGGCTGTATTTTGCGGCTCAGTCCGTAGATATTGCCGTTATTGAGGTGGGGCTGGGGGGGCGATTGGATGCAACGAACGTATGTCCGGAGCCACTGGTCAGTGCGATTGTCTCCCTCAGCCGCGAGCACTGGCAGCGTCTAGGGCCGACCCTGGCGGATATTGCTCGGGAGAAAGCGGGGGTGATTAAACCAGGGCGACCGGTGGTGATCGGGCCGCTACCGCCGGAGGCTGATCCGGTGGTACGACAGCGGGCCGCGCAGCTAAACTGCCCGCTGTATGAGGTGGAGCCTGCGGCTGGCGCTGGGCCATGGCGAAGCGGCCTGGGGGATACTTTGATTACCTATGATGCGGGCCTGCTGGGGGAGCATCAGCGGGTAAACAGTGGGGTTGCGATCGCAATTCTCCAGCTGCTCCAGCAGCAGGGCTGGTCCATCTCCACCGAGGCCATTCAGCAGGGTATGGTCCAAACCCAGTGGCCGGGGCGCTTACAGTGGCATACCTGGCAAGGTCGACCGCTGCTGCTAGACGGTGCCCACAATACCGCCGCCGCCCAGGTGCTGCGCCGCTACGTCGATCGGCTGGCCCGGCCCGCTACCTGGCTGATGGGGATGCTGGCCACCAAGGACCATCGCGATATTTTTACAGCCCTGTTGCGACCAGGCGACAGTCTGCACCTGGTGCCCGTACCGGGGCATCAGTCGGCAGCGCCAGCTAAGCTAGCCCAGCTGGCCCAGGCGGTCTGTCCGGAGCTGGCGGTTTGTCGGACCTACCCATCTTTAGAACAGGGGCTATCAGCGGCGATCCAGCAGCCAAAAACGGCAGAAACTCCAGTGATATTCTGTGGGTCCCTCTATCTAATTGGCGAATTTTTAAGGCGGTTTGCATCAACCGGCTAGCGATTGTCCCACTCAGCCGCCGCGTCGGCCACGGCCTCATCCACGGTCTTATCGCCTAGCATGGCGGCCTGCAGGTTGTCGTAAACAATCTTTTGGAGCTTTTTAACATCCTCAAGGGCTGGAATCAGGACCTCGGCATCCGCTAGCTGGCTGGCGCTAACGGCGCGGGCGGTTTCTACAGGGGTGGCCCCGGCGGCGACTTCTGTAAAGGTGCTATCTATGGCTGCCGTCGTGGAGGGGAGCACATTGGCCGCCTGGGCAAAGGATAGCTGGTTGTCGCTGTTGGTGATGTACAGGGCAAACTTGACCGCTGCGTCGGGAACATCGGTGGAGCGAGGGACCACCAGGTTCATGGCGGCCACATTCTTTTTGCCAGTGTCGCCTGTGATTTGGGGGGCGCTTTCGGTGGCGGCGGCAATATCTGGGGCGTTGTTAGCAATATTGTCGAGGGCCTCGGCTCCAGAGGATAACAGAGCAATCTCCCCCGCCTGATAAAGCTCAATGGCGCGGCGGTGTCCCTGGGTCAGCACCTCTCGGGGCAGCAGATCCTGCTGGTAAAGATCGGTCCAATATTGAAAAACAGCTTTGCCCTCTGGGGTATTAAAGGCGGCGTTGCCATCCGCATCCACCAGGGTGGCCCCCATCTGAACAAAGGACTGCAGCACATCGGCGGCATCTTCTGGCACAAAACTGATAAAAAAGGCGTATTTGCCCGTTTTTTCTTTGATTTGCCGGGCCGCCTCGGCCAGTTCCGTAAAGGTGCCAGGGGGCTCGGTGATGTCTGCCTGGGCCAACAGCTCGGTGTTAAACAGGGTGACCCGCGCCGTGAGATACCAGGGAAAGCCAAAACTGTCGCCGTCAAGGGTTGTTGCCTGCCAAATTTTGGGCAGGTAGACCGCCCGTTGTTCGGGGCTGAGCCGCTCGTCTAAGGGCAGCCAGGCGTTACGACTGGCTAGCTGGGAGGCAAAGTCAGGATTGAGATTGACCACATCGGGGGCGGT
Organism: Cyanobacteria bacterium P01_A01_bin.15; assembly: GCA_039814735.1. Classification (GTDB taxonomy): domain Bacteria; phylum Cyanobacteriota; class Cyanobacteriia; order Phormidesmidales; family Phormidesmidaceae; genus Leptothoe. The sequence continues at coordinate 9,034 of JBCCAQ010000157.1, forward strand.
GCCCGCTGACACCGATGTCAGTATCTTGCTTTGCATATCGGCCCAGGGCACATCCACCCAGACCACATCCACATCCGGATTGGCCGCCTCAAAATCGGTGATGAGCTGGTCAAAATAATCGGTGAATTTTGGCTGCAGCTGCATGGTCCAAAACTCCACCTCTTGTTGGCCAGACTGTTGGTCTCCGCCGCCACAGCCTGCTACCGCAATCATTACCCCAGCAGCGACCCCGGCTGCCATGCGTGATAAAAAATGCCGACGGTAAAACAGTCTCATGGTGATTTTTGTGGCTTGAACCGGGTAGCTCAAAACTGGTTGTGGGATGTGTCAGCCACTGTAGACCAAGACGGTCATAAATGGGGGGCCTAACTTGGGGGCTAATGTACCGTCACCTTTGCCGCGCAGTCCCTGGCTCGACGGCGGGCCTCTTCTACGCTGTCTCCCAGGGCTAGGGCTACCCCCATACGCCGGTGTTTGTAGGCGCGGGGTTTGCCAAACAGCCGCAGCTTACTGGTGGGTACAGCTAGGGCCGCCGCCACGCCGCTAAACTGCGGCTGATTGCTGGTTTCTCTAGCAAGAATAACGGCGGAAGCACCGGGGCCAATTTGTTTGATTTCACCGATGGGCAGCCCCAGGATAGCCCGCACGTGCAGTTCAAACTCCGACATGGTTTGACTCACCATGGTCACCATGCCCGTGTCGTGGGGGCGGGGACTGACCTCGCTAAAGTAGACGGTTTGGGCCGAGTTTGGATCGCTAGAAATAAACAGCTCTACCCCAAACAGACCGACACCGCCCAGGGCGTCGGTGATAGCTTTGGCAATCTGTTGGCACGTGGCTAGGGTCTCTGCACTGAGGGCGCAGGGCTGCCAGGACTCGCGGTAGTCGCCGTCCTCCTGGCGGTGGCCGATGGGGGGACAAAAGTGGGTGATGGGTTGGGCCTCAGGCGACTGGGAGCGGATGGTCAATAGCGTAATCTCCGTGTCAAACTCCACAAACCCTTCGACAATTACCCGTGCATCCTGACCGCGACCGGTCTCTAGGGCATAGGTCCAGGCGCTATCCACATCGATGGTAGTTTTGACCAGGCTTTGACCCTTACCGGAAGAACTCATCACCGGTTTAACAACACAGGGTAGACCGATGGCTGCGATCGCATCTCGATACTCTGCCTCACTGCCAGCAAACCGATAGGGAGACGTCGGCAGTCCCAGGGTTTCCGCCGCCAGTCGCCGAATTCCCTCACGATCCATGGTCAGCTGTGTGGCCAGGGCCGTGGGTATCACCCGATAGCCTTCCGCTTCTAGCTCCACTAGCGTATCCGTTGCCAGGGCCTCTACCTCCGGCACGATCAGCGTGGGACGCTCCTGCTCTACGACCCGTCTGAGGCTGTGGCTGTCCAACATACTCAGCACATGGGAGCGGTGGGCCACCTGCATGGCGGGCGCATTGGCATAGGCATCCACCGCAATCACCTCGATGCCCAGCCGGATAGCTTCTAGGGCCACCTCCCGACCCAGCTCTCCGGCTCCCAATAGCAGCAGTCGCTGACTGTAGCTTGAAAGGGGTGTGCCCCAGACGACATTTTCAGGTTGATTTGCCACATTCACCATGATTGTTCAATAAAAAATCAATTTTTTTTAGAAATCGTGTGCTCAATTTAGCCAATTGCGTGTAATATCGCTCGTAAAAAATCATGTGCTTTTTCCAAGCCGTTTAGGCTGACTTAGAAAAAGTGAGTTATCAAAATGGAGGTTCACCTGGGACGCCAACGGAGATATTTTTGCTGAGAGCTGATTTTTTTCTTCTGTTTTAGAGGAACAAAAAATCAAATCAAAAAAAGTACGTTTTCTTAGCTTTTTAGGGCAATATTGACACCAACCTCTGTATGCTATGGCGATAGCTAGCCATTCCCGCACAAATTGTGTACGATGCGTTAGCAAAAAATAAGACCAAAATTTTAGGCTCCGCCTAACTTAAATTGCCTTCCATGACCGGATAATATTGTGACCGGATAACGCTGTGAATAGTCTAAAGTCGTTATTTTCAAGAAAACCCCCAGGCGTTGGTGTAGAACTCACGCCCGAACGGGTCAATGTGGCTCGACTGCGGAAGCAAGGCCAGAAGTTAAAGTTAGAAACTCTCGCCTCTGCTGAGATTCCGGAGGGTATTTTTGAAGAGGGTCAAATTATTGATACGGCCGCGATGGCCGATGCTATCCGGTCAGCTTTGACGGAAAGCAAGCTCAGGGTAAAACGGGCGACAACGGCTGTGCCAGGTCGAGCCATTACTCGGGTAATTCCGGTGCCAGCGGAGCTAGATGATGCCGAGCTGCGCGAGATGGTGCTCAATCAAGAAGCTAGCCTGTATCTGCCTTTTCCCCGTGAAGAAGCCGATGTTGACTATCAAAAACTGGGTTTCTTTGTCGATGAAGATGGCATTGAAAAAGTGCAGGTATTGCTGGTAGCGGTCAAAAAAGAGGTGACCGATGCCTATATGGAAACCTTTCAGCAGGCGGGGCTGGCCCTGGATGTGGTGGAAACCAGCAGCTTTGCGCTGATTCGGACTATCCGTGAACAGCTCCGGCAGTTTACGCCCCAAGAGGCCGCCGCCATCGTTGATATTCAGTTTGAAAGCACAGAAATTTCCATTGTTGTTGACGGCATACCCCATTTTTCACGCACCGTCCCCATTGGCACGTTTCAGATTCAAAGCGCCCTGAGTCGGGCGATGAACCTACCCCCAACTCGCAATACGGAGCTACTGCAGGGGATGACCGTACCGGCTGCCCCCATGGATAGCATGGGGGCACCGCAAATGAGCGGTGGTACCAATCCAGGGACAGCCGCCATGCTGAGGGTGCTGGGGGAGCTTTCCGACGAGCTGCGTCGCTCCATTGATTTCTATCTTAACCAGGGGGAAGACATGGAAGTTGCCCAGCTGCTGCTGGCGGGACCGGGCAGCGCCATTGGTCAGCTGGATGAATTTTTTGCCCAGCGTTTGAGCCTGCCAGCTAGCCCCATCGATCCGATTGAGGCCCTATCGCTGGAGGTAGGTGATGAGATTTCTGAAGCCCAGCGGCCTGGGCTGGCAACAGTTCTTGGTTTGGGTCTGCGGGAGGTTTAGGACATGTATAGCGTTGATATCAATTTTCTCAATGATCGCGAGGAGCGCCCTGCTTTAGCGACCCAGTCGACGGTTATTCAGCAGCCGGTTAGCGATCGCACTCCGATCCTGATCGGTCTGGGGGTAATGGTGGCGGCATTGGCCGGTGTGGGTGGCTTTTTTGGTCTCCTCAAGTATCAGGAATCGACCTTGCGGCAACAGCAAGCCGAGCTCGATGCCCAGCTGGTGGAGCTACAGGCAAAGCTGGCCCAGGTCGAGCGGATTCGGGGAGAAACGGCAGCTGCCCGGGCGGAAAGTCGTGCTCTGGCGGGGGTATTTACTAAAATTCGACCCTGGTCGGCCATTATCAAAGACATCCAAAATCGGATTCCCACTCGGGCTCAGCTCACCCAGGTGAGCCAAACAGCGGGGGAGGCCGTCGCCCCAGAAGCCGGTGGAACTCCCGTTACCCCAGAAGCCGGTGGGCTCAGCATCGACGGCACCGCCTGTTCGTTTGACGATGTCAATGACTTTGTTCTTACCCTAAAAAATTCACCCTTTTTAGAAAGTGAGACGGTCAAACTCAACACCTCCACCCTGGGTGGGGATGTACTGGGTCGCTGTCCCGGTGATGCCCAGCGAGATGAGCCAACCCAGCTGGTCAACTACACCATCGCAGGCAATATCCAGAGTGTATCTGCCGACCAGTTTGATCGGCTGCTGGCGGAACTTGAAAATCAGCAGGCATCCGTCGGTCTTTCATCCAGGTTAAAAGCCCTTTTAGAAACAGGAGTGCTCGAATAATGACCCTAAGCGGAG
>JBCCAQ010000247.1:0-8000 GCA_039814735.1 Cyanobacteria bacterium P01_A01_bin.15
GCTGTTTTGGTGGTCTTTATGGTGGCCCTGGTGCTGGTGGGCGGTGGTGTCACCACCCTAGCCCTGGCCGTCATTGCCCAGGGGCAGAGCCTCCTCAACAACGGTACAGACTTTCTCAACTCGGTGCTGCCGCTGATAGAACGGATTGAAACCACGCTGCAGCAGTGGAACATACAGGTAGACTTACAAACCCTAGGGGAACAGCTTCAGCAACAGGCAGCACTGCTCCTGAGTTCTGGGTTAGGTCTGGTGCAGGGGCTGCTTGAGAATTTTATCAACGGCATTTTGATCACCGTGGTCACCTTTTTTATGATGCTAGACGGTCCCCGTCTCTGGCGCTTGACCCTAAGAGCCATACCTGAACAGCAGCAGCAGCATCTGACCCTGACCATTCAAAAAAATCTTCTCGGCTTTTTCTGGGGGCGACTGCTGCTGTCGATCTTTTTTGCCCTGTCTACCTTTGTTGTTTTTTGGCTGTTACAGATTCCCTACGCGCTTGTTCTGGCGGTTATTGCGGGGCTATTTGACCTTATTCCTGGCATCGGTGCCACCCTGGGTGTCGGCATAGTGGGGCTGCTGTTATTGTCCCAAGGCATAGGTGTGGCCATCCAATCGGTGGTGACCTGCGTTTTGTTACAGCAGGTTGAGGAAAATGTGCTGTTGCCCCACATCATGAGAGACTCTCTCAACATCAATCCTGTGGTGATGTTTTTTGCCCTGATTGTCGGGGTGCGGATTGGGGGACTGCTGGGTTTGTTTCTAGCAATCCCCATTGCTGGAGTCGTTGTGAGTCTGTTGGACATCGATGAGATGAAAGGACGTTCGCTTTGACAGTTTTTTATGGGGGGTGAGAGGTGCCTCATGGTGTGGCATGGAGCACACCTACACCGGCCCAATATGAGAGCCGTGCCGACGGTGATACAAATGTTTAGCACTTCTGTTAAGCATTTCAACAATGCTCTGAATCTGTTGACGGCCTTGGAAAAACTCGGCATGGTGATTTAAGAGGTCCCACCCCATGCCGATGACTAAATCTGCACTTAGCCCTCCGTCCCTAAATTTAATCCAAAGCCCAATTCCCTGGCTGCAAGCATTCTGGAAGTTTTCTCGACCCCATACGATTGTGGGCACCAGCCTCAGTGTTTTGGGTCTATTTGGCATTGCTTGGGCGGAGCGTCATCCGCTGGGTCTGTCACCGGGGACATTTCACGTTTGGCAGGGGGTGAGTGCCCTCTGGCTCACCTGGTTGGTGTGCATGTGTACCAACATTTACATTGTGGGTCTCAACCAGGTGGCGGATGTCGCGGCCGATCGCGTCCATAAACCCTATTTACCCATCGCCTCTGGGGAGTTCTCTAGCCCCCAGGCCAAGATGTTAGTTGGCATTGCTTGTAGCGGAGCGATCCTGCTGGCGGTGGTGTCCCAAAGTTTTTATTTGCTGGTAACGGTCTGGCTGAGTTTGGCGATTGGCACCGCCTATTCACTACCGCCGCTACAGCTCAAACGATTTCCACTGTTGGGTTCATGTTGCAAGCTCCTGGTACGGGGCGTTGTGGTGAACCTGGGGATATTTCTCCATGCGTCTACCCAGTTGGGCTTGCGGCCCCAGGTGCCCGGACGCGTGTGGGTGCTGACCCTGGTGGTGATGGCGTTTAGCAGCGCGATCGCACTGTTAAAAGGTCTGCGAAATCGCCCCACAACATCCATTGATGCGTTAGAGGCCGCAACGGTCTTTAAGCTGGTGTGGTGGCTGTTGACCCTTTGTTACATCAGCCTCATAATTGCCGCCAGTTTTATCCCCGCTACCCACACTGGTTTTTTACTGGTTACCCATAGCCTGGCGCTAGTCTATTTTTGGTATTTAAGCCATCAGAGCCAGCTAGACAAAAACGAGCCGACAAAGCTCAGCTACAGAGAGTTTTACCAGTTTGTTTGGAAGTTGTTTTTTATCGAATATCTAATCTTCCCAACCGCCTGTTTGCTACACCAAATTTAAAGAACCAGGCTTACAGACGTCTTAGCACCATGGTTCTCAGTTTAATTTGTCCCACCAAAGACGCCACACCCTGGGTAGCTGCGATCCAGGCCATTGCCCCAGAACTCGACCTGCGGGTGTGGCCCGACGATGACAGTAAGGCCGACATAACATTTGCGCTGGTCTGGGCTCAGCCCCAGGGGATATTTGCCCAATACCCTAACCTAGGGGTGATCTCCTCCATGGGAGCCGGAGTCGATAACTTGCTAAAGGACAGCTCTATCCCCGACCCGGTGGCTGTGGTGCGGATCGTCGATCCAAGGCTGGTCAGTCAGATGGGGGACTATATTCTAGCGGCGGCCTTAAACCACGTGCGCCAGTTTCCTGGATATGGGCGGCAGCAGCAGCAGCGACGGTGGCAGCCCCGACAGCCCCGTAACCTGGAGGATGTCACAGTGGGGGTAATGGGGCTGGGGCAAATTGGTAGTGCCGTAGCCATTCGTCTGGGCCAGCTGGGGTTCCAGGTTGTAGGCTGGTCCCGCCGCCCAAAATCGATTGCCGGTGTGCACACATTTGCCGACTGGCCGCAGCTGGCGGATTTTTTAGCCGCCAGCCAGGTTCTTGTCTGTCTGTTGCCGCTCACCCCCGAAACTGAGAATATTCTCAATGCAGATACCCTGGGCCAGCTGCCACCGGGAGCCTATGTGATCAATGCGGCTCGGGGACAGCATTTGGTTGAGGCCGACCTACTGTCACTGCTAGATGGTAACCGCCTGAGTGGGGCCTGTTTAGATGTGTTTCGCCAGGAGCCCCTGCCCCTAGATCATCCTTTTTGGACCCATCCTAAAATTAGGGTTACCCCCCACATTGCCAGCCTGACCGACCCAGGGTCAGTAGCGCCGCAGATTGTTGACAACTACCAGCGGCTAGCCGCTGGTCAGCCGCTACTAAACCAGGTGAATCGCCAGCGAGGCTATTAAAACGGAAATCTAAAAAGAAAAAAGCTCAACCCTAGGGCTGGGCTTTTATTGAAACGCTTCGAGAAATGCCTCAGTAGGCATGAACGGCAGTTGTGTCGGATGAAAGCTCTCCAGGACAGCCATCACGGTATCCTTTGGGCCACACCGCACCTGTCATTCAACCTAAACATATCAAGCACACCAGATCGGTGTTTGTAGCAAGCCTTACGAATTAGTTATTCAAGCTATTGACAACCCCAGACCGTAAATGTTGTCTAGGGTCTATGGGTAATTTTCCCAATGACGGTAAAATCAGCCCTAGGCAATCGACGGGAGAAATTTGTGGCAGAGCTCAAGGCGCTAATTTTTGATGTGGACGGAACCCTGGCTGAAACCGAACGGGACGGCCACCGCCCCGCCTTTAACCAGGCGTTTACTGATACAGGTCTCGACTGGGACTGGACACCGGAACTCTACGGTAGGCTACTCAAGGTGTCTGGCGGTAAGGAGCGGATTCGGGCCTATGTGCAAGACGATCTCAGCGATTTTCAGCTGCCCGCTGGTTTTGACGATCTCGATGCGCTGATCAAGCATCTCCACGCTACCAAAACTCAGTATTACAAGCAGTATGCGGCGGCGGGTAAGATCCCGTTGCGGCCTGGTGTAGAACGGCTGCTAAGGGAAGCACGGCGTGTGGGGGTAAGACTTGCGATCGCAACTACCACCACCCCAGCTAATGTCCAGGCCCTATTAGAAAACACCCTCGGTGCAGAAAGCCTCAGCTGGTTTGATGTGATTGCCGCAGGCGACATGGTCCCTCAAAAAAAGCCTGCCCCCGATATCTACGAGTACGCCCTAGAGCACCTGGACCTGCCTGCCGATAGCTGTCTGGCCTTTGAAGACACTAACAACGGTCTGCTCTCGGCCACACCAACGGGGTTAAAGACGGTAGTCACCGTCAATGAGTATACCCGCGCCCAGGACTTCACCGGGGCGCGGCTCGTCCTCAGCGATCTGGGTACCCCTGAAACGCCGTTTACCATACTGGCAGGGGATGCTGGCGAGGCGACCTACTTTACCGTAGCCCTGGCTCGCCAGCTGTGCGCCCAGGTTTGAGCTGCTTTGGAGCCCATCGACATAGCGACCTTTTGCCAGAGTCCCCAGGGACAGAGGATACTGGCCTATCCATCTGGGAATGGTGTAGAGACCCGCTGGGCTGAACTACAAACCCACCCTGTCCAAGGCGTTTACGACTTTGGTCCCAAGCAGACCCAGGGAATCAATATCCTAGGGCTGGGCTACTGCGGGCTAGTGTTGCTGGTACAGGGGGGGCCACCTGCCCAGACCCTGGCTCTGAAAATTCGTCGTACCCATGCTCCCCATCCCACGCTGCAGGCGGAGGGAAACGCTCTGCGGTTGGCCAATAGCGTCGGCGTCGGGCCGCAGCTGGTCACTTGCACTGATAACTTTTTGCTGATGCAGTATGTGGACGGTCCCAGACTGGTCGATTGGCTACGGCGGCCGCCGGACCAGATGCGTCCTACCCTCCGCCATCTCATTGAGCAGGCCCACCGCCTCGATCAACTTGGCCTAGACCATGGGGCACTGCGCTGCATTACGGACCATGCCCTGGTCCCCCCCCATGGCCCCGTACTGATTGACTTTAGCGGTGCTAGCCAGACACGTCGCCCGGCCAATATCACCACCTTGCTCCAGGGGCTGTTTATCAGCACTCAGATTGCAGAGCTAGTAGCGCCCCATTTTGCCCATGTCACCCGAGACGGGCTGATCCACCATCTGCGTGACTACAAGCAATCCCCCAGTCAAGACAAGGTAGATGCCCTATACAGATATCTGGATCTATAACCCTCAAGGACGACCCAGTCCCTCTGGAATGGGGGTGGCCTCTCCCTCCAGCGCCCACCCTCGCTCGCTGGCCAGCGCCTCTAGGTCCTCAATACGTGACCGGGTAAGGGGGTGGGTAGACTGCCACTCCCTTATGCGGGCAAGGGCTTCTAGGTCCAGTTCTTCGGCACTCAACCGCTCAAAAAAACCGAGGGCATGACCCAGGTGACCGTAGCGCTGGTGCATGATCTCAATGGCATAAATATCAGCTCGACGCTCCTGGTCGCGGCTGTAGTGCAAATCCGCCAGACTCAAGGACCCCGTCAACACGGAGGGCAGCTGCACACCGCTAAGGCCCAGCAGTCCGTTTAGACTCAGTAGCACCAGCGAGCGGCCTAGACCACGGAGGGCATCTCGATTTTCATAATGGCCTAGCTCATGGCTCAAAATAAACGTCAGCTCATTTTCGGTCTCAAGCTCGTCCAGCAGCCCCGTGGTTACAAAAATGTGACCCCCAGGGCTCACCATGGCATTGGGAATCGTCTGATCGAGGATATGCAGCGTGATGTCGGGGCGCTCCAGCAGCGCCTCGCTGCGCAGGGATTCCGTCAGAGACTGTAGATAGTCCAAACGCGTATCCTGCTCTAGCAGATTGGCCTCAGCAAATAGACTATTAAAAACAGCATCCCCTACTTTGGCTTCCATCGCTGGCCCCATGCGCAGAGCAATTTGGGTGGCGGCCACCCCCAGACCTACATAGATGGCAATTCCGGCGGCCATCACTGTCCCCACCAGATAGCCAAAATTCACCAGCGGATGGACCGGGGTAATGTTGACCTCGCTGGTCATTTCTCTTGGGGTGTACTTCATTGCAGGCAAAGAAACTAGCGAATCCCAGTACCGTAGGCCATAATCTCAACCGCACCTGCCGCCTGCCCCTGACCGCCAATATTAGACGTTTCAAAGCGGACGTTGATCACCTGGGAAGCGCCCCACTCCATGGCGGATTCCTTCATGCGCAGCATCGCTTCGCGCCGCCCTCGGTCGATCAGGGTTTCATAGACGGTGACCCGACCGCCCACCAGGTTGCGTAAGCTGGCTGACACCGTTTTGAAATAGTCGTTGGCAACGACTACACTGCCCACAAACATTTCGGCATCATGGGCATAGGGTAGCTCCTGTTTGGCACCCCAGCTCATGAGCGGTACATGGAGGGTGCTCTTTTCGCGACGCTTAATATCTTCATAATGTTTTTGCTCGCGGCGGTTGCCGAGAAAGTAGCCCACCCCCAGCAAAATCAGAAAAATAATAATCTGTTCCATCGTATTAGTTGTAATTACTCTGACCCATAGTTTTATATAGGTTTGGACAGATCTAACGCACTTTGACAGCGGTGCCGTAGGCAAAGAGCTCAGCCGCTCCGGGAGCAACCGAGGAGGTGGCAAAACGAATATTGATGACGGCATTTGCCCCCAGCTCTTCAGCCTGCATGACCATGCGGTTGACTGCCTCTTTCCGAGATTCCTGCAGCAGCTCAGTGTAGGCTTTTAGCTCACCACCAACGATATTTTTAAACCCCGCCAGGATGTCTTTACCAACGTGCTTAGCGCGAATAGTGCTGCCTTGAACCAGGCCGTAGTGCTCGATAATTTCTTTGCCTGGTACCCCCTCTAGGGTGGTAAGGGTCACATGGGTGGCACGAGCGATTGAGCGGGTCATTACAAAGCTCCTATACGTGATGGATGTGTCTGTTACGAGAGTATGACATCCCCATGGATGCCAATGCTTTTGAATACACGGTGTAGATATCAAATTCCGCCGTGGCGGTGTATGGACTGATAGACCTAAGCCTGATCCAAATCGCCCACCTTAGGATGCCCGTGCCCATATTAAAGTTGCTTTATGGGCAAATTGACCAGTCATCGCGATCGCAGCTCCCCTACTCGGCTGACACGCGGCTATTATCAAAACTCTGGCAAAATGTATCGACGCCGGTTTTGCTGATATACAAGGCGACGGGCACCGCTAATAGATTGGGACACTGGCTATTAGCGGTGAGGTGCTGCGCCAAACTGACGGCCTGCTGCGCCCTCAGATCGGCACGAAATTCTGGCAGACAGGCCATGTGTCGATAGCGCTTGGCAAATCCTTCGAGCCAACCATCATTTTCGGTGGGTTCTAGACCTGCCTTGAGGGCTAATGATAGGGCCGCATCGTTGAGGTCACCATCACAGTCTTCGATTTCCTGGAGCGATCGCATCGCCTCAGGGTAATCCGCTAGTCGCTCGATCAGCTGGGTGATTTCTAATAGGGGGATAGAGATCATGGGAAGGGAAAAGAGGACGTAGAATTGCAAAGACCGGGGCCTGTATCCGTGTCACACCGGCAGACACGCGACCTCAGCCAGACTGCCGGAGAATGGCCCCAAACCAATGTTCAAAGCGTTCGCCTAGGGCCGGTAGCGAATACTTAGATTCTGCCTGCTGACGACAGTGGTAGCGGCTGATACGATCTAGCTTTTGGATAGCGTCAACCAGCCCCCCAACGCTGTCGGGTTTCACCAGCCACCCAGTTTTACCATGGCTGACAATTTCAGCAGGCCCCCCTCGCCGGTAGGCCACCACCGGCACACCACAGGCTAAGGCTTCAATGGCCACATTGCCAAATGCCTCCACCCAGCGTGGGGTCATGAGCAGCCCCCGGCAGCGGCGGACAATGGCCTGGAGCCGTTGGGTATTGACAAAGCCCAGATAGTCGAGGGGAGCATTTGGGTAGGTGCGTTGAATAGTATCCCAATATTCTGGGTTTTCAAGCTTGCCCAAAATTTTCAGGGGGGTTTGTGTCTGTTGTACGGCGGCGGCCGCATCGTCTAGCCCTTTTTCTGGAGAGATTCGCCCTAGCCATACCAGCTCCGGGCCAGGGGTATCACAATAGGTATACTGACCGAGGTCAATGGCACTGCTAAGCAGCTGCCAGGTGGGACCTGCGGGAAAGGTATCTACCTGGGTTTGGGTATAGGCCCCCAGGGTCCCTGGAAATTTTTCACCGACCTGGATGACCGCGTCGTCGATGACGTCGCTCAGGGAGCCCATGCTGACAAAGTGGGCAATGGGGATATCAAAAAAGGGGGTGAGGTAAAAGGGCAGCCAGTCGTAGGCAAAATTAACAATCAGGTCATAGCTGTGCTGTACCCGTCGAGCATAGGTCCACTGGTTGGATAA
>JBCCAQ010000275.1:0-7115 GCA_039814735.1 Cyanobacteria bacterium P01_A01_bin.15
GGCAATATCCAGAGTGTATCTGCCGACCAGTTTGATCGGCTGCTGGCGGAACTTGAAAATCAGCAGGCATCCGTCGGTCTTTCATCCAGGTTAAAAGCCCTTTTAGAAACAGGAGTGCTCGAATAATGACCCTAAGCGGAGACTTTATCCCAGCCGAGGATGACCTTTATGATGAGCCGTCAAATCCTGTTATCTTCGGTGTTGAGCTGACCCCCAGAATTTTGGGTATATTGGCTGCGATCGCAGGCATTGGTCTAGCCATATTTTTGTTTCAACGGTTCGTTCAGCCGGTCCGTGTGACCAATCAGGAACTGCGGGACGACATTGCCATCAAAGAGGATCAGCTGGCCAACCAATCCAGAGAACTCGAGGAAATCGCTAAGCTCGAAGCCGAGCGAGACGCTGCTTTAGTCCAGCGACGCAATGTCTATTCCCTGTTTGCAGACGAATCCTCTATGGATACCCTGCTGCTAGATATTAACCAGCGGATCAAAAACAGCAATGCTAATATTGCTGCCGCTCGTAATCAGATTATCGCGCGGGATATTCCCCCAATTATCATCGAGGCCCAGCTGAGGCGGTTTATCCCCAGTGGTGAAATAGTTGTTCAAGATAGCAGTCTGGGCGAAGAGGTCAATGACAAGCTAAAACGCCAAAGCTACGATGTTCAATTTTCTGGAGACTTTGCTCAGACCCAGGCGATTTTGAGCAATGTCGAGCGATTGGAGCCGCTGTTGCTGCTCCAAAACTTTTCCCTTGCCGCTGGTGAGACGGTAACTGAAACCGTTCTCAATGATCAAGGCCAGGTCGTAGGCCAGCCAAAACAGCGCATAAACTCTACATTTCAAGTAGATGCACTGATCCCAACTGGGGACCCAGATGCGCCACCAGAAATTGCTCCACCCCCGGTTCCCGAGGGCGAAGCCGCTGAGGCTCAGTAGACAAATTCTGCTCGCCCTGAATCCTGGCCCAATTTCCCTAGAGCCCAATCCCTAAGCCCTGACATCCGCTAACTAAGAAGAAGGAGTGAACTGTGAAACGTTTTTGCAAATTTGGAAGTCTACTGGCCGGTGGAGCCCTCAGCGTCCTGACGGCCCAATCGGCCGAAGCCGCTGCTACGTCTATTCAAAACGTTGAACTCAACGCCACGAAAACGGGCATGGAGCTATTGCTTTCCACCAAAGATGGCGGCACTCCTGAATTCTTTGCCGTCAATCGGGACAATGTGCTGCAGGCAGATATTCCCAATGCCCAGCTAGCGCTGCCTCGCACCAAGACCTACACCAAACAAAATCCCACGCCTACCATCAAGTCGATTCGTCTAGAAACCCTTGACGACAATACCGTACGGTTAACTATCCAAGGAGCTGAAAATGCCCCGATTGCCGACTTACAAAAAGTAGATGGCCAGGGCCTGTTGGTGAGCCTTGATACTCGACCCAACGCCATTCCGCAGCCAAGTCAGTTGCCTGAAACCCTCGAAACCTTTACTGATGAAGCGCTGCTACCCACCTACATGGCCCAGGCGGATCCCGATGCGCCGGAGGTAGAATCACCGGATGCCCCGGAGGTAGAGTCACCGGATGCCCCGGATGTCTTGGTTCCTAATCCCGAGGTGATTATTGACGGTACTCCGGTCACCGCCCCGACGCTGAACGGTGCGCCTCCCTTTTTGCCCCAGGCTGTTCCACCTCCGGTGGGTGACATTGCTGTGGCTGAAGTTGATCCGGGTTTGGACGTTATCGATCTTGGTACCGCCGAGCGCGTACGCCGTCTGGTGCTGAGGGATGCCACGGCCCGCGAGGTGCTGACGCTGCTGGCTCGTACCGCTAACCTTAACCTGGCCTTTGCTGACGCCAGTGCCGGAGAGGGAGCCGTGGGTGCAGATGTGCTCGTGTCTATTGACATTGAGGATGAACCGGTACAAAACGTATTTAACTACGTTTTGCAGATTTCTGGCTTGGAAGCCAATCGGGTGGGTCGAACCATTTTTGTGGGTCCCCGGCTGCCGCAATCCGCCCGTAATTTGACCGTTCGTAGCGTGCGCCTAAACCAGGTGGATGTGGCCAGCGCCGTGAACTTTTTAGTGTTTATGGGCGCTGAGAGTGCGTTTGCTGACGAGCAAGAAATCGAAACGGTGGAGTCAACCATTGATGTTGGTGAAGAGGTAGAACAGGTTGAAAGGACTGAATTAGAGACAAGCGTTGAAGTTCTACGAGCTGATTTTACGGACTCACTACCGCTGCTGCGCGGGCTGCAGGTCATTGGCGATGCGCGCACTGGCTCGGTCACCTTGGTCGGTACTCCCCGCCAGGTGGAAATTGCCACATCACAGCTGGTGCAGCTGGATCTACGGCGGCGTCAGGTGGCGATTAATTTGCGGGTTGTTGACGTTAACCTATCGGCGATTGAGGATTCCGGTGCCAGCTTCTCCTTTGGTGTTAACGACACCTTTGTCAATCAGAGCGAAGGTGTTTTAGGAATTGCCTTTAATAACGCCCTCAATCCGTTTGAAATTGCGAGAAGCTTTGTTGCCGAACTCAATGCTTCGATTGAAAATGGAAATTCCAAGATCATCACCGATCCGACACTGATTGTTCAAGAGGGGCAGGACGCCTCGGTGAACCTGGTGGAGGAGGTCATTAATGAAAGTGTTACCAATGCAGTCATTAGTGACAGCGGCGTTGTCACTAATGAACGAGATGTGGAGCTGGTCGAGGTGGGACTAACCCTAGCCATCAACGTTGATCGCATTGATGACAATGGATTTATCGCCCTTTCCGTTGCACCGACTATCTCTGCACCAGGAGCCCAGATCGATCTGGGGGATGATGACTTTGTTATTCCTATTTCAAGACGGGCTCTGTCCTCTGGGCAGGTGCGGGTGCGTGATGGTCAAACGTTGGTGCTTTCCGGCATTATTCAAGACACCGACAGCACATCGGTTACAAAAGTACCTATCCTGGGGGACCTACCCATTATTGGGGCGCTATTTCGTGACACCAATACTACAAACGAACGTCAGGAACTGATTGTATTGCTCACGCCTCAAATCCTGGATGACTCTGATGCCAGCATCTACGGCTATAGCTATACGCCTGGGGAAGACGTACGCGAGCTGTTGGGAGAAGACGAATAGTCTCCGCCGTCAGTTATAAGCCTTAATAAAACCTCTGAAAGCACCTTTTAGAAAGGCTTTTAGAGGTTTTTTGTTGATTGTCCATGAACATTTTTTAGGGGTAACCCATATAAACTTTCCTAAAAATCGCTGAAATCCATATAAATTCAATGTTTTATAGATCCATAGTGGCAAAGTACCCCTTAGAATGGGGCAGAGAAAACATGAGGTTTCAAGGGTTTCAGCGATCTGTTGAGATCTTCCTGATGTTTCTTTGGTGATTTGTCCAACGGTGGGCATGGTTCATTCATTGGTTTTAATCTGCGAGGAGACAAAGATGAATAAAGGTGAACTTGTGGACAAAGTGTCTGAAAAGGCCTCTGTCACCAAAAAGCAAGCTGATGCAGTCATTTCTGCAGCGATTGAGTCCATTATGGAAGCTGTTTCCAGTGGAGAGAAGGTAACGCTGGTTGGGTTTGGCTCCTTTGAGCCCCGTCACCGTAAAGAGCGTGAGGGTCGTAATCCTAAAACCGGAGATACCATGGTCATCCCAGCGACCACTGTGCCTGCTTTTTCTGCCGGTAAGCTATTTAAGGAGATGGTTGCCAAAAAGTAATCAGGGTAGCGGTATGTCGCTACGGCTTTGGGGACCACCATTTTCGTTCTAGCGGGGTTATCCGGCATGTTCGTTTTTCGGTGTGTCTGAGCCGTAGCGACTTTTTTTGTCTGTTTTTCCGTAAAGGCGCGACAGTAGGGGGCGCGGATGCCCCCGGAGAATGTTATTTAAACTACAAAGTTGTGTAACAACTTGGCGATAGGCAACAGTTTTCCTATATATCGATCTGTTGTCTGTATCTGTTGCTATTTGGGCTTGTTGTTAGGGCTTGCGTAGGTGGTGTGACCTTTGCTGTGACTGATTTTCCCATATCAGATACTGTCCCCTATGCTGCCAGTTTCAAGCTATTTTTTAAATCTCTTGAAAAGAGACCAATTTGAGGGCGCTTAAAACCCTGCCCTATTTATTATGGGGTTGTCTTAATATTTAGTTAGAGAATTTATTACAGCTGTGGCTTGTCTTTGGCCCAGAGGGCAGTCGCATATTAATCGGTTAATGATATCCATATTTATCCTGACGTTTAATGAAGAGCTGGATATTGCCGCTTGTATTGAGTCAGCTCTGGTGTCAGATGATGTGGTGGTGGTGGATTCCTACAGCTGCGATCGCACCGTTGCCATTGCCCAACGCTACCCCATACGTCTGGTTCAGCATCGGTTTGAAAGCCATGGCCGCCAGCGTACCTGGATGTTGGAGACCGTTCCTGCTAAGTACGACTGGGTCTATATCCTTGAGGCGGACGAACGGATGACGCCTACCCTTTTTGCCGAGTGTGTCGAGGCGGTGCAGACCCAGACCCATGTGGGCTACTACGTAGCTGAGCAGGTAATGTTTATGGGCCGCTGGATCCGACGCAGCACCCAGTATCCCCGCTATCAGCTGCGGCTGCTCCAGGTGGGGCAGGTGGTCTTTGACGATTATGGCCACGCCGAGCGAGAAGTGGTGACGGGCACCACCGGTTTTTTGCAAGCAACCTATCCCCACTACACGGCTGGCAAGGGATTTAGCCGCTGGGTTGAAAAACACAACCGCTACTCCACCGATGAAGCCAAGGAAACGGTGCAGCAGCTGGCCCTGGGCACCGTGGACTGGCGGACAATTGTGACCGGACACACCGAAGTGGAAAGACGTCGGGCCTTAAAGGATATGTCGCTGCGGATGCCGTTGCGGCCATTGGCGCGATGGTTCTATATGTACTTTATTCTCGGTGGTGTTTTAGATGGCCGCGCTGGGTTTGCCTGGTGTACGCTCCAGGCATTTTACGAATATTTGATTGTGCTTAAAACCTGGGAGCTGCAACAGGCACCCGAGGAGTCCCCTAAAGCGCCCCAGGCAGGGACAGCCCCAGAGACAGTTCTAGAAACACCAGCCTCGATGGCGACTCTTCCTAAGACCGTGGGGAGGCGCGATTGGCGCAGCGGGCAGCAGTAGCATAGGGCCATGGCAAACTGTGATTACGACTTGGCAATTTTGGGTGGCAGCATAGGCAGCCGACTTGCCGCCTGTAGGGCCGCCCAGCAGGGGGCTCGGGTGGCCTTCATCGCTCCTAGCTGGGGCACCGTCGATGCTACGCGGGGCGTTTTTCAAGCCCTCCATAGCTCGGCCCTAAGGTCTGAGCCAACATCGGCCTGGCCAAGCCTGGGCGATTGGATGCACCATCAGCGAGATCGCACCGCCCTTTCCCAGGCAGCCCTCAGGTGCCAGGGGATCGATGTCATTTTAGAACCCGCCAGATTCACCCATGATTTGGCCCTAACGCTGGCTGCCCGACAGCTTAGGGCCAGTCGTTATTTGCTCACCGATGGCTATGGTCTCTCTAGACCCGTCGTGCCCGCAGTCAATGGTTTGCTGGTACACCAGCTAACCCAGCTCAAAACCTTACCCGAGCGGCTCACCTTGGTTGGCTATGGTGCGACAGCTGTGGAATGGGCCTATGCCCTGAGCCAGCTGGCCCGTGTCACGCTGGTCCCCTTGGCTCGGTCACTTTTACCAGCAGAAGATCACGATATTCAGCGGCTCAGCGAGGCCCAGCTCAGATGCTTGGGAATCACCATAGCCTCAGTTGACCAGGCTGCCCTCCAGTCGGGCCGGGTCGGAGCGGAGGGCGATTTGGTGGTGGTGGTGCCTCAGCTTTATGGCTGGGACAAGCTGGCCCTTGACGATGCTGGCATTGCTTCAGAACCCTTTATTACAGCCAATCGCTACCTGCAAACACCCTGTCCCCATATCTATGCCAGCGGTGGCAGTCTAGGCGGGGAAAATCGCCCAGAGCTGGCTCAGCAGGAAACGACCCTCGCTTTGGATAATGCCCTGTTTGGACGCCGCCATGCCATGGACTACGGGCAGACGTTTTACTCGATTGATCTGGTGTCCCCTGTCGGTCGCTGGGGTCTGACAGAGCACCAGGCCACCCAGCGCTATGGCAACGGCGTGCAGATAGTGCAGGCGGCCTGTCTGCCCCCGGACGCTGACCACAGTGCCCAGACCAATTTCTGTAAACTAATTATTCTGGGGCAGCGCCTCATCGGTGTGCACCTGATGGGGGATGGAGCCCCCACCTGGGTGACCAACCTGGGGCGCAACCCCACCGTGCATTGCCTAAGTCAGCGGAGCGTGGCTAGCTTTCAGCCCGGTACCCTGGGCGAGGCTATCTATCAGGCGCTGGGCCAGTGGCAAAGCGATCGCTGGAGCGAGGGCCAGTGGCGGCGAGATTGGGCCGAAAACTGGTTTAACTGGCGACGGTCTGTTTGATATTTTCCAGCCTGTGGGGCTCAAACCTTAGCTAGGGTGACCTTTTCTGCTTGATCCTGGTATTTACCCCGGCGGGTTTCGTAGCTGACCTGACAGGGATCCCCTTCTAAAAACAAAAGCTGTACTACCCCTTCATTGGCATAGATGCGACAGTCCGCACTAGAAGAGTTGGAAAACTCCAGGGTGAGATAGCCTCGCCAGCCCGCCTCCGCCGGTGTGAGATTGGCAATGATGCCACAGCGGGCGTAGGTGCTCTTGCCGATGCAAACGGTGGTGATATTGTCGGGAATGGCCAGCCGCTCTAAGGCTACCCCCAGACCGTAGGAATGGGCAGGCAAAATAAAGAAGCTGCCATTTTCGTCGGTGCGTAGCTGGGTGGGCTCCAGATTTTCTGGATTAAAATGCTTGGGGTCGATGACGGTGCCGGGCACGTGGCGAAAGATCCGAAATTCCTTGGGTGATAGGCGGATATCGTAGCCAAAAGAAGATAGGCCATAGCTAATGACGGGTACGCTGGTGCCGTTTAGCTCCGTCCGTCGCACTAGAGCTGGCTCAAAGGGCGTAATCATGCCTGCATTGGCCGTGGTGTGAATCCATGTATCGTTTTTAATCATGGGTTAAGGCAAAAAC
>JBCCAQ010000031.1:0-28862 GCA_039814735.1 Cyanobacteria bacterium P01_A01_bin.15
CAATGGGTGCTTGCTCCCTTTTCTCCTAAAATGCTAGTCGGGATAGACGACTTTTAAGGTTTATCCCAATTCATCATAAGTAGCTGGAGAAACATTGTGGATTTATCTCGTATTCCTGCTCAACCCAAGCCGGGATTGATCAACGTACTGATCGAAATTTCAGGCGGCAGCAAGAATAAATATGAGTTTGACAAAGATATTAATGCATTTGCCCTGGACCGGGTCCTTTTTTCATCGGTTCAGTACCCCTATGACTATGGGTTTGTACCAAATACCCTTGCGGACGACGGCGATCCGCTAGATGGCATGGTTCTAATGGATGAACCCACCTTTCCAGGGTGTGTAATTGCAGCAAGACCCATTGGTATGCTCGAAATGATCGACGGTGGCGATCGCGACGAGAAAATTTTATGTGTTCCTGACAAAGATCCTCGGTATGTGGGCGTCAAAACCCTTGACGATGTAGCATCTCACCGATTAGATGAAATTTCAGAATTCTTTAAAACCTACAAAAATCTAGAAAAGAAAGTAACCGAAATTTTAGGCTGGAAAGGTCTTGATGAGGTCCAACCCCTAGTAGAAAAGTGTATCGCTGCGGCTAAGTAGTCCGGTCTTTGGTAAATCTTCTTCGAATAATGGACTAAGCAATACAGGGACACATCACCGTATAAAATATGTCCCTGTATTGCCTATGGTTTACTTTGTGCTCGCTCCAATCTGCCCACTGCTTTACTGGAGTCACCAAGGCCAAAAGTATACAAGCTTAGTCATTTTGGGGACGACCAAACTTCTATGAGCATCCGTGCAATTTGGGAGTATGCACTGTGAGTGTATCTGCCCACCTATCGGGTAAGGAAAGTACACCGCAGAAAAAGTTATACCCCTCGATCAAATTTTGGGGTGTGCGTGGTAGCGTGCCAACGCCCGGTGCGGCGACGGCATTTTATGGCGGTAATACTCCTTGTATTGAGATTTTGGCTGGCCAGCAACGCTTTATTTTTGATGGCGGTACCGGCCTCAGGATGCTAGGCGAAGCCCTATGTCAGGTACCCAAACCGGTCGAAGGCCATCTGTTTTTTACCCATACCCAGTGGGATCGGATCCAGGGATTTCCATTTTTCCTACCCGCGTTTGAACCAGGCAACCACTTTCATATCTATGGGGGTACCGCCGCCAATGGAGCCTCTATCAAACAGCGCTTGACGACACAGATGCTAAAACCAGGGTTTGCACTCCCGCTGCAAACGATGAAAGCGACCCTGACATTTCATGACATCACCCCCGGCAGCACCGTCAATATTGGCAATACCACGGTTGAATCCATCGGGCTCAACACTCAAACCAACGCCCTGGGCTATCGGCTGAGCTACCAGGGCAAGTCGGTGGTGTACGCCACTGATACGGACCACCGTCAGCTCGACGATAACCTTTTATTCCTGGCCCACCAGGCAGATCTGCTCATTTACGATGGGACATACGTTGATCTCAGCGATCACATGGGTCTTCAACCCTCTCCCCAACCGTGGCAAGCGGCCATTCAGTTAGCCCAAACAGCCCAGGTCAAACAGCTTGCTATGATTCACTACGGTCCCCGTCAGACCGATACGATGTTAAGCACCCTGGCTCACCAGCTCAAAACCGTTACCCCCCCGGTCTCCCTGGCCCATGAGGGTATGGTGATCCATTTAGGAGACGCTTAGGGATAAGAGTTTTATAAGATCCAAAAATTAATGCTGAGGAACGCCTGTACGTCTGATCATGGAGCCCAATAAATTTTGTTTCCTTAGTCAGATACTTCGCTAGAGCGGATTGCGGGAAAAATTACCGCTGCGGCTAGGACGACGAGTGTCATCCCCCTTTGGCTTAGCTTTGTTGACCCTCAGCTCACGCCCAAGCCATTCAGCTCCATCTAATTCGGCAATGGCGAGATCTTCCTCTTCATCCTTAACCATATTAATAAAAGCAAACCCTCGCCGTTTGCCAGTTTCACGGTCAATAGGTAGAGTAATGCGGGCAACCTCGCCATACTCTACAAAAACGTCTCTGATATCCTCTTCTGTGGCTTGGAATGACAGATTACCAATGTAAATAGTCACGATTGCTCTCCGGTGAATGTGTGTCCGGCTGCTACTAAACGGTTGAAGATAAACAGCCTATTCGGGTGATATCATACCGCACGGCTTTTAGGCTCGTGTGGTTAGTCGACCTCAATTTATCTCTAAATTATCAATTTTAAGTATTCACCATCCGCTATACTGCCTTGACACACCCCGCGATTGAGATACTAAATTCCTCGTGCAGCCCCTAAGGACATTTTTAGGAAAGGACATTTTTAGGAAAGGAGCTATCAGCGACCCCAGCTCTTCCCTTGGCTGTATGTCCCATGGCGACAATGGCATCTCTTGAGTCGTCTGATCTAGATCTCTTGGGTCTTGATCTTAACCACAGGGCTCGTAACCAGCTCAGCTACAAGGACCGAGCTGTTCACAACTGGTATCGTTTTGTTCTGTCCTTCCCCCCACACCTGGTCAGACACTATCTTCAACGATTTCACGCCACAGAAAAGACTATTGTGCTAGACCCGTTTGCTGGCACCGGGACCACCCTGGTCGAAGTAAAAAAGCAGGGGCTGCCCGCCATGGGGATCGAGGCAAATCCGATGGCACACTTCGCCTGTTCAGTAAAGGTAGACTGGTCACCCTGCCCAGAGAGCCTGTATCAATCGGCCAAAGCCATTGCCGAGGCTACTCAAAATGAACTCACCCTACTGCCAGATCTGGCTCCGGCGCTGTCCCCTGAGGCGGCTGGCCTGCTGTTCAAAGATGCGATTAGTCCCCGACCGCTCCAAAAAGTACTGACTCTGCTGAGACACATTGACTACGCGTACCAACAGTGTGGCACCCAATGGTCCCACAGCCGTCTAGCCCTGGCCAATGCGGCAGTATTGGCTAGCAACCTGCGATTTGCACCGGAAGTCAGCGTAGCTCGCAAACATAAGTCAGACGCCCAGGTTGTTGAGCTGTGGCTAGAGCAAATCAAGACGATAGCCACAGATCTAAACACGCTGCAGGCCATGTCGCAGGTCGCTCAGCCAGCTGTGGTTCATCTGGGGGATGCTCGCCAGCCCCACCGGTATCTGGCTCCAGATTCAGTGGATATTGTCATCACCTCCCCACCCTATCCCAATGAAAAGGACTATACTCGCACCACCCGGTTAGAATCGGTGCTATTGGGTTTTTTAGAAGATAAAGCCGGACTACAGGCAGTCAAACATGACCTCGTTCGCTCCAACAGCCGTAGTGTCTATCACGATGATAATGACGATCGGTGGGTGCAAAACTATCCTCAAATTTTAGAGCTGGCTGATAAAATCGACCAGCGGCGAGAAGCGTTGGGTAAAACCAGCGGATTTTCCCGTCTCTATGCCCAGGCCACCCGCCTCTACTTTGGTGGCATGACTCGCCACCTGACTAATTTACGCCACGTATTACGCCCCGGAGCTCGGCTGGCCTATGTCGTTGGCGAACAGGCGTCATACCTGCAGGTGCATATTCCCACTGGCTCTTTACTCGCTAAAATTGCCCAGGATCTGGGCTATCAGCTAATTGCGATCGATCTTTTTCGCACCAGGCGAGCATCTAAAACTGAGGTAAATCTTAGGGAAGAGGTTGTCTTACTAAGCTGGCCAGGCCCCTAGTCTCTTCCAGGAAAAAACCTCAGCCCGTCCTCCCCATGGGTATTGGAGCGGCTCAAGCAACGAACATCTTTACAATAACAACGGCTGTGGCTACACAATAAAGCAGACACAGGCTATTAAAGAGCCATACCAAACCAACCATGGAAAAATTAAGCCATGCGTTGGTTTCGATTTGGGAGGAAAAATTCATAGGATAATTGCCCATCGTGAGTCCCTATGATCTTAGTGATGTAGCCATGGCTGGCTCCAAAAAAAGCTAAAAGTTCAGGTTTGTTTAGATTTGTTCAAACTTTATCCACCGGTTGCATCCTTGGCCGTCGATAGGTGAGCAAGAACTGTTCGATTGCCCTAAGGGCATGGTCGCATCCCTTATATGCCTTGGATGAGAGGTCGCCACCCGGCCCACAGGATTCAACTGGGATTTGTACCCGCCAAGCCTGGGGATGGCGGCTATGGAGGTGCTGGGTAAGACGGAGTAGGGCCTGGGGATCGTAGGCTGTGCATGCCATGAACGGTGGGGGCGGCTCACCCAGGACAATTGGGGTAATCTGCACCGTACGCATACATGTCTGACCACAGGCATCGACAAATATGACGTAGTTGGCTTTGGCGATGTCAGCCGTGAGGTTTGGGATGAGCTGGGGAACAGTCACGGCCTTGACGGTCGGTAGGTCCCACTTGGCGACCGCCGCTGCTACCCAAGGGCCAACTGCGGCATCTCCACACAGTTCGTTACCGTAGCCAATAATTAAAAATTCATAGTCAAGGGCTGTTGATATTTGAGGCGGTGCTTGGGTTGATGGCAGCATGGTATTAGGTTGATGACTGATTTGAAAACAGTGACGATCGGTTTGGTCATACTATCTTTGAACAACAATATGATTGTCTCCCTTGAGCATAACGTTGTTGTTTAAAGCTTCCTGGCAAAGAGAGTTTTTCCTTGGGTGTGTGCCCTAGAATTAGATCGCTGAGGCGGTTAAAACAGGGAAGAGTACTTTTTCACATCCTGACCGATTGGCGCAGTAATTTGATGTTCTGGAATATCGCAGGAAACGTCGTGCCCGATAGTAAACAGCTGTGTGACAAACGCTAATCACCGCTCTAGGCGCTGCCAGCGCTGCTTTCTTTGAGGTCATTGTCAGTCTCTTGTCACGGTCTTTGTCTAACTAAGAAAACAAAAATAATTAGGCTCCATTATTAGATGTACAGACGTTCCATTATTAGATGTACAGACGTTCCATTATTAGATGTACAGACGTTCCATTATTAGATGTACAGACGTTCCATTATTAGATGTACAGACGTTCCATGGAACGTCTCTCCAGCATTAACGCTTGGATCTTATAAAATCCTGATCCCTAAGCTAAAAAATCAGGATTACGCTCTTTGATAAAACCCACCATCATGGGACTCAGGGTAGTGAATAGCGTAATGACTAAAACAATCAGATACTGGTCCCATGCCAGCTGCGACAGATAGGTCCACGTTGCTGAGCGCCCAAATTCAAATCGTCCCAGGGCAACATAGGTGACATTGCAGATAAAGGAGGTCCAAAAGTCAAACAGTACGGCTAAAACCCAAGCGCCCTTAAGCAGATATATTTCCTGTCGTCTGATCCGTTTACCTATCCAAATAAATCGGGTGGAAAAGTTAAAGGCTCCTGCAATTAACGTGCCAACTAAACTGAGACCGATGGCAATAAAGTGGATCCCATCCAAGATTAATAGGGTGCCTAGAAACGTGGTGAGCAAATCCCAGATCATGCTGAGGCGAAAAGCGCTGATCAGCACCAGTCGAGGTAGATCGATACTGTTGGGGATTTTGGGTTTTGTATCGTGTCTCATGGCTGGGATAGCCTCACCAGTCTGGACTATGGCTCTAGGCTAATCTGGAAAGCTGAGGAACTTATGAAGAGCCTAGATATGTAAGGGCACGGGTGTGCGATCGCATCCCTAAATCCCCAGCCCTAGCCCAGCCCGAGAAGTGTTGCAATTTACAAACACCTGTTTGAGTTGTCATCAACTCGCGTTAGCTTGGGCTTAGGAGAACAAGCCTAAAAGTGGCCGTTTTTGACGTCAATTTTTGGCGTACTGGTTGCAAGGGGGGAGTTTAGTGTGAAGATTCTCCTGGTTGATGATGACAGAATCCTAGTAGAAGCATTGGTCAGGGCGTTAACAGCAGAGCATTACGCTGTGGACGTCGCCACTGATGGTTGCATGGGGTGGGAGCTGGCTTCTGTCTGTTTTTATGACCTGATTTTGCTAGATGTAATGCTGCCCAAGTTAGACGGCATTAGCCTCTGCCGCCGACTGCGATCGCACGGCAGCCAGTCCTCCATCCTATTGCTAACGGCCCAAGACACCAGCAGCAGCAAAGTTTTAGGTCTTGATGCCGGGGCCGACGACTACATGACCAAGCCCTTCAACCTGGCGGAGCTTTTGGCCCGGATTCGGGCGCTGCAGCGACGGGAATCGGTCACCCTCCAGCCGGTGCTCACCTGGGAGGGGCTGTCCCTTGACCCCAGCACCCGTGAGGTTGCCCACCAAGGGGAGTTTATTTATTTACGACCCAGGGAATACGACCTGCTGGGACTGTTTTTGCGTAATCCCCAGCGGGTCTTTAGCCGGGGAGCTATTCTAGACCACCTTTGGTCCTTTGAAGAAACGCCGGGTGAAGAGACCGTCACCGCCCACATTAAAGGCCTACGCCAGCACCTGAAAGCGGCGGGGGTTCCCCATGACCCCATCGAAACGGTCTATGGCATTGGCTATCGGCTGCGCCCAGCCGAACAAACGGTTGCAACCCAAGCCAATCGGGCCACCGCCGCCATTTGGGAGCGGACCAAACAGCGACTCAGCCAGCGTATCGCCGTGATTGAAGCGGCCACCGCCGCCGGTGTTGCCCTGGCCGATGAGCTGCGGCAGCAGGCAGAAAGAGAAGCCCATAAGCTAGCCGGTTCCCTGGGCATGTTTAACTTTGACCAGGGTTCAAAACTGGCCCACACCGCTGAGCAGGCATTCCACAACTGGCCCCAGCTTCTCGACCATGAGCGCAGCCAGGTGGCGGATGTGATTGTCCAGCTGCGACAGACTGTACAGCGGGCCGTCCTAGAAAATCCCCCTACTCTGTTTGAGACAGCATCGCCCCCGGGCCGCCCGCCCCAAACAACCTATCTGTTGGTTATCGGCACCGATAGGACCTTTCAAACCGACTGTGCTGCTGCCCTGGCCGCCAGCGACTGGACCGTGCAGTTTTACCCCGACCCCATGGCGGCGCAAGGTCAGCGTCCGGACGTGGTGCTGCTAGACCTAACGACCGCAGCGCCCCGGCGGCTCACCCCTGAGCTGGTCACCTTTTTGACAGGGTTACAGGCGCTGACGCCGCCGGTACCCGTACTGCTGCGCACCGACCAAGATGATTTGCTCGATCGGGTGCAGGCTGCCCGTCTAGGAGGCCGGGGGTTTATTCCATCCGCTGTACCGGCAGCGGCGGTTATCGAAACGGTCCTCGATCTGTGGACCCGCTCCCAGGCAGACACCGCCAAAATTTTAGTTGTGGATGACGATCCGCAGATTTTAGAGGCCATTGGTTTTCTCCTCAGACCCTGGGGTCTAAAAGTATTTACCCTGGCAGACCCGCGACGGTTTTGGCAGGTCTTCACCGAGACCCAGCCCGATGTGCTGATCCTCGATGTTGAAATGCCCCACGTTAGCGGTCTTGACCTTTGTCAGGTTGTCCGTAGCGACTTGCAGTGGAACCATATTCCTATTTTGTTTCTTACCGCCCACACCGATGCCACCATCCGACACCAGGTGTTTGAGGTGGGGGCCGATGACTATGTCTCTAAACCCGTGGTCGGCCCAGAACTGGTTACCCGCCTGCTCAATCGTCTAGAACGCTCGCGGCTAGGACGCTCACAGATGAAAACGGATACCCTAACGCGGGTGGCTAACCGTTCCCAGGCAATGCGGGCAACCACCCAGGTGTTGACCATGGGACATCAGCACCGCCAGCGGGTGTGTCTAGCTGTGCTGGCGGTGGATGCCCTAGACTCCATCAATCGCCAGTATGGCTATGGAGCGGGTGACCGGGTTTTGCTCCAATTTGCCCAGCGGCTGCACCAGACCTTTATTGGCGATGACGTCATTGGTCGCTGGGGCGGACGGCTGTTTATAGTGACCATGTACGGTCTTAGCACCGCTGATGCCCGGCGGCGTCTAGAAAATCTGCGCCAGCAGCTGGCCCCTGCCCTGCCCCAGGCTAGCCAAAACGGCACAATCCCAACCGATATCGTCGGGCTGCCCGTTGGCTTTAGTGCCGGGCTAGTGGCCTATCCCTCCACGGAACAGGCCCTGTCGACAGACTGGCCAGTGGGTGATGGCATGGCCCTGGCCGGGGCGGCCCTGGCCTGCCTAGAGCAAACTCAACTGGGACAAATCCTGTCGGCTTAGCAAAAGGAATCTTAGATGCAGCGCCGTCGTTTATTAAGACTGTCTCGACTCTGGAAAATGTTCTGGCGGTCGGTAACAGTGGCTGTCTGTATGGTGCTGGTGACGCTGCTGCTTTGGCAGTCTCTTAAAAACCAGCAGCAGGCCCAGCTCCGGCGGCGAATAGACTTTGCCACCGTCAGTATTGGTCGAGAGATTCGCTCGCAGACGGACAATCGGGTCCATGCCCTAGAGCGCATGGCAGAGCGCTGGGTTGCCCAGGGGGGGCTGCCACAGACCAACTGGAGCGCCGATGCCACGAGCTTATTGGAGGACTATCCGGGATACCGGGTGATTGCCAGGGTGGACCCGGACTATAGGGTGCGCTGGGAGGTGTCAAATAGCGGTATCCCCCAGCGCCCTCTAACGGCAGAACCGCTGCCCCAGGGGATGCTAGATGTCATTCGCACCCGAGGCACCGTCAGCATTACCTCCACGGTTCGTCTGGCAGGGGGTGTCCAGGGGGTGCTGATCTATGCGCCTATTTTCCTGGCTGACCGGTCCTTTGACGGATTTATAGTCGGGGCGGTGGGGGTACGGCCCCTGTTAGATAGCATTTTAAATGAGCGGGTTGCCCCTGACTATGCGATCGCAGTTCGAGCAGGTGATACGGAGATTTATCGCCGCACCCCCAATAGCTCCACCGACAACCGATGGAGTCAGCGCACCAAGATCGAGCTCCACGGTCTCCTCTGGGAGCTAGAAGTCTGGCCCACCCCGGTTCTCCTGGCCCAGGAGCAGTCCCTGCTACCCCCGGTGATTTTAATCAGCGGGCTGCTGCTGGCGGGGCTGTCCGCCTGGGTGGTCGGTCTCAGCCAAACCTCCCAAAATCGCCAGCGACGGCTGCTGGCCGAAACCAACGAGCGCCAGCGGGCCGAACAAGATTTAGAGCGATTTTTTAATCTATCGGTTGATCTGCTATGTATTGCCGGTACGGACGGCTATTTTAAGCGGGTCAACCCCGCCTTTGAAACCACCCTGGGGTATTCAGAGGACGTCCTACTTTCCCAGTCGTTTCTGAGCTTTGTTCACCCGGACGATCGGGCCGCTACCCTGGCCGAGCTCGACTCCCTGGCTGCCGGTAAACCCACCCGCAGCTTTGAAAATCGCTATCGCTGTCTGGATGGCAGCTATCGCTGGCTGCACTGGGCTACGTTTCCCATTGTGGAAACCGGCTTGCTCTGTGCCGTCGCCCGAGACACCACCGACCGCCGAGCAACCGAAGAAAACGTCAGGCAGTTTAGCACCCACCTCAAACATCTCCACCGGCTAAGTACCACCCACTATGAAAGCTTTGATGCGCTGTTTGCCGACTGTTTAGACATCGGCTGCCAAATTCTGGGTCTAGAAACCGGTATCATCAGCCAAATCGCAGGCCAAACCTACACCATTCGCTCCCTACAGACAAACCTGGACGTCTTGGCCGTCGGCCAGGAATTTCCCCTGGCCAATACCTACTGCGCTGCTGTAGTCAAAGCGCATCAGACCGTCACCTATAGCCAGGTGGGCACCATGGCTACCCTGCAGGGGCACCCGGCCTATCAAACCCTACACATTGAGAGCTATCTGGGGACACCTATTTGGGTAAATGAGACTATCTACGGCACCCTCAACTTTTCATCCACCCGGGTGCGCCCCGGTGACTTTTCCCGCCATGAGCAGGAGATTGTGGAACTGATGGCCCAGAGCATCGGTCGCTTTTTATCAGCCGACCTGGCCCACCAGCAGCGGCAGACAGCAGAAGCCGCCCTGCGGGAAAGTGAGGTTCGATTTCGCACCGTTGCCAACAGTGCCCCGGTCCTATTGTGGATGACGGGCACCGATAAACGCTGCACCTTTTTTAATCAAACCTGGCTCACGTTTACCGGTCGCAGCTTTGCGCAAGAGCTGGGGGATGGCTGGACCGAGGGCATCCATCCGGATGACTACGCTCGCTGTTTAAAGCTGTACACCACCGCCTTTGATGCCCACCACACCTTTGAAACCGAGTATCGGATGCGCCGGGCCGATGGCCACTATCGCTGGCTATTGAGCCGGGGCGTACCGCGATTTCGCCTCGACGGCAGCTTTGCCGGATACATCGGCACCTGTATTGATATCAGCGATCGCCGCGAGGTGGAAAAACTTAAGGATGAGTTTATTTCGGTGGTCAACCACGAGCTGCGCACCCCGCTTACCTCCATCCTCGGTTCGTTGGACCTGCTGGCTAGCGGTATCTTACAAACTAAGCCCGACAAGGAACAGCGGATGTTGCAAATCGCCGCCACCAATGCCGAGCGGCTGGTGCGGCTGATCAACGACATGCTGGACATCGAACGGATCGAGTCCGGTAAAATGACCCTCAACAAACAGGTGTGCGATGGTGCCGAGCTGATGACCACCGCTGGGGATGAAATCCGGGGGCTAGCAACCCAGTCAAACATTCAGCTGTCGGTAGTTCCCCTAACGGTCCGCATCTGGGCTGACCCGGATCGGATTATCCAGGTGTTTACCAATCTTTTGAGCAACGCCATCAAGTTTTCCCCCGCCGGATCAACCATGGAGCTAAGGGCTACCCTGACGGTATCCACCCAGCAGGTACAGTTCCAGGTCAAAGACCAAGGGCGCGGCATTCCGTCGGATAAGCTCACCGCCATCTTTGGTCGCTTTCAGCAGGTCGATGCCTCCGATGCCCGCAAACGGGGGGGTACAGGGCTAGGGCTAGCGGTTTGCCGTAGCATTGTCCAGCACCACGGCGGGCAAATCTGGGTGGAGAGTACCCCCGAGCAGGGGAGCACCTTCTTTTTTAGTTTGCCGGTTCTGCCACCGGCGATGGCAGCACCGGTGCTCGAGGCCAGCGGTCCCCTGGTGCTGATGTGTGATGACGACCCGTCAGTGCGTACGGTAATCGGGGCCATGCTGGAGCACCAGCACTATCGGGTGATTATGGTGGATTCAGGACCGGCTGCCCTGACCCAGGCCCAGACCCAACAGCCCGATGTGATCTTGCTAAATTTGCTGATGCCAGGTATGTCCGGCTGGGATATTTTGGCGGCGCTCAAGGCGCGATCGCAAACCCAAAATATCCCCATCATTATCCTCAGCGGTCTGCGCCCAGAAGAAGATATTGGTCTACAGTCAAAAGTCAGCGACTGGATTGTCAAACCCCCGGATGAAAGCATCCTTTTTCAGGCGCTGCAGCGGGCGCTACCCCAAAAAGATATCTGTGTGCTGATTGTCGAAGACGACCTCGATCTCGCCCAGGTGTTGATAACGATCTTTGAGCGCCACGGCGTTACCGTCCACCATGCTGCCACCGGCCAGCTGGGAATCCAGCTCAGCCAGCAGATTACCCCCGATCTGTTGGTTCTCGATCTGGCCCTGCCCGAAAGCGACGGCTTTACCGTTGTGGACTGGCTACGGCAGCACAATCAGCTCCGCCGGGTGCCCCTAGTGATTTACACCGCCAAGGATCTCGACGATGCCGAGCGTCAGCGGCTACACCTGGGACAAACCCTCTTTTTGACTAAGGGTCGCGTCTCCCCAGAAGAGTTCGAAAAACAAGTTATGCAGCTGATTAGCCGGGTCACACCCAACCCGCTTAGCCACTAATCTAACCAAAGAAGGAGGATGCAATTAAGGTCTACTTTTTAATGTGCAGGCGGTCCATGGAACGCCGCTTTAGACATAACGTTTGGACTTTATAAAATCCTTGTTCCCAATGCGATTATGAAACACATTCTAATTATTGACGATGAAGAGGACATTCGAGATGTGGCCCAGGTTGCCCTTGAAACCATCGGCGGGTGGCGGGTGTCAACCGCGAGTAACGGCCCAGACGGACTGGGGCAGCTCCAGACCCAGCCCTACGATGCGGTCCTGCTGGATGTAATGATGCCGGATATGGATGGTATTGAAGTCTTTAGACAAATTCGAGCCAACCCGCAAACCCAGGCCATCCCGGTAATTTTGATGACGGCCAAAACCCAGGCCACCGACCGGCAGAGATTTTTAGACCTGGGGGTGACAGCCATCATTACCAAGCCCTTTAAGGCCATGTTCCTGACGGAGCAAATTGCTGACATTCTAAAGTGGTAATCCTAGGGTTTCAGAACTTTTTCATTTTTGGGGTTTAGCCTTTGAAATAGTCGCCTGGCTAATGGCCGGGTTGCATTTGTTTTACCACCCCAGGAACAAGGCTATGATGTACCCTGAAACCGGCAAATTGCTGCAACAGCCCCAGGACAATCGCGGGCGCATTGCCCTGTTTATCGATGGGTCTCACCTTTTTTATGCGGCGCTGCAGCTAGATATTGAACTCAACTACAGCCATCTGCTGTCCACCCTGACCCTGGATGGACAGCTTCTCAGGGCGTTTTTCTACACGGGTGTAGACAGCCAAAATGAAAAACAGCAGGGCTTTTTGCTGTGGATGCGTCGCAACGGCTATCGGGTAGTGACGAAAAACCTGGTACAGATGCCTGACGGGTCTAAAAAAGTCAATTTAGATGTAGAAATGGCGGTCGACATGCTGACGCTGGCGGAGCACTACGATACGGCTATCGTCGTCAGCGGTAACGGGAATCTGGCCTATGCGGTCGATGCGGTCAGCCAGCACGGCGTACGCATTGAGGTGGTTGGGCTGAAATCTATGACCAGTGAAAGTTTGATCAATGTTGCCGATACCTATGTGGATCTGGCCACCCTGCGGGACGACATTCAAAAAGGTGTCCAGAAAATCAGTGCCCGCTCCTTTGTTTATCGACCGCTGACGACTGAGGCGATTTAGGGAGCTATACAATTTCCACAATCCCCATCATGCCCTGGTCCTCGTGGT
This sequence comes from Cyanobacteria bacterium P01_A01_bin.15, assembly GCA_039814735.1. Classification (GTDB taxonomy): domain Bacteria; phylum Cyanobacteriota; class Cyanobacteriia; order Phormidesmidales; family Phormidesmidaceae; genus Leptothoe. The sequence continues at coordinate 13,001 of JBCCAQ010000031.1, forward strand.
CAAGGATATGGCAGTGATAGACCGTACGACCGACAAAGTCTTCAAATCGGACCCGAATGGTGACGCTTTCATTGCCTTTGATGCCAACCGTATCTTTCCATGCCAGCAGCGATGCGGGTTGGCCATTGCGGGCAATCACCTGGAAGCGATTGGTGTGTAAATGAAATGGATGGTCGATGCTGGCTCGATTGATAATGTGCCAGTCCTCCACCTGATTGAGACGGACCTGGGTATCAACCCGGTTCATATCAAAGGATCTGTCGTTGATGATAAAGCCCGTGGGCTCTACCGATGCGTCAATACCGTGGTTGAGTACAAATTCACGGGTGACGCTGGGAGCTGGTAGCGGCGTCACCGGCACCAGCTGTTGGGGTAAGGGCAGCGGCTCTGAGTGTTCGCTGGCCTGGTAGCGTAGGGTCGCTAGGGTGGTTTGGCGAGGTTTGACCACCCCTGCCATCGTGTCAATAGCCGTGCCCAGGGAAGTGACCATCGTGCCGATACCGCGATCGTAGGGCAGGCTTAGCAGCCGGTAGTCCCCCGGTGCTTGCTGAGCTGGAATCAGCAGTTCGGCCCGTTCACCGGGGGCCAGCACCAGGGTATCAAGGAGGGTAGGAGCCGCGATCGCACCGCGATCTGTTGCCATCAAAAACCATGGATGGTCCTGCAGCCGCAGCTGATAGATGCGGGAGGCCGACGCATTGATCAACCGCAGTCGCAGCAGTCCGTTTTGCGCCACGGGCACCACCGGATTGCGCTGTCCGTTGGCCAGCTGTAGTGCCCCCTCACGCCCCCAGCGACGGCCCAGGGCGTGGGGTGCCGCCGGAGTTGCCCCAAAGTCCTGCAGCACTAGCAGCGCCTCATCCGCCGCCTTTAGTTCAGGAATATCGTCAAGCTCACCTCGAATAATAAAAGCACCCGCCAGACCGCCAAACACCTGGGGAGCCACATTCAGGTGGTAGTGGGGATGGTACCAGCCGGTCATGGCCGGATGATTGGCGGGTATTTGAAAGTCATAGGTGTGGCGCTCACCCGGTGGCACCTCCAAAAAAACATCGTCCACCTGGGGTGAAATATGTAGTCCGTGGTGGTGCAGATTGGTGGGTGTTTCCAACCGGTTGATCAGGGTGAGCCGCACCGTATCCCCAGCCTGGGCCTCAAGGATGGGGCCGGGGGACTGGGCGTTGTAGGTGAGCAGCTCGGTGGGCTGATCCACCCGCGCCAGGGTCCGGGCCGTCAGCGAGACTGCTAATACCCCATCCTGGCTGACGATGCGGCGGGCCGGGCCTCCACACCCAGACAGTAGCGGCGTCGCGGAAACAGCAGCGGCGTACCTTAGAAACTGGCGGCGGTCCATGGGCGCATAACGGACAAAACGGCTGTCTTATTGTGGCAGCAAAACCATGGGGCCGATGTTATGGGCTACCGGCTAATCTGCCGCCGCCGGGTTGGGCAATTGTAAGGTGATCAGCTCAGCCAGCAGCACACAAACCGTAGACACCCACAGACAGCCCACCAGCCCGTACAGCTGAAAGATTAGCCCAGAGAGTACGGTGCCCGCCAAGCGTCCGCCTGAATTGGCCATGTAGTAAAAACCCACATTCAGCGCTACGCTATCATCCTCGGTGTAGGCCAGCACCAGATAGGAATGCACCGCTGAATTAAAGGCAAAGACAATACCAAAAATCAGCAGGCCAATGATAATGGTTGGCCCGGCTGGCAGGTTTGTTTGTAGGGCAAGTGCGATCGCAGCCGGAACCACAATCAATACCCCCGTCCAAAATCGAATTGTCCCCGCCTGGGGGGGGTGCCCCGAGCCAAATCGCTGCAGCAGTGCCGGGGCTAGCGACTGGACCAGGCCATAGCCAATCACCCAAATCGCTAAAAATCCGCCGACCTGCTTAAATGACCAGCCCAGCCCACCGTAGAGAAACACCGGGAGACCCACCACAAACCACACATCCCGCGCCCCAAACAGAAAAAAGCGAGCGGCTGAGAGCCGGTTAATTTCCGGACTTTTAGAAAACAGCTGGCGAAACCTGACCTTGGATTTAATTTTTCCCATGCCCGAGGGCAGCCACCGGCTCGATAACAGCACCACAAACAGCGCCACCGCCATGATCACCAGCGCGCTGACATAGCCAAACACCGACAGCAGCACCCCCCCCAAAAAAAAGCCCACCCCTTTTAGGGCATTCTTTGACCCGGTCAAAATCGCCACCCACTTAAACAAAGACGACTGGGCTTCTTTCGGAATCACCAGGCGAATTGCACTTTTAGAACTCATTTTGGTCAGATCCTTGGCCATGCCTGAGAGCGCCTGGGCCGCCATGACATAGGGAACAGCCAGGGCGATGGGCCACGATGCCGTGACGGGGGTCAATAACAACAGCGCGACAATCTGCATGGCAATTCCGCCATACAGCGTCAGTTTGACGCCAAAGCGCGCCCCAATCCAACCACCCAACAAATTGGTGACAATGCCAAATATTTCATAGAACAAAAACAGCATCGCCACTTCAAACGGACTGTAGCCCAGGGTGTGGAAATACAGCAGCACCAGCATGCGCAGCGCTCCATCGGTAACCGTAAAGCCCCAATAGGCAGCGGTAACTAGGGCATAGTTACGAATCCCGGACTGATCAAACGTTGGCGAAGCATCCATAGTGTCTCCTCAGGTGCCGGTAAGCGATCGCGCCACTTTTTGAGCTAATTCAGCCATGCGATTGGCATAGCCCCATTCGTTGTCATACCAGGCCAGCACTTTCACCTGGGTGCCATCCACCACCATCGTTGAAAGCGCATCCACAATGGATGAACGCGGGTCGTCTTTGTAATCAATCGAAACCAGCGGGCGTTCTTCGTACCCCAAAATGCCGCTCAGGTCGTTCTGCGCAGCCTGCTTAAACAGACTGTTGACCTGTTCAACGGTGGTTGGTGCATTGACCTCAAATACGCAGTCCGTCAGCGAAGCATTGAGCAAAGGCACTCGGACAGCCACACCGTTGAGTTTGCCAGCGAGTTCAGGAAAAATTCCAGTGATAGCAGTGGCCGACCCCGTTGTTGTTGGAATGAGAGACAGGCTGTTGGCCCTAGCCCGCCGTAAATCCTGATGGGGTGCATCCACAATGGTCTGGGTATTGGTGATGTCGTGAATGGTCGTAATCACACCATGCCGGATGCCTAACCCCTCATGCATAACCTTGACAACGGGGGCCAGACAGTTGGTTGTACAAGAAGCCGCTGTTAGCAAATGATGTTTGTTGGAATTATACAAATGGTCATTAATCCCCATCACAACATTGAGCGCCCCTTGTTTTACCGGCGCAGCCACAATCACTTTTTTGACGCCCCGCTTAAAGTAAGCCTCTAATCGTTCTGGTGTGCGAAACTTGCCCGAACACTCCAGCACCATATCAATGCCAAGCTCTTCCCAGGGAACCTGCTCTGGTGCGCTGTAGGAGCTGAAGCCCAGGTGCTGCTGACCGACTAAAAACCGATCTTCTCCAGCGGCCTCCACCTCTGGCTGCCACCGACCATGTACCGAATCAAATTTCAATAGGTGGGCGGCGGCGGCGGTGCCACCTTTAATCTCATTAACATGGGCAAACTCCAGCTCTGGCCAGCCCCAAGCCGCTCGCAACACCAACCGACCAATGCGGCCAAATCCATTAATTGCAACTCGTACCATAGGGCTCCCTGGCTGTTTGCCCTCAACAACCGTTTTGATGATTTCATTATTTCAAATTAAGTTGAAATAATACGTCGTCAGGAATACCTATGCCAATGGAGCGTTCAATAAAAATTAGTTTGCTTAGATCACTCAGGACACATTCGAGCTGGCAAAATTGGGCTAAACCGTCGAAATTCTGCAACGTACTGCTCCAGCACAATAAACTGATGCAGATTTAATCGGTAGTAAATCCACCGCCCCTCCTGTCGACCTTCAATCAGACCGGACTCCCGCAGCGTTTTTAGATGAAAAGAAAGTTTAGATTGGGTAATGCCAAGCGCTTTGGCAATGTCGCAGGCGCAAAGTTCCTGGTCGCGCAGTAGTTCAATTACCTGAACGCGGTAGCCATCGGCAAGTGCCTGAAACAACGGCAAAATCCTAGGCTGAGTAGCAGCTTTCATAGGTACTCACTAAATCTACTTGAAATGATAGTGCGTCTGGGAAAGTTAGCGCGACCAGCCAAAAAAAATCCCCCAGCATTACCTATAGGGGATATGTCAAGGTTCATCTACTCACTCACACATTCTTCAAGCCCCATAGCTGTCCGGAAGGTTTTAAACATTGTGTAAAGCAACCACCGATGTTTTAGTCATCCCGCCAATAAATAATCAGGTTTCTATGAATCTAGGGAAAATCGTCCCTACCTACTGGCTGTGTTGCCCCATCGGTCTCAGTAGCAAAACACCCGGACCTATTCCTGGGGTGCTTGACCCGACCGGATAAATTCAGCCTGCTCTAAAATCAGGGCCGCAAAATCCCCCTGGCCCCGGGCAGCAAAAAGCTGGGCTGCTCTTTCATAATTTTCCACAATGGTGCTGCGCAGCTCTGGGGATAGATCCTCCGGTCCCGTAAAAGATTCACCCAGGTTTAGAGCCTGCTGGCGCAGCAGCGCATCGGCCCGACCCAAATAGGCATTGGGGTCATCGGGGACCAGGGACACCGCCGCCGCATAGGCCTCAGCCGCATCCCCATAGTCCTCAGACTGCATCAGCTCAAGGGCACGATCGTACACCTGCTCATAGTCGGTGGCCGGTTTTACAGAGATTTTATAGTTACCCCCTATCTGGCCATAAAATGAGCCAGCCCGCAGCGTATATTCACCGCTCTCTGGGATAGTCGCCACGATGGTCGCGTTGGGAGTCCCGTTGTAGTCGTCGTTTTGCTCCAGTACCTCCCCAGCCGGGGTCAACAGCTGGACAAAGGTATCAAACTCTTCACTGGTCATCTCAATGATCACCGACTGCCCCGCTTCCGCCGTAAATGTATAGGTATCTTGGCGGGGTTGAAATTCAACCTGCTCCTCAAGGATGGTCTGGGCCATCGCCGGTAGTGCTGCGCTACCCCACAGCCCCGCAACCATCAAACCAAGGACCAGCAGGGCTCTGCGATTAGACACGCCGTAGGCCCAATCACCCATTACCCTAAATGCATTAGACATAAATTTTTTGGTGCTGTTCGCCCAGCACCCGCTAGCTGTGATGCACTACGATAGCGAAAATTGCCCGCCCATGACTAACCCATACCCAGCCCATGACCACAACGCCCTGGCTAAATCTACTCACCGGTCTAGGACTGTGGTGTAGTCTGAGCCCTGTAACCTGGGCTCAGACTACACTTTCCGGGTCCCAGCCCGCCCATGAAACCGTTCAAACCAGTCAAATCAGGCTACCGCCCGCAGAGGACGTTCCAGAAGAAATCCTCAGGACCGAAATTATCTTTGAAGCCCGCTCCCCGCTGGATGGCACCCCGATCTCACCCGCTGACTATGCCCAGCTGCAAGCAGAGCTGGCCGCCGCCCAAACCTCCCCTACCCTCAACGCCGATATTCGCCGCAACATATTTTTGCTCCAAGTCCGGCGGGTCTTGAAACCTATCATTCCGTTTATACCTTAGTTCTCCAGGTAAAGTTCTACCCCATAGGCGCAGCGGGTCATGGGAGCCCCGCCTTCTCCAAAAAACTCCCGGTGGGTAACAAGCAATTGTTGTTACGCTCTGTTAACCTAAATTGCATGGTCCGATGCTGGCTGTGTAAATGCTCGCAGCAGCTATTCTTTAAAGTACGTTTTTATATACGGTTAGGTTTAAACTTCGCATGGCATTAACAACGGCCCCAGAGCAAATTGACCGGATTGTTGGTAACTACCACCAAAATCCCTTTGACGTTCTTGGCCCCCACCGTATCTGGGTCGATGATCAAGAAGTTTGGACCGTACGAGCCTATCTGCCTAAGGCTGACTCAGCCTGGGTGATCCTCCCCGATAGCCGTCAAGAAATACCGATGGCCAACGCCCACCACGGTGACTTTTTTGAATGCGTACTGGATATTGATACCTTAGCCAGCTACCAGCTGCGCTACAAAGCGGACGGTCATGAGCATGTAATCTATGACCCCTATGCCTTTCGCTCTCCGCTAGTTACTGAGTTTGACGCCCATCTTTTTGCAGAAGGCAATCATCACCGCATCTACGAAAAGCTTGGGGCTCACCCGACTACCATTGATAATGTAGCTGGTGTTTATTTTGCAGTGTGGGCTCCCAACGCCCGCAATGTTTCGATTTTAGGTGAGTTTAATAACTGGGATGGCCGTCAGCACCAGATGAGCATTGGCCACGGCGGTATCTGGGGCCTGTTTATTCCTGGGCTGGCCGTGGGTGAGCACTACAAGTACGAAATCAAAAATAGCGCGGGTCATATTTATGAAAAGTCTGACCCCTATGGATTTCAACAGGAGGTCCGCCCCAAAACAGCCTCCATTGTTGCCAATCTAGATGTCTACGGCTGGCAAGACGATGCTTGGATGGAGGAGCGTCGCCATAAGGAGCCCATGACCGAGCCCGTCTCGGTATATGAGCTACACCTGGGCTCTTGGATGCATGAGTCCTCTGCTACCCCCGCCAAGCAGGCAGATGGTAGCGATGCTCCGGTGGTTACCGTCGCCGAGCTTAAACCAGGAGCCCGTTTTTTAACCTACCGTGAGCTGGCCGATAAGCTGATTCCCTACATCAAGCAGCTAGGCTTTACCCATGTTGAGCTATTGCCGGTGGCGGAGCACCCTTTTGACGGGTCCTGGGGCTATCAGGTCACCGGTTACTATGCTGCCACTTCGCGGTATGGCTCCCCCGAGGACCTGATGTACTTTGTCGACCAGTGTCACCAAAACGGCATTGGGGTAATTGTGGACTGGGTGCCGGGCCACTTTCCCAAGGATGGTCACGGGCTGGCCTTTTTTGACGGTACCCATCTCTATGAGCATGCCGACCCTCGCAAGGGCGAGCACAAGGAGTGGGGCACCTTAGTGTTTAACTATGGTCGCAATGAAGTGCGCAACTTCCTGGTGGCCAATGCCCTATTTTGGTTTGACAAATACCATATTGATGGCATTCGCGTAGACGCTGTGGCCTCTATGCTTTATCTGGATTACAACCGCAAACCCGGCGAGTGGGTTGCCAACGACTACGGCGGTCGGGAAAATATTGAAGCGGCGGACTGTTTACGCCAGGTTAATCATCTGCTCTTTAGCCACTACCCCGGCATTCTCTCCATTGCCGAAGAGTCGACGTCTTGGCCGATGGTATCCTGGCCAACCTATGTGGGTGGTTTGGGCTTTAACCTCAAGTGGAACATGGGTTGGATGCACGACATGCTGGACTACTTTGGCATGGATCCATGGTTTCGGCAGTTCCACCAAAACAACATTACGTTTAGCATTTGGTACGCCTTTAGCGAGAACTTTATGCTGGCCCTGTCCCACGATGAGGTGGTCCACGGCAAGAGCAACATGATTGGCAAAATGCCCGGTGACGACTGGCAAAAGTTTGCCAATATGCGCTGCTTGTATACCTATATGTTTATGCACCCTGGCAAAAAGACCCTGTTTATGGGGATGGAATTTGGCCAGTGGAGCGAATGGAACGTATGGGGCGACCTGGAATGGCATTTGCTGCAGTATGAGCTCCATGCCCAGCTCAAGACGTTTATGGAGCGGCTCAACGCCACCTATCGCAGCGAGCCAGCTCTCTATACCCAAGACTTTGACCAGCAGGGGTTTGAATGGGTTGACTGTAGCGACAACAGCCACAGCGTTGTGTCCTTTATTCGGCGGGCAAAGGACAGCGATGAGTTTATTGTGACCGTGTGTAATTTTACCCCGCAGCCCCACAGCCACTACCGCGTTGGTGTCCCGGCTAAGGGCTACTACCGTGAGCTTTTCAATAGCGATGCCCGAGAATTTGGCGGTAGCAACATGGGGAACCTGGGGGGTAAATGGGCTGACGAATGGTCCTACCATAATCGTCCATACTCCCTAGACCTGACCCTGCCACCGCTGGCAACTTTAGTATTTAAGCTGGACCCGGCCCAGGCATCGGTCGCCTCCCTGGCTGGGACTGCCTAGACATTCCCATTGCCCCTTGACTCAAGGGGCAATGGAAACTCGCCATGCAATCAAGTAGCCCCTTCCTAGCTGAGACCGGTAGTTTCTGGCGTACATCCTCTGGTGCTACTGCATTCCCACCGTTTCCCAATCCTTTGAGCTTGGCCCAAATAGCTGGACTGCTTTTTGTTCTGCTGTTTTTAGGGAAGGGTGCCATTCAGCCAGGGTGTGGTCTCCGTCAAGTTCGGTGGCGACCAGACAGTAGCCATGGCCATCAAACTCGATGGTTAACCGCACAGCGATGCCCGGAGGTAGCTCAGCTAGCGGATGGGTCACATCTGAAGGGATTTGCCAGATGCAGATTTGTTTGACCACCACAGAAGGCATAAATCATGAATAATTTGCCTTTAAAGGCGAATTATCAGCACAACTTACCCTTATACGGGATTTGGCGTCTGATTCCGTGCTGGCTTCATGGGCACCCCCTGACAACAATCGGCGGACAGTTGGATCAGTTTTCACTCGCAATGTAAGTCTGGCTCTGCTCTTCAGCGGTTAGATCGGACCAGGTGATGTCGTTTCTCAGTACACGACCGGTGGGGCCAATAATCTGACGGGGTAGGGTACTGGTATCGACCACCTCCATGGAATTCATGTTGTAGGTGGTGTAGACGGTCTCGCCAGTATCAAAGAAAAAGTCCAGCACCGTCATGGTTTGCATGGCCGCATCAATGCGATTGAGCCAGGTACGGGGACCGCTGCCCATGGCTCCGGTGTGCAGCAGCTGCAAGTCACCCGCATAGCCCGGATAGTAGGCGTGGTGGTGACCGCTCATGTAGGTATGGACCCGGTGGCGTTCTAAAAGGGCCTGGAGCTGCTCAGCATTGTTGAGGAGTTCGCCATTGCGATCGCGTCCTTGGGAAATGGCATACAGCGGCAAATGCCCAATCGCCATACGAAATTTAGCCGTTTGAGCCGCCTCGCTACCAAGCTGCCCCTCGGCCCAGGCCACCTGGTTAGCCGGTACATTGGCCGACGACGCATCCCACACCATATAAAAAATATCGTTTTGCTTAAAGCTGTAATAGTAGGGAAAATCGCCCGTATCGATATATTGCAGGTCCAGGGAATCCTGGTGGGCCTGCCAGTAGCGGCTAGTCACCTGGCGATCGGTACGATAAACGTAGCTGCCATTAGTCTGGAGACTCGACGCATCGTGGTTGCCAATGGTCAGGGCAAAGGGAATATCCGCACCGCGAATGGGGCTAAGGATCTGATCATCAAATCCTTGCCACATGGCCTCCACCTCGGCAGTGTTTAAAGCAATGCTTTGACCCGCCACCATGTCGCCTGCGCACAGCACAATATCCGGCTGCCACTGGGGCAGGATAGACACCCCCTTCATCACCTCACGTCGGTAGTCTACGGACCCATAGCGAGAGTTCATATCGCTAATGACAACGGCCCGCACATCGCCACGACGCGGGGCAAACAGCGCCTCAGGGCCAATGGCTTTGCCAAAGTTGGGATGGCGCTGCAATTCGGCTACAGCAGCCGGACTGCCTGGCTCAGTAGCGGCTGTTTCAGCACGGGTGACCGTTTGGGCAAAGGGCCGAGTAGAGCAGGCCCCCAGGGCAAATCCGCCCAGTGCTAAAAAATGACGTCGGTTGAACATGGGATTAAAACTTATCTAAACCGCTGATGGCAAGGTAACGTACTGTGCCAGCTAGCGTAAACTACGCCGCCTACATTTTTGCCCGCAGCCGACGCGGCGATGGGAAGGTTAGGCGTTACCATAGCCGTAATTCAAGTGGGCACATAGCAATTAGCAATGGCTAAAGCTAAAAAAGGGTTTGGTGAGTCACCGGAACGGACACGACCAGCGAAGGATTTTATCCTGGCGTTTGGAGCGAGAGCGGCTGAGAATGACCCAGCTAAGGTCGAATACTTCGTTGAAGGTAACCTAACAAAGCTCAACGAAGATTTTCTAAAAGCCCTGCCCAAGGTATTTACCCAGTTGACAACGGGTAAATACAGCCCCAGGCAAGAACAAAATGCAGCCCTGTTTGAAAACTTTGGAAGTTTTCTCTGGAAGACTCCCCTGGGTAATCAAGCCTTGAACCTGGAGATTAGCATTTCCGTTTACCAGCTGGTTTTGAAAGTTTTTACTAGAGAAGACTTTCCTGAAGACTGGGCTAGGACCCAAATGAATCTGGGAATTGCCTATGGCGATCGTATTCGCGGCGACCGCGCGGACAACCTGGAGCAGGCCATTGCTACCTATGAAAATGCGCTGCAGGTTTTCACCCGTGAAGCGTTTCCTCAAGACTGGGCCAGGACCCAAATGAATCTGGGAACTGCCTATGACGAGCGCATTCGCGGCGACCGCGCGGACAACCTGGAGCAGGCCATTGCTACCTATGAAAACGCGCTGCAGGTTTTCACCCGTGAAGCGTTTCCTCAAGACTGGGCCAGGACCCAAATGAATCTGGGAAATACCTATAGTGATCGCATTCGCGGCGACCGGGCGGACAACCTGGAGCAGGCCATCGCTACCTATGAAAATGCCCTGCAGGTTCGTACCCGTGAAGCGTTTCCTCAAGACTGGGCTATGACCCAAATGAATCTAGGAAATGCTTATTGGGCTCGTATTCGCGGCGACCGAGCAGACAATCTAGAACAAACCATTACGATTTTCGAGAATGTTTTTCAGGTGTTCACCCATGAGAAGTTTCCTGAACATTGGGCTAGAACCCAAAACAATTTGGGCAAAGTTTATTTTGATCGCATTCAAGGGGAGCGGTCGGAGAACTTAGAAAAAGCTATTTACTACTTCGAACATGCTTTACAAGTTCGAAGTAGTGAGGCGTTTCCTCAAGACTGGGCACTAACTCAGCAAAATTTAGCCAATGCCTATCGTGAATCGCTCCAAGGCGATCCGCTAGATAACCTCACCCTAGCCATCCAAACCCACGAAAAAGCCGCTGAAGTTTTTACCCGCTCCGCCTATCCCTACGATTGGGTTAGCAACCAAAGCGACCTGGCAGAAGCACTCATTAAACGAGCTGCTTTAACAACAGGGGTTCAATCCAATCAAGATCTCACTACGGCGATCAATCTCCTTACCGATGCCTTAGAGATTGCCCCATCGGGAAGCCCCGACTACATTGACTCCCACTACCGTTTGGGCAACGCTCTCTCCCGCCGATACAAAATTACCAAAGACTCAGCTGACTTAGACCGTGCGTTGCAGGCTTACAAAACGGCTCTAGATGCCATCAGCCCTGAACACTACGATCGCAACAAAATCTGGCAGGCCCTGCCCACCACCCAATCTATCCTCGGCAGCCGCCTAGTCCGCGATGGTCAATGGCAAGATGGCCTGCAGCTATTGCTTAACAGCGTCAGCCAGCTACGCAATAGTAACGATCGCCTACCCCACGCCAGCGCCCTCTACGAAACCGCCCACGCCTACGAAGCCCTCTCCGACTGGGACAATGCTCGGAGCTACTACCGCGATGCCCTACGACTCTATACCCATCTAGAGAATAAATCCGGCATGGCCAAAAGTCTGACAGGTTTGGGTACAACCCTCGGTGCCCAAGGCTATCTAGAAAAGAGTATGGCCACTCTGCAACAGGCCCGTGATCTCTACCAAGAACTACAGCAGCCGGAAAAAATCACCGAAGTGGATAACCTATACAGCATTGCCCAGCAAACCTTAGATGGCCAGGAACTCGAGGTATCCGCATGACCACCGCCGATGACATTTTTGACCAGTCCCATAACAACATCCAACGGCTGGGTCTTCAGGAAATCCCCTTTACCGAAAGTCCCGTCGATCTCGAAAGCAAGACCCTAAATAAAATTTTTACCGGACGAGAAAACGAACTGCGGCAGGTGTTTAACCTATTCCAAAGTCGCGAGCGCCGCCGCATTTTGATCTATGGTCGCATTGGCATTGGCAAAAGTGCTTTTTTGCTAGAGGTGCTATCCGTCCTCAAACGAAAACTTAAAGAATCCCTTACCACCTACATTTCACTACCACCGGATTTAGACTTAGCAACAACGGCCCTAATCGCCCTCGCCCAGGCCATGCCCGAGGATGCCTGGGCACAGCAACAACTTTACAAAATGGGTATTCCCACCCGTAAACCGCTCAAAGAACGAAGCTCAGAAGTAGGCGGGAACATGGGAATCACCGCCAAAACCGGTGAAAAGGATCTCCCCATCATTGCCCCAGAGTATCCCTCCATTAGCCTAGATACGCTGCTAGACCGCGCCAAACAAAAGTATCCCGGTGGTATCGTCATCGCCATTGACGACCTCGATAAGCAAAATCCTAGCCGTATTCGTCAGCTGATGTACGACGCCCAGGGCATGCTCAAAGGCCCCGCCTGGTTCCTACTCACAGGCCACCCGGTCAGTATGACGGGGGATCTGCTCACCACTGAACGGGGACTATTCGACCTGCGTTTACCCCTAGAAGAACTAGACTTTGACACCACCTATAAAATGCTGATTAACTACCTCAGCAGTGTGCGCATCAACAATGACTGCACCGATCCAAACGATCCGCGCTGCGTGTTGCCTTTCTTGCCAGAGACCGCTGAGCAGTTTTGCAAAGCATCCCTTGGTAAACCTCGACTGTTTAATCGCCTTGGCAATATTGTGCTGTCCACAGCCGCTGACCTTGAAGCAGATACGATTACACCCGATGTTCTCAAACAAGGTTTGCAAGCGGCTTTACCAACATTGCGAGAACGAGCAGCCCTAAGCTTTAAAGAAAATCGGGTGCAGACATTTCTACAACAGCGGGGCAGCATCTCCGATGAAACCATTACCATCGATGACCTAGAGCAGCTGGGCGTGCGTGACTTTGCCGAACTGCTGCCGGTTTTAGAAAAATTAGAAGCGGCTGACCTGGCCCATCAGCCTAGTCAGGATGACACAAAAACCTTTGAACCCTTGGCTCTACCGCCTAGCGATGAAGATGATTGAGTTATTGCGCAGCTATGAAGAAATGCTGGACTACCATAGAAATTAACTGAGGGATAAGGATTATATTGGATCCAATTTTTGGATCTGCAGAGACGTTCCATGGAACGTCTGTACGGCAAGAAGTAGGACCTAATTAAATTCTCAATCCTAAGTCGTTGAATTTGTCAGGTCGATAGGGAGTTAGCGCCGTGCCCTCGCCATTTCCTGGAATGGATCCATATCTAGAGCATCCAGAAATTTGGCCTGGTGTTCATCTGCTGTTGATTGCAGCTTTAGCAGAGTCGTTGGCTTCCCAACTACGGCCTAAATACTTGGTTTCAGTTGAAGTGCGAATGTATGAATCAACTGGAGACCAGTCGTTATTAGTGGGAATTCCCGATGTCACAGTACAAAAAACACAGCAGCAGCAGCCTGTAAATGTTGCGATCGCATCGCCTGCATCAAAGCCAACGCTGGTCCAGGTCCCGATGCCCATCACGGTTCGACAGGGATATTTAGAAGTTCGCGAAGTAGCCACCAGAGAAGTTGTCACCGCGATTGAACTGCTATCGCCCATTAACAAGCGTTCTGGTCGAGGTCGACAGACCTATGAAACCAAGCGGGAACGGGTGCTCAGCAGTGCCACCCACCTAGTTGAGATTGATTTGCTGCGAGCCCATCAACCGATGCCCGTCTTTGGCGAAGGCTTACCCAGCCACTACAGGATTTTAGTCAGCCAAAGTGACTTAAGACCCCAGGCAGACCTTTATAAATTTAACTTAACGGATCCGGTGCCATCCTTTAGACTGCCGTTACGCCATGGCGATCAGTCTCCCATGGTTGAACTACAGACTTTATTAGATGAGGTTTATGAGCGCTCAGGCTATGACCTAAAGCTGGACTATCAGCAAGAGCCTCTGCCCGCCTTAAGCGATCAGGATGCAAACTGGTTAAATCATATTCTCAGTGAACAAGGATTCCGAGCCATATCTTGAGATAACCTCCTCTAACCAGCTACCATACAGGCTCGGTCAGCTCCTAGGATAGTTGTCTCAATGATTGACTCAGTGCTGCGTACCCTTACCTTTGGTCAGTTTTCGCTACACCAGTGGCGACAGGTCAGCCTGCTCCATCGGCTGCTGTCGCCGTTGCGCCAGTGGCGAGCGGGTAGCGCACTGCTGCGCCATGGCGACCTGATTGCCGCTGCGATTATGGCGGTACTGCTGGTGCTATCGCCCTACACATCAACGACGCTGATCGGTCTTTTACTAGTGGCCTGCGCGGCGCTGTGGTGTTTACTCACCGCCAGTGATGACGCCAATGGCTGGCTGACGCCCGTCCACCTGGGGGTGACCCTGTATTGGGGGACCATGGTACTGGCCACGGCCCTGTCTCCGGTGAAATCAGATGCTGTATCTGGCTTGATCAAACTAACCTTAAATCTGCTGCTGTTTATGCTGATGGCGCGGGTGTTGCGTCAGCCTAGGCTACGAACAGGGGTAGTCTCGGTGTATGTGCTAGCAACGCTGCCGGTGGCGGTATATGGCATCCGTCAGTACTTTTTTGGTGCGGAGGCGCTGGCCACCTGGGTGGACCCCACTTCCAATCTGTCGGGGGCCACGCGGGTCTATAGCTATCTAAGAAATCCAAATTTGCTGGCGGCCTATCTGATGCCGGCGGTGGCCCTGAGCGTTAGCGCTGTATTTGTGTGGCCGCGCTGGCTGCCCAAGCTGCTAGCAGTTGTTGCCTTTTTCTTGAATGTGGCTTGCCTGGTACTGAGCTACAGCCGAGGCGGTTGGATCGGGCTTTTAGGCGTGTTTTTTATGCTGGCGGTGCTGTTGGTGTACTGGTGGAGCGAGCTGTTTCCGCCGTTTTGGCAGCGGTGGGCGCTGCTTGCTCTCCTGGGGGCCATGGCGGGTCTGGTGGTATTTGCCGTGCTGTTTGTGGGACCGGTGAGAGAACGGGTAATGACCATGTTTGCCGGTCGAGAAGACAGCAGCAACAACTTTCGCATTAACGTGTGGGAAGGGGTAATCGACATGATCCGAGCCCGGCCCATTACGGGTATCGGCCCTGGCAATGAGGCTTTTAATAAAATTTATCCGTTTTACCAGCGGCCCAACTACACGGCGCTGAGTGCCTATTCGGTCTTTTTAGAAACCCTGGTTGAGGCTGGGGTGATTGGGTTTACGGCCTTTCTATGGTTGTTGGGGACGGCCTTTTACCAGGGGTGGCGACAGCTGCGGCACCTGCGACTGTCGATGGATTTGCAAGGGTATTGGCTAGTGGGTGCGATCGCAACCTGTTTTGGCATGCTTGTCCACGGTTTGGTAGACACCGTCTGGTATCGACCCCAGGTCAGCACCCTCTGGTGGATGTGTATGGCCATTATCGCCAGCTTCTATATTCCCCGTCAGCAAACCTATCAGAACAGCGCAGACAAACCAGTCCTTTAGACTGGCGGTAGATGTTATTGGCGCTTAGGGATCTGCCTAAAAAATAAAGCGATGATTTTGGACCCTGGTCCAAGATGGATATGTACGGTAGCCTTTAAGATCAAAAATTAATGGAGAGACGTTCCATGGAACGTCTGTACGTCCAATAATGGCTTGACGCATTGAGTTGTTGCCTGGTAGCTTTATAACCTGATGGCGAAAACGCCGTCATTCATACCCAAAAATTTAGCCGCGTGGGATGGCGGTGATTGGACCCACCACCACCCCACTGACCCCTGACTGATTACCCCAGTCCGGAGCTGTCGTTTATTGTACAGCCACCCC
>JBCCAQ010000007.1:0-43703 GCA_039814735.1 Cyanobacteria bacterium P01_A01_bin.15
AAGCTTTCCTGCGTTTCTTGTGATTTGAACTCGATTACTTTATCGTCAGTCATGGTGTATCTCCGATCTGGTACTTGCTTGTCCAGAAGGATACGCCTTTTTTTATCTCCTAACCCATACACCAGAAATAGTTATAACTCTTATTACTCTGCATAGTACCAAACGCGTACAAATTGGTGCCAGGTGCTCAGAACTTCACCTGAGTTCCTCAGTTCAGGGGCTGCCGATCCTCCTTGTGCATGAATATTTGGCAAGACTACTGTTTCAACATTCAAGACGTTGCGATTGGATGTTGTGATCCAATCATTTGCTCGAGCTACCACGTCTTCGAATGCTTCATACTGATGAGTACTGCCAAAGAATTTACCGGTTGCAACTTGTTCTGGGACAAAATCTTTGAACAAAATCATCGAGTAATCTCCTGATTCTTATAGATAATTATCTTCTGTACAGAGTTTAACTCCCTAGTTGTCCATCAAGAGAAAATTGCTCGTCAAGCACTTGTAAAGCAGCGTTTCCACCGTAGTGCTGAAACTATACATTCAGCGTCAGATCTGACAGCTAACTCATTATTAGAGGGAAAGTTTCTACCTATCTACCCTATATGGATGATTAGGTAGAAATATTTCTGTCTAAGATCCTAATTTGGGTGATTAGGTGGAAATACGTCAGCCTAATCTGCCGATATGGGTGATTAGGTGGAAAGTTTCAGTATAATCATCCCTCCAATATTGGACTAATGCTACTTAGGATTTATTTATCATCTGGTCCTCTTATTTTGATTTCATGTCATCGCCTGAACCTCGTCCTAGAAAACTACTTGACCAAGTACGTGATGCTATTCGGCTAAGACATTATTCCTATCGAACCGAAGAGACCTATGTCCAATGGATTCGTCGTTATATCCTTTTCCATAACAAGCGTCATCCCAAGGACATGGGTATACCGGAAATTGAAGCGTTTTTAACCCATTTGGCGGTTAATAAGCATGTCGCTGCAGCAACTCAGAATCAAGCTCTGAGCGCATTGCTATTTCTATATCGGCAAGTTTTTGATCAACCTTTGGATAGCAGGATTGATGCAATCAGAGCTAAACGGTCATACAAATTGCCAACTGTTCTAACGCCGGATGAGGTAAAAGCCATCATTCAAGTTATGTCAGGAGTTCATCGCCTAATTGTGCAAATACTTTACGGCAGTGGGTTACGTTTACGAGAGGCAATGCAACTGCGGATTAAAGATTTAGACTTTCCTCAACACCAAATCATAGTCAGAAATGCTAAAGGCAATGACAGTCGAGTAACGATGCTACCTGCACGTTTGGTAGAGCCTTTACAAGAACACTTAAAGGGAGTCAAACGCCTTTATCATCAGGATTTAGAACAAGGCTATGGAGCCGTTATATTACCCTTTGCGTTAGCTAGGAAGTATCCCAATGCAAATCGCCAATGGATTTGGCAATTTGTGTTTCCATCCTCTAAACGCTGCCGTGATCCGCGTAGTGGAGCTGTCGTTCGTTACCATCTTCATGAAAGTGGTTTACAAAAGGCCATCAAACAAGCTGTTAGAACTGCAGGTTTACAGAAACGTGTTGGTTGCCATACCTTTCGCCATAGCTTTGCGACTCACTTGTTACAGAATGGCTATGACATTCGCACCATTCAAGAATTGCTTGGCCACAAGGATGTGAAGACCACCATGATTTATACCCATGTGCTGAATCGTGGTGGGCGTGGAGTGCGCAGTCCGTTGGATGCGTAATCAACCGCAATATTTTTTGCTTGACGTCATCAATGACTTAGCGGTAACTTAGTTTTCACGCCCTTCTGGGCATGACCACAAAGCTCAATATTTGGCACTGGCGGCAGGTGCTAGACACACCATACCGCCAGCTAACCCCCAAGGCTGATTACGCCAGCCGGAGGCTTGGGATAGTTTATCCCACTGCTACCCCGGTTTGCATCCATTCTCGGGGTAGCCGAGTCTTGAGCTTTGGTTTCTTCCTGAACCGCGATCAAATTGAGGTCTGTAGTTTTTCGACTGCGAGCTTCTAACTTTGGCTGTGGCAAAGGTTTAATAACGCTAACGTTTGGAGACCAAAGCTAATGATTCTCGATATTACTCAGGGCGCTGTTGCGTCCACCCTTCCTGTTGGCACCGATCCATTGCCCGAGCATCAATATGAAATGGTTCGCCATCTGGTATTTGGCAGCCTCACCGGAGTACGACTCACGATCCAAGATCTGCACAAAAAACACTACGCTGAGCCCAACGACTGGAGTAAACCCATCTCCACCGGGCGACCCAATGAGGTCATGGTGATTTTGACCAGACGGGTGGCAATTAGGGACTAACAAATAGCCTCCCTCGATTGTCTCGTGCGGTCTTGAGAGTTTCTGTTGCCATCCCTATGAAACCATGGCTTCTGGCTGCTGCCGTGTGGTTGTGGTGCAACTCTGAGCGATTAAGACCGCTAGCGCACTGGATGGCCGTTTGTGTTTGGGTGCGATCGCAAAAAAGTCCCAAAATTGATATCACCGGTTTCCAGGCAAAACCTTAGCCTGGAGACCGGTGAGTATCTGGATGACGCTACCGTCAAGATTCTGCCCTATCCAGCGCGGGTAGTGGAGAATCCAATCCGGGTAAGAACCGGCTGACAAGCTTAAGTGAGAGTGTGAACATAACGGCGGCCAAAATCGCCGCTACTGTCCGCACGTGGTTCCAGAACGTCCAATCACTTAGGAACCTGGTCCAGAGTGTTGCCCCCTCAGCACTCTCTGGATTCACTATAGCAAGGGCATCATTTAAGGGGATATTGCCTACAATTGTCACGCCGAGGGTGCCGATTGTATAGAGCAATGTGCCGACTAAGCAGTAGCGTGTATCGGGGTGTTTCCAAGGCTGTCTGGTTGTTGCCAATACACCTATCCCCAGTACTGCCGGACCAAAGAACACCCCCATAAACCAGGGATTAATCACTGTGATATTGATAGATTGCATGGTGGCAATGGCCGATGCAGGGGGCTGCTGCCCCAGGGCCTGCATCACAAAGGTTGAAAACGTAAAGAAAATACCGGCTGTTAAGGCGCTACTGACAGCTGTCAACAGAATTAAAGACAAGCGAAAATTTTGAACAATTGTCATATAACCTCCGGTAACAGCGCGCAACAAAGACAGACGCAAACTTTTTTGAGATGGGGTGATAGTCATAAAGCCTTCCAATCCCTTGTTTTAATTTTAATAGGACAGACTGGGGGTTTGGTGCAGATAGGTTTTGTCGTTTAGCTGCTTCAAAATGAAATCTGCAACGTCAGCCCGTGAGATTTTGAGATGAGAGCTTTTATCCGTACCGGGAAAGCCGTGGCGATAGTGGCCGGTGCGTTTTCCATCTAGAAAGGCTCCCGGACGTACAATTGTCCAATCTAGCTGGCTCTGACGCACATAGCTCTCTTGCTTTTCATGGTCGGCAAACACATGCCGCAAAATGAAGCCAAACATGATGTACCTCCAGTAAAAGTTTAAACTGCCCCAGCTGTCTCCTGTCCCGAGAGTCGACTGACAGATTAAACGGCGAACGCCCGTTGCCTCCATGGCCTGGATTATCTGGTACGTGCCCTCTGAGCGCACCGTTCCTGTTAGCTTTTTACCAGATCCTAGGACACAGACCACTGCGTCTTGACCGTGGATTGCCTGTTCTACAGCATCACTATCCATGACATCGCCCGGTATCCGGATGAGATCGGGGTGTTGAATCTCAAGTTTGTCAGGTGTGCGGGCAAAGGCGGTGACCCGGTGTCCCTGATTGAGGGCCTGTTCGACGACTTGACGGCCAATCGTACCCGTTGCTCCAAAAATGACTAGTTTCATGGGGTTGTCTCCTAAATGATGACTCCTCTAACCTAGGGAGAACGCCCAGCCGCTGCTTTTACGTTTTTGCGGTTCTGTCACTTTTTTGCGATCGCTTGTAGAACCGGGGCAAAAATCCTAAAATTAGGGAAGTATTTTGCTATTTCAGGCAAATACGATGGTTCTATAACATTTGTTGCTCCGTTGAATTTTTGTTAGGGAAGTCATCTGGATCCATGAGTAATTCTCCCCTCCCCTTTATGGCAGCCCCTGATGGGGCGGGCAACCAGGTACTACAGACAGAAGCAATACAGCTTGAGCATTTGCAATTTCCGCCAGGGGAAGGTCGGGCTCACAGTAAAAACTGCCATACCTTATTTGTCAATTTGACCCCCCGTCCAATTCACTATCTGCAAACTCAGGATGGCAAGACTCACACTGGGTTATTTCGTCGGGGCGACTTTACGCTGACTCCAACAGATGTGCCATTTTTTGCTCGCTGGCAGGACACTGAGAATTGTCTACAGATTCGGCTTTGCGATCGCTTTGTCAGCTCTGTCGCTCAGCAAACCCTGGCAGGGGGCGATCGTCTCACCCTGCACCCGACGTTTCAAAGCCAGAATGGGCAGATAGCCGCCATTGCCACCATGCTGTTTGCAGAACTACAGCAAGACCCACCGAGTGGCGCACTTTATTTAGACTCTTTGGCCAACGTGCTGGCGGTGCAGCTGCTGCGGCACTATGGCACTGCCCAGGCCAGCCTGCCTAGCTATCAAGGTGGTTTACCCCCTCACCAGCTCAGCCGGGTGTTGGATTATGTGGATGCTTGTTTAGTGCAAGACATCAAAATGGCCGATTTGGCACAGCTGCTGGGTATGAGTCCTTTTCACTTTGCTCGTTTGTTTAAGCAATCCATGGGGATTTCGCCCCATCAGTATGTGATTCAGCAACGGATCGAGCGAGCCAAGCGCCTGTTAAAACAAACTGACTATCCGATTATCGAGATTGCGCTAGAGTGCGGCTTTGGTAGCCACAGCCACCTGAGCAAACAGTTTCGACGACTGACGGGGATAACCCCAAAAGCCTATCGAGCCAGCTAGGGGAGCTGCCAAAAAATAAAATCCCCGGAGTAGAGTGGGGAAGGGTTAAAGGGAAAGGAACTATTGGCGGGTACCTTATTTACCAGCAAGTCCCTAGGCGATTCTTTCAACTCAGCTGGGCTGTAAGGGCTGCCTTTTTACCGAATTGTCCAATGACAACAAAGTTATGGGGTGGGTCATAGGGTGGGCAGAGACTTTATCGATGACTGTTCGCTGTGTCTGTTGTTAATTCTGTAGCCCTGCCCACAAAGGATGTAAATGACCTCACCTATGATACTGAGGGCTTGGTTTTAATTGGCAAAACGCCCCCACGACTGACTATACGGTGCATCAGGATCAAATAAATTATGCATGGAATTAAGGCTTTGACAGGGTTAGCTGCGATCGCAACCCTCACTAGTGCAGCCTACCCCGCGTCCGCTCAAACCTTTGAACTGGAAGAGGCGACCATTGCCGATATTCAGGCTGCGATGGATGCCGGGGCGCTCACGTCGGTGGAGCTGGTGCAGCTTTATCTCAACCGGATTGAAGCCTATGAAGAAACCGGACCTGCCATTAATGCTTTGATTAGCGTCAACCCAGAGGCTCTATCAACGGCGGCTGCGATGGATGCGGCCCGGTCAGAAGGTGAGAGTATGGGGCCGCTGCACGGGATTCCAATCATTCTAAAAGACAATTACGATACGGCTGATATGCCCACCACGGCAGGTTCAGACGCACTCGCCGGGGCGCTTCCACCGGACGATGCCTTTGTGGTGCAGCGGCTGCGGGCGGCGGGGGCGATTATTTTGGCCAAGGCCAATATGAGTGAATTTGCCGCTTCCTACGGCCGACTGGGCTACAGTTCGCTGGGGGGGCTTACGCTCAACCCGTACAATCTCAACCGCGATGCTTCCGGGTCTAGCAGCGGTACGGCGGCGGCGATCGCGGCTAACTTTGCCGTACTGGGTACCGGCAGCGATACGGCGGGCTCAATCCGGGGGCCTTCGGCGGTGGCCGGTCTGGTCGGTATTAAACCCACCATGGGGCTGCTTAGCCGGGACGGTATTGTGCCGCTGACCCT
The DNA here is from genome assembly GCA_039814735.1 of Cyanobacteria bacterium P01_A01_bin.15. Classification (GTDB taxonomy): domain Bacteria; phylum Cyanobacteriota; class Cyanobacteriia; order Phormidesmidales; family Phormidesmidaceae; genus Leptothoe. Next base: position 6,010 of record JBCCAQ010000007.1, read on the forward strand.
GTCTTTTGATGTGCCCGGACCCATGGCGCGTACGGTGACCGACGCGGCCATCGCCCTTGGGGTAATGGCCGGCCCTGATGCCGCCGATCCAAGGACCGCAGAGAGCGCTGATTTTGGGGTTGAGGACTACACCCAGTTTTTGGATGCCGATGCCCTCGCCGGAGCCCGCATTGGCTGGGTTACGGACTTTATGGGGGGGAATCCTGAAGTGGATGCCCTGACGGAAAGTGCGATCGCAGCTATGGAGGCGCTTGGGGCAACCGTTGTTATGATCGATCTGCCCGCATCCTTGGAGTCTCCCTGGAGCTTTCTCGCCCCGGCTTGGGAGAATGAATTTAAGCCGCAACTAGAAACCTATCTCGGTACCCTACCAGAGGAGTATCCCAAAACGCTACAGGGCCTAATTGAAGCCAGCCTTGCCCCAGAGATTGCCGACTCTCCAACACCGGTAAACCCCGCTCGGCTCGACAGCTTTGTCACGATGACCGATACCCTTGGGTTAGCCGATACGGGACTGTTGTATAGCCTATCCAACCAGCTACCGATGGTGCAGCAAACCCTCCTGACGACCATGGCGAACGAAGAGCTAGACGCCTTTATCTATCCAACGATGAGCTGTCCTGCTAGCCCCATCTATTCGCTTGAGTCTGATCCAACGTATGTGTGTGCAGCGGGCGATCCCTACAGTGCGGGCTATCTAGCCAATGCATCAGGTCTGCCCGATATCACCGTACCCATGGGGTATACAGCCGCCGGTCTGCCCGTTGGACTCTCATTTATGGCTGAAGCCTATGGTGAACCTACGCTCATAGGACTGGCCTATGCATTTGAGCAAGCTACCCAAGCGCGACAGTCGCCGACAGTCACGCCAGCACTCCCAGGTGAACAAATCGACTACTAATAGGCCAGCGATCAATTTACCCAGTAGCGAAAGGCGATAGTCTCTATGGCGCTCCTTCAACACCTGACGATCTCATGGAGCGTCAGTGCATAATCCTGAATGAAAACGCTCGCTGGAAGTTTGAAAACGGCCAGACCGTTAACGCTCCGCGTTCATTTACGATTAACGATGGTGAAGCGATGCTTAAGCTGATCGAGCAGGGTCTGGGCATCGGCCTTAAGTCTGTTTGGAATGCTAGCGAAAGTTTGGCCGGGCAGCTTGTTGAGCCGTATATCTTTTTCTAATGTCTGTTGTCGTTTTGAAGCGCGAGAAAATTTGCCACTTCAGGCTTTGATGTGCCGTAGCTGACAATGTAGACATCAAGTTCTGCTGAGGCAAATATCTCAAGCGACCGAGCGATCGAGGATAATATCCAATCTAGCTTATTGCCGAATACGCCACCCCCCACAAGGGTCAAATAGAGTTTGTTACAACCCGTATTTTTCAAATTTTGCAACGCGACGTGGAATGTAGCTTCATAGGTGGCATCAAGAATAAGTCGCGGAAAATAATACCACTTGGATGAGGCAATTTCAGAGTAGGCAATGGGCAATGCCGAACAAAAGACCTGAGTGACCAACTGGTCAAAATCTCCAATAGTTACCTGGGTTTTTGATTGAACCCCCACCTTCAGTTTTGCGCGGATGTCATCCAGTTCATGATCAACACAATTCGAGAGCTGACTTTCGATTTTAGCGAGGCCCGAGGACGTTGGAAAGCAATACCCGTTCTGCATGGTCCACAGTCCGTGTTGTTCATTATTAAAATGACGACCAATTTCAGACAAGCAATCAACTTGGTTGTCGTAGGTTTGTCCCATGCGACCATTCACCTCGGCAAAGTAGTTCCGAAAGATTGTTCCGGCACCGGCACTAATGGAACAAGCCGGTCCCTGGGTCAGGTCTTCCTGGTAGATGCCAACACCATCTTCAGGCGTGACATGGGGGCTTGCCATTTCAAGGCAGTTGAACTGCGAGGCAACCTGAAACACGGCGTGTTTGTTTGCAGGGTCTTGGTGTAACAATCGAACGTCTCCGACAAGTTCATTGATGCGAAGGTTGCGGCCACTACCTGCTAAAGCACCCGTTGTGTCGCGAAGCTGGGAGAGCGACGGTGTTGTAAAACCGCCAGCATCCAAAGTCCGATTGTTTACAAGCGACGTGAGTTGAGTGCCGTCAAGGCGAAAGTTCGAGCGGACGTCGTTGGCAGATTGCTCAAGAAAGCCGGTGAGTACGTTAAACCATGTCATAGTGAAGCCAAATAACGTTCGAAATCAGCGGTGGCAAATAACCTTGAACTCGGCAACAGTGGTTTTCTCCAGTCCTCTGCATTGCAATTGTTATGCCGCGCAAACTATACAATGCAATCAGTTACTCTTGACTCGTAAATGCAGAGTTTTCAGAGATGTCAGTTTCGACCTGTGATTGCACCTTTGCTGTTTTCAACATCATAGTCATTCTAGAACGATTTGAGAATCCACATTTCTCATAAAAGGCTGCGGCTGGGCTATCTCGCATTGTCAATAGATAAATCATACTGACACCTTGACTTACAAGGTCTTGGTAAAGCACATCAATTATTTTTGTGCCAATGCCACTGCGCTGCTTGGTGGATTGAACACACATTTCTTTCAAATAAAAATGTTTATCTTCATACCATGTCTCAGCATAGCCAATGGCAAAGCCAAAAACTTTATTTTCTGCGATCGCAACAATACCGAAAGAGCCTGGCGTATCGTAGCAGTCTTTTAACCTACTCAAAGCTATCTCCTGGCTCCATGCTTCATTCCAAGGAGGATTACTGAAAACCGAGGTAAATACGTCAGCACATTCTCTCAGATGACAATGTTCAATAGGTTGCAGTTTCATTTGAAATGACGTGGCTCATATGTTTTAGCTATCCAATTGACAACTCTATCCTGACTTAGAGATAAGCTTTAAGCATTGCCCCAACCTAAAACTGGAGCGGCATAACTATTATATATACGGAAACTTTCTGGATAATCATCCTATAAACATATCGTCTAGAATCTTTCTGGATAGTATCGTCAGCTTCGGAAATGATTTATACCTGTCCTTGCATAAAAAACTACGCTGAGCCTAACGACTGGGGTAAACCCATCGTCACCGGACGGCCCAATGAAGTCATGGCCATTCCTGATTTCTCTCCTGTGACTGATACTTGAAGCATGAAATCATCTTTTCGGTCAACCACATCAGATTGCCTGAACCCATGGCTGGCGGTAAACTACTCGCTGGTGTTTCCGGGACTTGGGCAGCTATACAGTGCTTTTTGGCTGAAAGGAATCAGTCTGATACTGCTCACAGCTATCATGCTTGGCTATGCTATCTGGTCTATTTTTGGGGCCAATGGCCAGACTATGTGGGGATTCTGGACGATAGGATGCGTCCTGGTTGTGTATAGCTTTAGTATTTTGGATGCCTATCGCGGCACACAGCCGGGCTACGCCACCCGGATTTCAGTGCCCCAGGGAAAGTCTGATCCTTGGTATGCCGTTTTTCTATCACAGCTGCTGCCTGGATTAGGGCATTTGTATCTACAGCAGGCGTTGGCTGGCGGAATCTTTCTGCTCGCAGGATTCCTGAGCGCTTGGCTGGCGAATACTGTGCCCCAATGGGTGCCGATTCCACCGCTGGTTTGGGCAATGAGCTGTTATCACGTGTATGTTAGCTGTCCCCATCGCACCAGTCGCAAAACGGATGCGATCGCTCCCCTGGTTCTGGGTCTCTTGATTGTGCGGCTGTCCTTGGGGGCAACACCGGGTTGGATTGACCAGACGGTTGAGCAGTGTATTGTACCGAGTAACTCGATGGCCCCGACGCTACAGGTCAACGATCGTTTGTTTGTTCGGCATAATCAGGCGTATCGCCCTAGCCTTGGCAATATTGTTGTATTTACCCCGTCTGATAATGCCCTGCAAGATCTTTCTCAGCCAGCTGAGGACCTGTTGTATGTAAAGCGTGTGATTGGCCTACCGGGGCAGCAGATAGCCATTAAAGAGGGGCGTGTGTATATCGACGAGCGCCCTCTGACAGAATCCTATATTCAAGTAGCATCTACCGATGAGTGGGGACCTGAAACAGTGCCCGCCAACAGTTATTTTGTGTTGGGGGACAATCGTCAAGATAGCGCTGATTCCCGTGATTGGGGATATGTTCCTAAAGCCAATATCCTAGGTGCCGCTTACAAAATCTATTGGCCCCCCAATCGAGTGCAGCCACTGGGATAGAAGACTGAGCGGTTGCTGAATAGGTCCTCGAATAATAGGCAAACTCACCAGTCGACCAGGAAATTCAAAATATATTACAGCTGATTTGGGTTCTGCTAGTAGGAATAAGAGGTCTGCCAAAAAGTAAAATCCCTGGAGTAGAGTGGGGAAGGGGTAAAGGGAAAGGGAAAGGGGAAAGGAACTATTGGCGGGTACTTATTTACCAGCAATTCCCTAAGGTGTAGAGGCCACGCTGTTGACGATTTGGATAGCTCACGCGGCCTCTTGCAGAGAAGCAGTACCGGCGCGCAGTTTTCTTATAGTCTGAAGAAACGCAAGGTGCAATTCTTATGCCGTTTTCCAGGTCGAGATGATCGAGTCAATCCAGTTTGGTGCTAGATCTGATGCACTTTATGTCATGAGACAGGCCGCAGCCTATCTTATAGAACGTCAAAAGCCCCTTTGGCAAATCGATGAGTTGACCGTAGAACAGGTTTTTCATGGCTGCCAGAATGAAAATATTGTTACCGGGTACATAGGAGGTAATCCTGTAGCCGCAATGCTCCTGACCTATCACGATCCAAACTTTTGGCCTGACGTACCCCCAAATAAAGCAGGCTTTATCCACAAGTTATCCGTAGTGCCAGACTATCAGGGGCAGGGGGTTGCGGTTCAAATGGTTGATTTTGCTAAGAATGAAGTAAAGAATAGAGGAATTCTCTGGCTACGCCTGGATTGTCATTCAGAGCTAAATAAACTGCGAAATTTTTATGAGAAGCTTGGATTTACATGCGTCAGAGAAGGTATCGCTGAGACACATCCAACGGCTTTCTATGAAATAGAAGTACATCGCTAGCTACAACCTGGGAGATAGGGCACGAAAATCTTGCTCCACCATCGCTACGAGTACGTCGCTAGCACAAAGTAGGCCATCCATTATCTGCTTCTAGCGTTGCAGAAGCCGCGCTACGAGTGAATTCGCTCAGGAAGCTTACCTGTTGGCATACTAATAGGTATAGAACGGTAGTTTTCTGACATGAGCACTAAAGACGGCACATTATCAAGAATCACTTTCAATCCAGATATTTTGGGAGGTAAACCTATTATCCGTGGGCTACGTATCTCCGTCGCCATGATTTTAGAACTGTTGGCCAAAGGAGCCAGTAATCAAGAAATTCTTGAAGACTACCCCGACCTAGAGATGGCAGACATTTATGCCGCCCTTCTCTATGCATATCGCTTAGTCGAAAGTGAGGAAGTATTTGAACAAGCAGCATCGTAGACGATGAAATTTCTACTCGATGTTAATGTAGGCGGTGCTCTATCTCCTACTTTGCTGAAATTAGATCATGATATTGCCTGCGTTGCCGACGTTAATCCTAGAATGGCTGACAGTACGATCTTGGAATGGGCTGTTAAAGAAGAACGCGCTATCATCACAACCGATTCTGACTTTGAGCAAATGATTTGGTTGCAGGAAAAGTCACATTATGGTGTTTTACGATTAGAAAATTTACCTCGAATGGAAAGGATTGTACTGTTGCGCTCAATCTTAGCTGACTATGCCCAGGAACTGGAAGCTGGAGTTATTATCATTGCTACTCAGAAGAAAGTTAGAATTCGTCGGAAAATAACAGATGATTGACAAACTGTCTAAACCATTACAGATTTGTTCTTAGGTCGATGGAGCAGTAAATAAGCCGATGGAATAAAATACAGGGCCAACAGCGTTGCTCCCCCCAACCCGCCCGCAATAGCAATCGCCAACGGCGGCCAAAACCCCGTCGAGTCGAGCAATAGCGGCGTAAAACCCACGATAGTTGTTACCGTTGTCGCTACCACATGCCGCGTCGCCTTGACCACCACATGGCGTGTCGCCGTTGCATCCCCCTTTCTTGCTAACGGATCGTCCCGCAGGGCCGCTAACACAACAATTGAGTCATTAATCGCCAGCCCAATCAGCCCCAGGGTGCCAAGAATAGCGGTAAACCCAAACAGCGAGTCAAACAGCCACAGCGCCATGGCGGCCAGCCCCACCGCCGCTATGGCAACAACCGCCAGTAATCCAGCCAGGGCAAAGGAGTTAAACGAGAGTACCAGCGTTGCTGTCATTAGCACCACCAAAATGCCCACGGTCGATAGCAGATTGCCCACCGCCGACCCTCGGGCATCGGCTTCACCGCCATAGCTGAGGCGATACCCCGCTGGCAGCTCAAATCCTTGCGTCTCCAAAACCTGTTGAAACTCGGCCAGGACAGTACTGGGTAAAGACCCTGCGGTTATAAATCCCTGGACCGTATTGACTCGCTGCCCGTCGCGTCGATCGATGGTGCTGAGCTCTGGGCGCAGGCTGACGGTTGCCACTGCAGAAAAGGGAACCGTTGTGCCGCTGTTGCTGAGCAGATCCACCGAGGTGATGCTGCCTAGGTCACCCCGCTCGCCATCGGGCAGCTGCACCCGCACCGGAATGTCTTCGGTATCTTCGAGCATCGAGCCGCCTAGCTGGCCATCCAGGAGAGTACTCAGCTGGGCTGCGATCGCACCATTATCCAACCCCGCTCGTCTGGCGGCGGCTTCATCCACCTCCAGGGCCAGCTTGGGGGATAGCTCGCTGAGGGTGGCGCGGGTATGGGTGACATCTCCTAGCTGAGAGAGCGTCAGCCGCAGCCGATCTCCTAGCATCCTGAGCTGCTCCAGGTCAGGCCCATAGAGACTGATTTCGATGGGGGCATCAAAGGGCGGTCCCTGCTCCAGCTGTTTGACCAGGATCTGGGCATCTGGAAAGGCGGCATCTAGCTCAGTTTGGAGCGTGCGAATGGTGCCGCGCAAATCGTTTATGGAGTCTAGCTGGACGACACCCTGGGCATAGTCAGCGGCGTTACGCCGACTGCCGACAACGTTGTAAAAAAATGACGGGGCGTTTTTGCCTAGAAACCAGTGGATATCCCTAACGGCGGGATGCTGTTGGATCAGGTCGCGAACGGCTAGGGTTTGGGTGCGGGTAGCTGCGATCGCGCTAGAGGCCGGTCGCTCCAGCTCAATTTGAAACTGATCCCGGTTTGTTGGTGGGAAAAACTGTTGCGGCAAACGAGCAAATTGGCTAAAGCCAATAGCAGGCAGCACCATGGCAATAAAAATACCCAGTACGGGTCGACGAAAGATTGCTCGCAGACTGCCATCATAGAGACGAGCAAGTCGTTGGTTTGACCAACCGCCAACGCTCCAATGGTGTGACGAGCGCAGCGGTCGCCACCGATAAACCAGACCCGCCAGCGCCGCAATGACCGTCAGCGACAGCGTCAGCGAACTGAGCAGCGCTAAAATTACAGTACTGCCAATGGTGCCAATAAACTCTCCGGTACCGCCGGGGGAGGTGGCAATGGGCACAAATGCCAGCACCGTAGTAAATGTTGAAGCCACCAGCGGTACCGCCAGGTGTTTAACCGTATCACCCACCGCCTCGACGGGTCGACTGCCACCCTGCAGATGCACCCGCACTTCATCTACCACCACAATGGCATTGTCAATCAACAACCCTAGGGCAATAATTAGCCCTGTTACCGACATCTGGTGCAGCGGAATACCCAGGACCCTCATGCTACCAAACACCATCAGCGTGGACAGGGGGAGGGCAATACCAACAATTAGGGCCGAACGCCATCCCAATATCACCAGAGAGATCGCAATCACCAACAGTGAACTCAGTAGAAGATTGCCAATTACGCCGTTTAGACGCTGTTGTACATAGCGGCTTTGGTCCAACACCACGGTTAGACCCAACCCATCTGAAAGACTGTTTTCAAAGACTCTCAGATTTTGTCGTGCCTGGGTTGCCCACTGGTCTACACGATAGTCAGATTCTACGGTGGCCGCCACCACAATGGCGGGTTTTCCATCCACAAGGGCCAAATCAGACACCGGGGTTTGGACACCTTTTGCCACCTGGGCAATGTCCCCCAGCTGGGCGGTCTGTCCACCAACACCCACCTGAATCGGAATAGCCCGGATGCGATCTAGTGACTCTAGGGCACTGTCCACTTCAAATAAAAGCTGGGTGCTGTTGCCGCGCAGCTCCCCCGTCGAAACTTTGGCATCGCTGGCGGCAATCTGCCGTGACAGATCTTGGGTGCTAATGCCCAACTTCAGCAGATCGGCCTGGCTAACGTTGATTTGAATCTCCTCGTCCGGTTCACCAAACAGCTCTACGCTATCTGTTCCTGGCAGGTTCCGCAGCTCGGCTTCTAACCCCTCCGCCACCCGTCGCAGGATGGAGTAGTTAGCAGGGCTATCAAGATCCCAGGTTAGCCCCAAGATCAGAGCGCTGGCCCTAACTTCCTGGTCTTCGTACTCTGGCCGACCGGCCTCTGCAGGCAGTTCGGGGATGACATCGTCTATCTGGCTTCGCACCCGCGCCCATACGGGTTCAACATTGGACACGGTGTCTTTTAACTCTACCGTGACGACAGATACACCGGGGCTTGAGGATGAACGAATCTCGTTAACCTCTTCGATGTCAGACAGTTCTTCTTCGATTTTATCGGTGACCAAAGACTCTACCCGTTCAGCGCTGGCCCCTGGCAAAATCGTGGTTACCGTTGATGATCGCTGAACAATCTCGGGGTCTTCCAACCGAGGCAATGACAAAAAGGCAGAAAACCCCCAGACAATTACCAGGGTCAGGGTTAAAAAAAGCAGCTGCCGGTTACGAAAGAAGAGATTAAACATGGAAATTACGAGCGCTTAGTTCTGTACAAGCTGACCGGGCACCAGCCGATGGGTACCGCCGGTGATCACATCGTCTCCGGGTTGTAAAAGCCCCCTGACAAAGGACCGATCTTCTTCGGCATAGAGGACCTCCACTTCCCGGCGGGCTACTTCAAAAAGATTGTTTGCCGCCTCCCCCTCAGGAGCGTCTAATACATAGGCCGACCACAGACCGCGCTCTCCAGCAACAAGGGCGCTGGTGGGTAGCCAGTAGCCAGTCTCACTCTGCTGGTCCTGCAGACGTAGTCGAGCCGTTGCACCAATGGTGGGTTGCGCATCTGGAGACAGCATTATCAGTACGGTGACCGTTTGGCTGGCATTGTCTAGCTCAGGCAGCAGCGCAGCTACCTGCCCCTCAAACAGCTGACCGTTGACCTCCACCGTCTGCTCGCTGCTGTTGGCAATGCGATTGGCCATTTGAGCGGGCACACCGATGCGAGCCTCCAGGGCATCGCCTTCTACCAGGCGCATGACTGCCTGTCCTGGGCTCACCACAACCCCTTCATCCACCAGCCGCTGAGAGACTCGCCCGCCAAAGGGAGCGTAGATCACGCTTTTGGAAATTGACACGTCTAGATTGCGCAGACTGGCCTCAATTTGATCAACCTGGGCGTCCTGAGCGCTGACTTGCTCTACTCGGGTACCCGCCTCGAGCTCATCCAACTGACTTTGGGCCTGGTTTAGACGACTGGCCAACGCAGCGGCGCTAAAGGCGGCTTCGTCCCGTTCTTCTAGGGAAATTGCACCTTGGCCATAGAGGCCTTCACGGCGCTGCTGCTGCAGACGGGCAAGATCCAGCTGGGCCTGCAGGTCTTGAACGGCCGCAGCAGCGGCGGCGATGTCTTCTTGACGAGGACCGCGTTCCAATTCTTGAAATCGCACCTGGGCCTGACGCCGTTGGGCATCCAGCTGCTGGCGCTGGGTCTGCAGGCTGCGGGTATCTAACCGAGCCAGCGGGTCGCCGGCGGCAACGGTGTCGCCTTCGTCCACCAACACTTCCACCAGGGTGCCTGCTTGCTCGAAACCCAGGTCGCTGCTGCGTCGGGCGACGATTTCCCCGGTATAGGTGCGCTCTACTTGGTACTCACTGACACGCTCTAGGGTCTGGGTCTGAACGGAGAGAGGTGCGATCGCATCCTCCGTTTCCGACAGCTCAGCTCGAGAACGTCCCAGCCATAAAATAGGGGCGACCACCAGTGGCAACAGCCATAACCATCGCCAGCTAATGCGCCGATTGTACACGGTGGCACCAGACGTTTTTGGAACTTGCGGCGCTTGTGTCATTTGCGAAACCATGGCTCTATGTCCAAAAGGTTGATAACCAATCAGCTGTTATTCAACTTGTTGTCTATGGTTAATAGCGTATACTCGACAAGTTGGATATGTCAATAAATTTACCCCCATGGCCCTGGCCCACACTATCCTGGCGCTATTAGCCCAGCACCCCAATAGCGGATACGACATCAGCAAGCGCTTCGATGAAGGGCTGAGCTTCTATTGGAAAGCCACCCAGCAGCAGATATATCGGGAGCTGTCAAAAATGGTGCCCCAGGGCTGGGTCGATTTTGAAAAAGTGCCCCAGGCAGGCAGGCCCGATAAAAAGATTTACAGCATCACCGAGTCGGGCTGGTCAGAACTCACCCGCTGGTACGCAGAACCGACAGAGCGCACCCAAATCCGAGAAGATTTGCTGGTAAAGGTGATGATTGGCAACAAGATGCCCCGTGAGATGCTTTTGAAAGAGCTACATCACCGCCAGGCGCTACACCAGATTCAGTTAGATGACTACCGGATCATGGAGGAGCAGTGTCTGGCTGAACCAGATCTCCCCATCGAGCGACAGTTCAAATACCTCACCCTAAAGCGGGGCATTGCCTATGAAGAGAGCTGGCTGCAGTGGTGTGCCGATGTGCTCACATTTCTTGAGCAACATCCGGTCGTATAACCTTCCCCTAAGAAAATCATCCGTTGGCCGTGGCCGAACAGACTAGCCAAGAGCCACCGTCAACCAGTCAAGACGTTTAAACATCAAACTTTGTAGGCCAATAAAGCTTCCATAAAGCTTTCTACGTACAATTACAGAAGTATCGGATCGTCCATACCGTTATAGTCACAAAATGCCGCACGCCCGTATGGGATTCGATAGAGTGCATATGGTTTCTCCACAGGCACCTTACAGCCAGATTCAGGGCTCGTTACCATAGGTCTCGTTACCATGCAAAGACTCTCAGAGCGTACTACCACTGCTCAAGATAGTTTCTTAGAGGACTATCGTATTGCTGTTTTGGTCCCTTGTTATAACGAGGAATTGACCGTCACCCAGGTGATCGATGCCTTCCGTGAAGAGCTACCCGGCACCAGCATCTACGTTTATGACAACCGCTCCACCGATGACACGGCGGTTAAGGCCAGAGCGGCAGGTGCAATTGTTGGATTTGAGCCGCTACCTGGCAAGGGAAATGTGGTGCGTCGGATGTTTGCCGATATCGACGCCGATATTTACATCATGGTCGATGGCGATCATACCTATGAGGCCGGAGCGGTACGACGGCTGATTGAGCGACTGATTACGGAGCGTTTGGACATGGTTGTCGGGGCGCGACAGTCGGCGGTTGACTATCAGGCAGCCTACCGGCCCGGCCACCGAGGTGGAAATCTCTTTTTGACAGGTGTGGTTCAGTGCCTATTTGGCAGACGCTTAAAGGATATGCTGTCGGGTTACCGAGTCATGTCACGCCGGTTTGTAAAATCGTTTCCAGCCCTATCGAGCGGATTTGAAACGGAGACCGAACTTACCATTCATGCCCTAGAGCTAAAGGTTCCTTTTGTAGAAGAGTCGACGCTGTTTGTTTCTAGACCCACCGGTTCGCAAAGTAAACTCAAAACCTTCTCCGATGGCTGGCGAATCTTAGGAACGGCTTTGCTTCTTTTTAAGGAAGTACGTCCCTTTTTGTTTTTTGGTATTCACTTTATTTGTCTGGGGCTTATTTCCCTGGCGTTGGGCATTCCCCTGATCAAAGACTACTGGCAGACTGGTTTGGTCCCCCGCTTTCCAACGGCAATTTTAGCCGCCTCGGTGATGCTGTTGGCGTTTCTAAGTTTAACCTGTGGGCTGATCCTTGACTCGGTTGCCCGCGGCCGCCGGGAGCTAAAGCGCATGCACTATCTCAGCTATTCTGCGATTAAAATCCCCTAGATCTCTCGATGAGGGATTCGGGGTTAGATAAAGCACCCTCTGAGCCCTTGCCCTTTTACCCTTACCCACCTGAGACTAGTATTTTATTTTTGCGCCCATCCCTTAGGTCCGCCCAGGAACATTAAAAACCAGCGCTACACCATGCTTATTCAACGGGATAAAACAATAGGCAATTTTTTTGCTGGTCACACCAGACTAACGCTGACCATACGATTTATCGGTTGGTCAATTGCCATCATCCTTGGGTTTACCCAAGCCTGGATAAACCGCTATGAGTTCTTCTCAGGGGATATTATTTCCTATATCGAGATGGGTGAAGCCTATCTTAGGGGGGACTGGGCGGTCGCTGTCCATGGCTATTTTAGTCCGCTGTATTCCATACTGTTGGCGTCATTTCTGGCAGTTGTCGATCCGCCCATGTACTGGGAGATCTTCGCGGTCAAGCTGGTAAATTTTGTCATTTATTTAGCTAGCCTGCTGTGTTTTGAGCTATTTCTGTTTGAGTTTATTCATTTCTATAACAGAAAATTCAGGGACAACAGCCAGACGCACTATTCCATACCGGCCTGGGTGTGGCTGGTATTGGGCTATTTTCTATTTCTTTGGTCCGCCATCAGGTGGATAGGTGTGGGAACTGATACCCCCGATATGCTTGTGGCCGGTATGGTATATCTTGCCATGGGGCTGATTTTACGCATCCAGGCAAGAAACGACAGCTGGCTAAATTTTGTTTTCCTCGGTACGGTGCTTGGCCTCGGGTATTTGGCTAAGACAATTATGCTGCCAGCGGCTCTTATCTTTTTTGTAGTCTGCCTTTTTTCTGTAAAAAGGTCTATCAAGAGCTACTCAAAGGTTTTAGTTTCTATTCTTATTTTTTTGTTGATAATTACGCCCTTAATATCGGCGCTTTCGCTCAAAAAGGGATATTTTACCTTTGGAGAAACCGGTAAATTAAATCGAGCCTTTACATTTCAAGATGTGCCAGCCAGGTACTGGCAGGGTGAACCTGATGGGACAGGAACGCCTCAGCACCCGGTGAGAATGCTGTTTGAAAACCCCGATGTGTACGAGTTTGGCATGCACTTTGAGGATGCCACATTACCGATTGGGTATGACACTTCTTTCTGGTACGAAGGTCTAATCGTTAATGCTAATCCGTTTAGCTGGACTATCGTGGAAAATCTTGGGTTTTATTATCAGCACTTTTTTAGGATCTTGTTGTTTGGCTACGCTGTCCTTATTTTTGTTGGCAACAGGTCGTCTTTAGGGCGGCTGGGTAAAAGTTGGAGCCTATTGGTGCCTGGTATTTTGATTTTTGGAGCTTATGCTATCGGCAAGGATTTTCGCTATTATGACCCAGCAAATGCGGACACGCGGCTGTTAGCTCCGTTTGCCGTATTGTTATTTACAGGTTTTTTCTCTAGTGTTTCACTGCCTAACTCTCAGCAGTCAAAACGATTAGTGGCCGGTTTGGTAGCGGGGATATTTATTTTGCTGGGTAGTCAGTTTACCGCCAGCTGGACCCATCCGGGCTCTCCTGTGTATTGGAAAGTAGCCCAGCAGCTTTACCAGCTGGGCATTAATCCAGGTGACAACGTGGCGGCGGTTCAGCTTGGCCCCAGCAGTCCGGCGACCACTGAATACTGGGCTAGATTGGCCAGGGTGAGGATTATTGCAGAAGTGCCTGACTCCTCTCGCTTTTGGCATGCAGATGAAGCGGTCAGAACACAGATTTATCAGCGGTTAAACGAGGCGGGGGCTCGGGCGGTTGTTTGTAAGCAAAATGACCTACTGCTGGCGTCGGCAGCGGCCAAAAACTGGATCAGGGTTACCGATACCGATCACTATATTTATCTGTTGGATAGCTAAAACTAGATAGTTAAAACTGGGGGTTTGAGGGGCGGTAATGGATAATTTTAAGCAATAGCGGTATGAAATTTCCCATCAGGATTGCGCTCGTAGCCTTGCTATGGCTGGTGACCATCAGCTCGGGGGAGCTGGGTAGCTTAGATGTTGATTTGCGATTACAGATGGCCCATGCCTGGTGGACCAAGACTGAGGAAGTGCAGATCACCCCTGATATGGAACCCATCGTCAGGGGTGATATTCGCTTTGGTGTGGTGGGGGCCGACGGCAGCCGTAAAATCGGCTATGAAACGGGCCAGTCGTTTTTGATGCTGCCGGCCGATTGGCTAGGAAGCCAGCTGCACCGGCGATGGCCGGTCGCCTCGGCAGACATTGTGCGGCGGTGGGCGGTCAATCTGTTTACCTTTATTCCGATTAATATTGCCGTTGTGTTAGCGGCGTTTTGGCTACTGCGGCTGTTTCAGTTTGAGGAGCGGGTGGCCGGTTTGGCTAGCCTGACGCTGCTGCTCGGGACGACGGTGCTGCACTACGCCCAGGTGCATCAGCATAACAATCAGCTATTGCTGCTGACTCTAGTGGGCTATGGGGGTGCGATCGCATACCTCCAAACCAAACAATCCCGCTGGCTGATCGCCGGGGGAATGGCGCTGGGAATGGCCGTTTTTATTCGGGTCACCGGTTTGATCCATGCCGCTACGGTGGTGCTATTTTTGGTGGGTGCTGTCGCCTACAAGTATCGTCAGATGGGAGCCGTTATTCGGAGCGTTGGCCTCTGGCTAGTGGGGTTTGTACCGGTCTTTTTAGTTAGCCGCTATGTCGATTTTTTACGGTATGGCAGCTTTTTTGCCTCGGGCAAAAGCATCGAACAGCTGCAGCTTGAAACCGATGTAATCTGGTCGGGGCTGCCCCAGCTGCCGGACGGCTATCCCCTAATCAACAGCTTTAACGTCGGCATTTTAGGACCGCTTATTTCCCCGGCAAAAAGTATTTTTCTCTATGATCCGCTGTTGGTGCCCTGCTTGTTACTAGGGGCACTATGCTGGCAGCGGCTGTCCCCCTGGATTCGCTGGTACCTGGTCACCTCTATCTTAAATCTGGGGCTGCACCTGGCCGCCTACAGTCGCTTTGTTTTTTGGCATGGGGACTCGGCTTGGGGAGCCCGGTATCACGTTACCTCGGTACACCTGTTGCTGGTACCGCTGCTGGCCGTTTTTATCCAGCAGCTACTAGCCACAAGCAAGCTAAAAAGACTCTTTTTTAGGGGGCTGCTGATTTTAGCGCTCATGGTGCAGCTAGCATCGGTCTCCATGCCGATGAATCTAGAAATTTTCCAAAAAAGGGTGGGCATGCCAGGAACTCGCCTCGACATCCGTCTAGTGCAACGGATGTCAAACATTGCCTGTCAGTTTGACCCAGATTTAACCAGGCTATGTACTGATCGCCATCCCGACAAAAAAGTGTATCTTGATCATCTCAACCATTGGAACTTTTTTCCGTTTGTATTGGGTCAAACAGACTCTGACTCAGACAATAGCAGCGGTCTTCAAGGGGTACTTTTTTTACTTTGGGGTCTTGCCTTGGGGGCAGCTATCCTGACCAGTGTCACCCTATGGCGAACAAGCGGATTGTAAAAGGGCTGAGTCACAAAAACGATCATACTCAGATCATATTCAAAGGAAACTGTATTATGGCTAACCCTTTAATCTTGCCGGTGCTCATTTTGACATCGGTGATTTTAAACACTATGGGCCAGAGTCTGCTCAAGCTGGGCTCGGGTCAAAATCCGCTAAATCTGTACCTATTTAGCGGTCTTTTTGCCTATGGTCTGAGCACGATTTTTTATGTGGCTGTCCTCGGCAAGCTCAACGTGTCGCTTGTTTATCCGGTGGTAATTGGCTTGACCGTTATTTCTACCACCTTCGCCGGGGCTTTCTTTCTAAAGGAGCAGGTCACGACGGTTCACTGGTTAGGCATTGGTCTGGTACTCAGCGGTATATCGGCCATTGCCTTTGGTAAAATCGTTGCGCTCTAGTGGGGCTGTGTGAATCTTTGTCTAAAGTTTCAGGACAGGCATACCCGCCCATGTTTAAACAGATATAAACAGAGAGTTTATTTTGAGTCTGCACCGGTGGATCACCATGATGAAATTTGCTCGCCCCCTGGGCTGGACCCTAGGTCTGATTTTGCTTGGCGGTATTGTTTACACCAATGCTGAGCGTACCGCCTATGCCCAGGCCAACCCCGTCAGCGGCACGGTCTATGTGCTAAGCGAGGGGGAGTGGCGCGAAGCGTTTGTCACCGGGGCCACGGGGCGCATTAGCCAGGGCCAGCCTAGCTGGAGCTACACCGTTGACTATGTCAATGGCGGCACCGAGACCCAGGTGAGCGCCGATCGGGTTCGTACCGTTCAACAGGCCCAGACGGAGGGCTTGACCGAAGATGTATACGACCTGTCCACCCAAACTGGTATTGACCAGATGCTCAGCGCCCACAATGTTGTGCGCCAGCGCGTGGGCGTCGATGGCTTAAACTGGTCGAGCGATCTGGCGGTAGGTGCCCAGGACTGGGCTAATACGCTGATTGAGCAGGGTATCTATAGCCATAGCCCGGCCAGCCAGCGGCAGGATGGCTATATCGGTGAAAATTTGGCCAATGCCCGTGTCTTTGGTGTCGGCACGGTCTACCAGTCACCCGCCACGGCCATCCAGGGTTGGATCGATGAAGCCCAGCACTATGACTATGGCAGCAATCGCTGTGCCCCAGGACAGGTATGCGGTCACTACACCCAAATGGTCTGGGCCGATACGACAGCTGTGGGCTGTGCCGTAGCCCGCAGCGACAATCAAAAACGGGAAGTATGGGTTTGCCATTATGAGCCTGGCGGCAACGTTGTTGGGCAGCGGCCCTACTGAGCCGATAGTCTCCCAACTAAGGGAGAATTGCCCAACAGCGTGGGCCGATCCGTTTACGGGCTGTCCGGGTTTAATTTATACAGTGATGGAAGTATGATTGCCCAAGCGTTATCCAACCAGTCCTATGCTCTTTGAGGCCAAACTGTCCGCACCCCTAAGCCAGACCAGCGACCTCACCCACGTTGCCCAGCAGTTTACCAGCCATACTACCATCCGAGATATTCGGCCCCTCGGCGGCGGCAACATTAATGACACCTATCTGGTGGACTTGGCGGATGCCGAGCAGCCGTTTGTGCTACAGCGCATCAATACCCAGGTATTTCCCCATCCCCACCGGGTGATGGATAATCTCTGCCAGTTTGTTAGCCACGCCCGCCAGCGACTCCAAAAAACGCCCCTCAATCGTCGCTGGGAAGTTCCCACCGTTTTGAGAACCCGTAACGATCAGCACCACTGGGTAGACAGACAGGGTCGCGTTTGGCGAGGGCTGAGTTTTGTGGGCGGCACGACCACCTTCAACACTATCCAAAGTCAAAGCCACGCCGTTGAAATTGGCTATGGACTGGGCTGTTTTCATAGCTTGCTCAGCGACCTGCCCGCTGTACACCTGGCCGATACCCTGCCAGGGTTTCACATTACCCCTAACTATCTCCGCCAGTACGACGCTGCCCTAGCGCAAAAAGACACCCTCTCCCCGGACGAACACCGCTGCTGCGCGACGGTGGCGACCCACCGGGGGCGACTGTCGGTTTTAGAGGCGGCCAAGGCCAAGGGACTTTTGCCTCTGCGGTCGATCCATGGCGATCCTAAGATCAACAACATTTTGATTGACACGGCAACCGGACAGGCCGCTAGCTTAATTGATCTAGATACCGTTAAACCCGGTCTTGTCCACTATGATATCGGCGACTGTCTGCGGTCTAGCTGTAATCTTCTCGGGGAAGAAACCCAGCAGTGGCAGTCCGTTACCTTTGATGTGGAGCTGTGTGCCGCCGTGCTGCAGGGCTACCTCGCCAGCGCCAGCGATTTTCTTGATACCGTCGAATACGACTATATCTATGATGCTATTTGGCTGATTACCTTTGAGCTGGGGCTACGGTTTTTTAGCGATCACCTGGCGGGGGATATCTACTTTAAAACCCAGCGTCCTCTCCACAATCTGCAGCGGGCGCTGGTTCAGTTTCAGCTGGCGGACAGCATTATTGCCCAAAAACAGCCGATTCAACGGCTAATTGATGGGCTAAAAGCTAATTACTGTTCGGAATCTGGATGGGCCGCGTAGAACTACTTGGTGGGGCTAAATTTTAATACCCGGTACGATGGCCTTTGGCTGTGCCATTGACCGTATTTTGTATACCCCCCTTTACGGACCTCATCGGTCCTATGTTTGTTCCCCAGGAGATGATCTATGGCCATACCATTTTCGCTAACGCCGTTTGAACCCGTATCTGACTTGGTCATTTCTGGTCGGGTGGTGCGATCGCAAACGACGCTAACGATAGAGTATACGCTTACCGGTGCAGTGGATGCTTTAGAAGTGCCGTCCTTGGTAGATAGCCAGCCGAGCCGCCGCGACCATCTCTGGGAAAGCACCTGTTTTGAAGTGTTTATTGGCTTGCCCGGCTCATCCCGCTATTGGGAGGTCAACGCCACTCCCAAAGGGGACTGGAACGTCTATCGCTTTGATGACTATCGCCAGGCCATGGTCGCCGAACCGGCCTGCAAGACGGTAGCCAGCACCTGGCAGCCCCTGACCAAGGGCTATTATCTCACCCTAGAGCTGCCCATCGATCGCTGGCTCACCCTCGATCAGCCCCTGGAGCTAGGCGTCAGCACCGTCCTTAAAACCAATGATCTTTCCCACTGGGCCCTTACCCACACTGGCAAAGAACCCGACTTTCACCGTCGAGACAGCTTTCGCCTTACGGTTTAGGCGCGGCCCGATTGAGGTACAGCACCTGTGTGGGATAGGCAAACTCAATACCGGCCTGGTCAAACTGTTTTTTAACAGCAAAATTTATCTGTTGTTGAGCATCTTGATAGATCGTATAGTTGTTGGTCTCCACCAGATAGACCACCTCGTAGTTGAGACTAAAGTCGCCAAAGCTCGCAAAATGTGCCCGGTCAAAGGTCGCCTGGGGGGTTTCTTCAATAGCATGGCGAATCATCTCTGGAATCTGCTCTAGCTGGGCCATGCCGGTTTCGTAGGTCACCCCCAGGTTAAACTCAATCCGCCGCTGGGCCATGCGCTAAAAGTTTTCAATCCGTGAGGCGGTCAGATCGGTGTTGGCGAGGATCAGCTGTTCTCCATCGATACTTTATTGGGGGCTATCGATATATCATACGTAAGCAATTTCCAAGGTGAATACATTGGACCCGATCAAAATACGTCGAGCCCAGACCGGCGATGCGGTTGATATCGCCAACTTTAATCAAGCGATGGCTCTAGAAACGGAGCAGAAACAGCTAATGCCTGAGGTGGTTTTGGCCGGGGTCAACGCGCTGCTGGAAAATTCTGCCCACGGGTTTTACATCGTCGCAGAGGACAACTCCAAAGTAGTGGCCTGTTTGATGATTACAACAGAATGGAGTGACTGGCGTAACGGCCTCTTCTGGTGGGTGCAAAGCGTCTTTGTAACCCCCGACTATCGCCGTCGCGGCATCTATCGTCGCATGTACGGGTTTGTCAAAGAACTTGCCGCCCAAGCACCCAATGTGTGTGGATTCCGCCTCTATGTTGCACAGGACAACAGGCGCGCCCAAAAGACCTACGCGGCCCTGGGCATGACCCAGAGTTCCTACCGCCTTTTTGAAGAATTAACCCCGACAGTCAGCTCGGATCAATAACGGTTGCAGCCTCTTTTAATGTAGGGGGAGGTGCACAAAAATAAAACACCAGTCTCGGTTGGGGGAAGGGTCAAGGGGGAAAGCGATACAGGTAGTACTTTATTTAGTTGTGAGTCCCTAGGTGAGGGTAGTCAAAGTTTAGACCAAACCTGTGTGACCGGTCTGATTTTGAGGGTTCTAACGATCTCGACAGCCATGAAAAAAGTCATCATTGTAACCGGCGGCAGCCGTGGTATTGGGGCCGCTACCGCCCTGCTTGCCGGACAAAAAGAATATGCCGTCTGTGTTAGCTATTTGCACAATAAAACAGCGGCTGATGGCGTTGTTGAATCAATTCGACAGCTCGGGGGCAGTGCGATCGCAGTGGCCGCCGATATGGCATCTGAGTCCGATATCATGCGCCTCTTTGAAACCGTTGACCATCAGCTGGGTCCGGTAACGGCCCTGGTCAACAATGCGGGGATTTTGGAGCAGCAGATGCGGGTTGAACACATGGACGCAGCTCGCCTCAACCGCACCTTTGCTGTTAATATCACTGGCGTATTTCTCTGTACGCGGGAAGCCATCAAACGCATGTCCCGCCAGACGGGCGGAGCCGGGGGAGCCATCGTCAATGTCTCATCCGTGGCGGCCCGTCTGGGCTCCCCCGGAGAGTACGTGGACTATGCGGCATCCAAAGGTGCCATTGATACTATGACCGTTGGCTTAGCCAAGGAAGTCGCTGCAGAGGGTATTCGCGTCAACGCCGTGCGTCCAGGTTTTATTTACACAGACATCCATGCCAGCGGTGGTGAACCTGACCGTGTAGAGCGCGTCAAGAAATTTGTTCCCATGAAACGAGGGGGACAGGCCAGTGAAGTCGCCCAGGCAATTCTGTGGTTACTATCCGACGAGGCTTCCTACACGACAGGCACGTTTATCGAGACCGCAGGGGGTACATAAAGCACCGCGTTCCCCGCTCGCTCCAATCACTATGTCTCTCAACGACCTTTTGAACAGCGCTTAGGCACTTTTCCCCACCTCAACAACCTCGGGAGAAAATATTGACTGCAGCAGGTCTAAATGGGAGGCACAAAGAGCAAACTCACCATGGGTTAGCAGCTGACTAACCTCACGCTGCAGCAGTTTCAGCATGTAGCGGACCAGCTTCCATTTCACATTAAACGTAGGGTAGAGCATCACACACAGGGGAAACAGCTCCTGCTGTACAACACTGGCATTTCCTTCTAGCAGACATACCCAAAGATAGGTTTGAAACATTTCCGCATCTCGGGTACTCGAAAGCCTGACGCTGGCCGATTTTAGCGGACCGCTAAGACACTTGTGGTTGGGAAACGCTTCTAAAACTTGAGCAACCACACGCTTAGCAACCAGGCTGCTTTGGGGCAGCAAGGTGCGAACAATATTTAACTCTGGCGACGTGTAGGGATAGGACGACGCGGCATCATAGGCCCGCTGTAGCGGCATATAAAGGTGGTCGTCAATCGCCTTAAAGTAAAGTTTCAACCCCCCCTGTTGAGCCGGATCAACCATCTGTAGTAGCAGCCGCCCCGTGTAGTGGAACTGCATGCTCACAAAGCCAATTACCCTAGGATCGACAGCGGTAAACTTGGCTCGAATATTACCCAGCTCCGGGGCAATATTTACAGCAAAGCGCTCGGGACTCACGTCTAAGGCATAGCTTTCAAAGGCTTTGTCAAAAATATCAAAAACATCGCCAGCAATTGCCCACGGATCGATAATATCGGGATGTAGCTGATGTCGTATCACCTCCTGGGAAAGGAGATGTTCTGTTTTGTTCCATGCTTTGGCGCTAACGGTGCGCAGTGCCTGGTGGAGTGTCTTGGCAACGGCAGCTCGCAGCTCAAGTTCATCTGTAAAGGTTGGGCTAGGTACCGGCTGGTTGACCGTTCGCATATAGCGAACAGCCCATGCTTTAGAAAATGAAGAGGGATGATCCACCGATTTAGTATGGGCTGGGTTGTTTTCCTGGGAGGCAGATAGGGTGGTAGAAGATTTGGCAAACATTTTTAAAAGGTCTGGCGTCTAGCCAAGGGGGGATATACCAACAGGCCAAAATCGTCGCCTGCTGTAGACAATTTTTTATAACCAAAACCAAATTCGTTTTTGTGACCCTGTCGTACTCAGGTTAGGCAACGCTGACCGTGTTTTACGCTGCAGACTGAGCAAAAGCAGAGCAATTACTCGAATTTGCTATGGAGTTCAGGACTTTGTACAACTTGATACTGATTATCGAGCCCAGCCTTTAATATCTACTTAATTTATTTACATTTCTTAAATGCTCAGGAGTCGGTAGCTTCAGGAGATTGAGTAAACTCTATCGACCACACAAAATTTGCAAAAGATCGGGTACAGCCTCAGCTGCTAGAGCCAATTATCAGGACTGTTATCTAGCCCTGGTAATTGGCTCTAGCAGGCAATTAGATTCAGCAAATTCTCATGTGGGGTATCCACAATGGCGGTGGTCCACTTAAAGTACCTGGTCGCTATGTCTACGCCCCGTCCCAGCCAACCGTCGCGCCGTGGTCTATTAAAGTATCTTGGTTTGCTGACGGGGGCAGCGGCTTTGCCTCCTGCTATTAAGGCATTTGGCCCCGGACCGCAGCCGGTTCAACCGGCAGATCTGACCCCGCAGCTATCTACCCCGCTGGCGGCGACGCCCACCAATCCCCACTGCGTCGTTTTGATCAAAACCACCGATCGCGCCGTGGGAGTGCGCCAAGCTATCGAACTGTTGCAGCCCCACAGCTTTAACCAGCAGCGGGTGTTTATCAAGCCCAACTACAATACGGGCGACCCGGCCCCCGCCGCCACCGATCCGATCATTCTAGAAACCCTGGTACAGGAAATCCAGGCAGATGGTGCCAGCGCGATCACCGTTGGCGATCGCTCGGGTATGGCTGAGACCCGCCGGGCAATGGAGCAAATGCAGGTCTTTGCCCTGGGTCAGCGCTATGGGTTTGAGACCCTGGTCTTTGACGAACTGGGCCGGGATGACTGGCAGTACTTTGATGCCGATAACTGGTCTCAGGGATTTGCGATCGCACGCCCCGTTCTCGCCGCCGATGCCATTGTCAATGTCTGCTGTCTTAAAACCCACCGATTTGGCGGCCACTTTACCCTTTCTCTCAAAAACACCATTGGCATGGTGGCCCGCCGGGTCCCAGGCGACAGCCACGACTACATGCGTGAGCTACACCGCTCCGCCAACCAGCGGCTGATGATTGCCGAAGTCAACACCGCCTACCGCCCCTCGCTAATCGTCATTGACGGCGTGGATGCCTTTGTGAATGGCGGTCCTGAACAGGGCCAGCGGGTACAAGCAGGGGTGATTTTAGCGGCCACGGACCGGATTGCCATTGACGCGGTCGGTATTGCCCTATTGCGTAAGCTGGGGACTACCCGCGATGTGTCCAGCGGTTCGATCTGGGGTCAAACCCAGATTCGCCGAGCCGCCGATCTGGGGCTAGGAGCCATCAGCGCCGGGCAGGTAGAGCTTGTCACTGCCGATCCCGCCAGCGCCCAAATGGCCGATGAGCTACGTCCATTTTTGAGCTAGCAATTAACGATCGGCCCATAAACAAGGCATACATACTACCTAGGCCTCCCGTCGCCACAGCTATTGCCAGATTTTCCATCGCCAGTCTTCGCCAGGGGCATACCCCTAACCCTTGAACCCAAAGATAGCAATAAGAGACTCCCAATTAAATAAAGCAACCCCTTCCCCTTCTGCCTTCCCAACCGAGACAGATACTTTATTTTCACGCATATCCCCAACGGGCCCTCAGCCTAGGCTCAATAGGTTTTCTTATCTTTTAAAAAAGAGCTTTAATGAACAGTCTCTCATCCATTGTTTAGCCTCTCCTCGTGCCTAACAAACCCTGCCCAAATGAGAGAAAATCAAGGATGCGCCCAAAACTACGAGATTCTACTGATACCAGCAACCCATGGAATAAAGACGAGCCTGAGGGATAAGGGTGATTACGTAAGATCCAAAAATCAAAGCTGGAAAAACGTTGCATGCAACGTCTGAAAGCTTTGTCAAATCGCCAGACAATTATTCTTTTCTTTTTGTAAAAATATAGATGAGCTTTTTGTGCAAGCTCATCCCCCTGGGGTGCGGGTGATAGAGTGTATATATGAAAAGAATTTTGATGAATAAAAATATAGGTAGCCAATGCGACAGCATCGCTACGGTAAATGTCTGTGGCCGCTACCGGTCATATATCCCTGTTGCTAACAGAGGAACATCATCTTGATCCCGATGATTCAGTTTAACGACGTGGTGAAGGTCTACCCTGGGACTAGCCAGCCTGCCGTCAATCACTTGACCATGTCTGTGCCAGAGGGCGAAACCTGCGTGGTGATTGGGCCTTCGGGCTGTGGGAAAACCACTACCATGAAAATGGTCAATCGCTTGATTACCCCGACAAGTGGTGAGATTTTTGTCGGTGGACACAATATTCTCAAACAGGACCAGGTCGAGCTGCGACGTGGCATTGGCTATGTTATTCAACAGATCGGTCTGTTTCCCCACTTTACTATCCGCGACAATATTGCGGTGGTTCCTAAGCTCCTTGGCTGGAGCAAGGTCCGTATCGATCGACGCACTGACGAGCTGCTAGACCTGGTGGGTCTTAATCCAGCCCAGTTTCGAGATCGCTACCCCCAGCAGCTGTCCGGTGGGCAGCGGCAGCGTGTTGGAGTGGCGCGGGCACTGGCTGCCGATCCGCCGGTCATGCTGATGGACGAGCCCTTTGGGGCCATTGACCCAATCACACGAGACCATTTGCAAAATGAGTTTTTACGGCTGCAAAAGCAGCTCAAAAAAACAATCATGTTTGTCACCCACGATATTGATGAAGCCCTCAAGATGGGGACGCTGATCTGTATTTTGCAGGTGGGGGGCGTATTGGCCCAGCTGGATACACCGGCTAATATTTTGGCCCAGCCCGCCGATGCATTTGTTGCCGATTTTGTGGGGGCCGACCGGGGTCTAAAGCAGCTGACGCTGGTACGCGTCGGTCAGGTCATGCAAACAACGCTGCTGCTCGGCAACGTCAACGACAGCGGTGCCGATTTGGTGGCTAAGATGCGATCGCACAAAATCGACAGTCTGTTTATCACAGACGACGCTGGCAAACTAGCGGGCTATGTCGGCCTAGATGAGGCCCAAACCCATCCTGGCAAATCGGCCAAGGCCATGCTACGCCACCTGATTTCCACCACCGAGGAGGAAGCCACGATGAAAGATGCCTTCTCTACTATGCTGAGCTACGGCATTCGCTATTTGCCCGTGGTCGATCCCCAGCGACGGCTAGTTGGTATGGTCACCGTCGACGATGCCCAGGCGCTAATCGCCGCCACCCAGCCAGCACCAGCGGGAGGTTAGGGAACCACCATGGAATTTATTCAAAATCTGGGTGAGTTTTTGATTAGCCTCAGGGACGGTCTGCTGTACTACGTACCCGGTGTAGGTCGACCCGACCGGGTGCTAGAATTTTTGTGGGGGCATTTGCTGATTACCTTTGTTACCCTGGTTTTTGCCATTGCGATCAGTCTCCCCCTTGGTGTTTTGATTACCCGCGTACGTGCCCTATATGACCCGGTGATCAAGCTGACGGGCATGTTATACACCGTCCCCAGTCTGGCCATGTTTGGTCTGCTGATTCCCCTGGTGGGGATTGGGTTTACCCCATCAGTGATAGCCCTGACCCTCTATTCGCTGTTGGCGATTGTGCGCAATACGGCGGTGGGGATTGACGGTGTAGACCCAGCCATTATTGAGGCGGCGCGGGGCATGGGCATGACCCGGCGCAGCATCTTACTACAGGTGGAGCTACCGCTAGCGCTGCCGGTCATCTTTGCCGGCGTTCGCATTGCGGTGGTTTCAACCATCAGTCTGGCGACCCTGGCGTCTTATTTTGGGGCCAGCAGCCTAGGTAAGCTAATTTTTGAAGGCATTGCTGCCGGCGGCGGCCGTAACGACAAGGTAGCCGCAGGCGCAATTGGAGCAGCACTGCTGGCAATCTTGTTTGACACCGCCATCAGCAAACTTGAACGGTCCTTGCCCGGTGTCACTAGCAAACAAGTAGGGGGATAGCCATGTTGTTCCAAGCGATGTGGGCGTACTTTATTGAACGCTCCCAAGATTTTACGGTTGCCCTGAGTCAGCACTTGCAAATTACCTTTACGGCCCTAGTTGTGGCCGTGGGTCTGGGGGTTTTCCTCGGTGTCGCGGGCTCCCGCGTTGGCTGGCTACAAAAAGTACTGCTCAATGTTGGCAAAATTTGCAATACGATTCCCTTTTTAGCGGTGCTGGCCCTGGCGCTGCCGCTCCTGGGTATCGGTCGCCCCCCAACGGTTTTAGCCCTGACGTTTGTGGGCACGCTGCCGGTGTTGATCAACACGCTGGTGGGTATTCAGCAGGTCGATGCCAATATTACAGAAGCAGCGCGGGGCATGGGCATGAGCGAGATTGACGTGCTGCTCAAGGTGGAGCTGCCGGTTGCGATCGCAGTGATTATGGCCGGTATTCGCACCTCGGCCGTGGTGATTGTCGCCAGTACCACCTTTGGTGGATTTATCGGAGCTGGGGGCCTGGGCGACCTAATTTTGCGCGGTCACCAGCTCGCCCGCGACCATGTCATGCTGCTGGGGGCAATTCCAGCCACCATGCTAGCGTTTTACTTTGAAGAAACCTTTGGCCGCCTTGAAACCTGGGTCACCCCCAAAGGTCTCAAAGTTGACAACTCCGATTACAGACAAAGGGGCGGACTGATTGGTCTACTCTGTTCAGTGGCGGTGCTACCGCTTTTATTCGGCGTTTTACTACCCTGGGAAATCCAATCCGTCCCTGGCAGCGACCCCGTTATACTGACGGGGCTACATGCCGACTATCGCTCCCTCGGGCTGCCGGTGTTAGTCCTGGGTTTGGTCGCCACGCTGTGGCCGCGCCGGGGTGAAAACGGCAACCCCTGGCCGATCACACCGATCACCTTTGCTGCCGCCGCCGCCGCCTTTGGCTGGTTGGCGCTCGGTCTTGCCACCAGGCTACAGCAGGCCCCTTCCATCGGGCTATCCGTACTGATTGGAGCGGTTCTAAGTATTGCTGTGATTACCGGTATTGAGCTTGTGGTTAGCTACTATCGGCACCGCGCTACCGCAGACATTGTCAAGCTACGGGCAGCCGCACCATAAGCGCTGATCCTCGCTCTATTGACTATCCATTCACACTAGTTACCCAAGAAAGTTACCCAAGAAACCCACTATGTATTTTCAACGACGATCCTTTTTTACCGGTGCGGCCCTGCTGCTGGCAACCACCCTGGCTGCCTGCAGCGGTGGCTCAGACGGCACCAAGATCACCATTGGTTCTAAGGAGTTTACCGAGCAATATATCTTAGGCCACATGTTTGAGATGGTGCTAGACAATGCGGGCTATGACGCCGACTATACAGCCCTGGGGGGGAGTAGTGAAAACCACGCCGCCCTGGTATCAGGCGAAATTGACATGTATCCCGAATACACGGGAACCGCTCTGCTGGTACACCTCAACCAAACCTATGACGCCTCCATGTCCACAGAGGATGTCTATCAAACCGTTAAGGATCAGTACACTGAGCAGTTCAACGTCACCCTGCTAGAACCCACCTCGTTTAACAATACCTACGCGCTGATGATGACCCAGGAAGGGGCCAGCGAGCTGGGTGTAACTAAGGTGAGTGAGCTTTCCAGCAAAGCCAGCGGTCTGGTACTGGGCACCGATCTAGAATTTGCTGACCGCAGCGATGGCCTGCCTGCCCTCAAAGAAAGCTACGGTGGCTTTGACTTTGATGAGGTCAAATCCCTTGACCCTGGCCTGCTTTACAGCGGTTTAGAAACAGGTGACATCGATGTCACCACCGGCTACGGCACCGACGGTCAAATTGCCGCCCTCGATCTGGTGGTACTTGAAGACGACAACAAATTCTGGCCGCCCTATCCCATCGCGCCCTTTATTCGCCAGGAGACGTTGGATGCTAACCCCGAAATCGCGGATCTGCTCAACAGTGTAACCACGCTGCTAGACGATCAAACCATGAGTAATCTCAACTGGGAAGTGGCTGGCAACAGCCGCGAACCGGATGAGGTGGCCCGCGACTTTCTAGAATCCCAGGGATTGCTGTAGCACTAGCTGACTGGTAGCGGCTGTTGCCGGGGCGCACTTGCGCCCCGGTCTACCATCCCCAGGCTCAATCGGTCCGATCGGCAGCCAGCATCAACCTGGCAAACTACCGGTCGGGCCGAATTTTGATATCTAAAAAAATTGGATCCAACGCTGGAATAGCCAAAAATATGGCTGCACATAGCCGGTAAGCTTATCTCTACTGGAGATTTACCAACGCCATGCCAGAAATATGATTGTTATCCATCCGTACCAACCCATCTGGCCCCAAGAGTTTGAAGCGATCAAAACTTCACTCTCAACAATCTTAGATTCCCTCGCCCTCCGCATCGATCACATTGGGTCCACCTCAGTGCCGGGGCTAGGCGCAAAAGACGTCATTGACATCCAAATAACCGTACGGACACTCACACCCAATATTCCAGCAGCGCTGACAGCAGCAGGCTACCAATACTACACATCTATTACCCACGATCACGTTCCCCTCGGGGCAGATGCTACCCCCCACCTGTGGGAAAAACAGCTGTTTCACCAACCCCCTCAACAGCGCCGCGCCAATATCCATGTCAGGGTTGACGGTAACCCCAATCAACACTATGCGCTGCTGTTTCGTGACTATCTCCGGACGCACCCCAATTCAGCTAAATCAGTTGAACTGATCAAGCGAGAAATTGCCAAGCGCCACGCCGATGATATGGATGCCTACTACGATATTAAGGACCCGGTCTATGATCTGATTTGGGACGCTGCTCTCAGCTGGCAGGCCCAGTTAGAAAAACCGGTTGTTCAGAAACTTTAACCGCTGGCCAGCCGCGTTAGCCCAGCGCTATGATTTGTGAGCCAGCGTCTCGATGCTCATGTCTTCGTACTTTTCAAAGGGTTGGTGAATCCACGGATTGCTTTCCAAATAGTCAACGTAATAATCGGGCTGAATAACGGAGCAGGCCTTGTACCAAAGTACAGCCGTTCTCATTTCGTCAATGTAGAAGCCGTATCGATGCTCCAACCAGCGAATACTGCGCTGTAAACTTTGGCCCGAATCGACCAAATCGTCCACCAGCAGGACATGGGTACCAAGATTGGTGGTGGTCATGCTGAGATCCCGAGAAAAGGTAATCGCTCCGCGCGTCCGGTTGCCTTCGCCGCCGTAGGACGATGTGGACAGAATCGCCAGGGGCCGATCGTAAAGACGGCAAAGGGTATCTCCAATACGCAGACCGCCCTTAGCGAGACAGACAATCTGGTTAAACTGCCACCCGGATTTATGGACAGCAACGGCCAAGCGTTCAATGGCCTGGTAGTAGTCCGACCAGGACACATACAGATCGCTGAGGGCAGCGGTGGGATTGGAGTCGGCAAGATCAGAAGATGCGGGCATGGATGGCGATAAGTGAGGATGGCGCAAATTAGGGCAATAATATAGCGTTGACCCATCGGTTAGCACAAAAGACTTTCTTTAAAGCTTTGCGCTGGCGGTCGGGCTATCCCTGGGGTCGACGTCTGCTATAGTGTGACGCCTGGCACCGTCACCGTTGAGCCTCGTTCTACGGTCCAATCATTTTAGTCTTTTCCCTATGGAACTCTCAGGCAAGCCGCCCCAACCTCCCAAACTGACGCTATCTACCAAGCTGGCCTACGGTGCCGGGGATATGGGAGCCGGTCTCACGTCTAATCTGCTGGCATTTTCGTTTTTGATCTTTTTAACCAACGTTGCTGGCTTAAACCCGCTGGCAGCGGGAACGGTGCTGCTGATCGGAAAGGTGTGGGACGCGGTCAACGATCCGATAGTGGGTATGTTGAGCGATCGCACCCGCACCCGGTGGGGGCGACGCTATCCGTGGATAGTGCTGACGGGTGTTCCCTTTGGGGTAACGTTTTTATTGAACTGGGTGGTGCCGGGGTTTGGCAGCCAGGTGGCGCTGTTTTGGTACTACGTAGTGGTGTCCATTGTATTTCAGGTATTTTTCACCACGACAAACCTGCCCTATTCCACCCTGACCGCCGAAATGACCGAGGACTACGACGAGCGTACGGAGCTGACGTCGTTTCGACTGGCCTTTTCCCTGGGGGGAGCCGTGCTGATTTTGGCCCTGGGTCTGGTGGTTAGCCAATCCATCGCTGACCCCCAACGCCAGTATCAGGTGCTGGGGGCGCTGGGGGGTGGCATTGCGATCGCATCTCTCTACTGGTGTGTTTTTGGCACATTTCGCCATTCCCAACAGCAGGCAGACTATCGGGGGCAGCGGCTGCACAGCGGCCAGACAGCTAACGATGCCTCATTTTTACAACAGCTCAAAACGGTGTTTAGCAACCGGCCATTTTTATACGTGGTGGGCATCTATCTTTTCTCATGGCTGGCGCTGCAAATTACAGCCACCATCATTCCCTTTTATGTCACCTTCTGGATGGGGGCCGACGACTACTTTTTAGCGGCGCTGCTGGTGCAGGGAACGGCCATTATCATGATGTTTGTCTGCAACCTGCTAGCCAAGCGCATTGGTAAAAAAGGACTTTATTTCCTGGGAACCGGCATCTGGATTCTGGCCCAAATTGCCCTGTATACCCTCCAGCCGGGGCAGCTCTCTGCCATGTATGGTCTGTGTGTCATCGTCAGCTTTGGCGTTGCCACGGCCTATGTGGTGCCCTGGTCAATTTTGCCCGATGTGATTGAGCTAGACGAGCTTAAAACCGGTCAGCGGAATGAAGGGGCCTTTTATGCGTTTATGACCCTGCTACAAAAAATAGGGCTGGCCCTGGGAATTTTTCTAGTTAGTTTGGCCTTAGAAACATCTGGGTTTAGCGCAGACGCTGTTACCCAGCCCGAGTCTGCCCTGCTAGCCATTCGCTTTTTTATCGGGCCTGTACCGCTGGTGCTGCTGATTTGTGGCATGGTGCTGGCCTATTTCTACCCGATTACCAAATCGGCCCATGCCGAAACGCTGCTTCGGCTCGCCGAACGTCGTCAGCAGGCCAAATAGAACCGCTATATTGCCTGGCCTGCTACGACCTCAGCGGATGGAGTAGGGGTCAGATCCATGGTCAAATAGTGTCTGGTCAAATCCAAAAACGCCTGGGCTCGCTTGATGTGCTGTTTAGCCTCCGCCAGGGTGGCCCGCTCCATATGCTGATAGTCGGCCCGCAGTCTGGCCTCCAAACCATCGTTTAGATAGCTGCCATAGGGTTGAAACAGGGGTCTAGTATCCGAAAACTGTTCCCTAAACAAACTATTAACAGCCTCATGCTGGGTGGGTATGGTCGTCGCCTGCTCAAGCAAAAGCGCCTCGGCCACGTACAGCATGGCGTAGTATGAGCGGGAAATAGAAATCTTGTAAAAATGACTGTGGGCCAATAGCTGAGCTGCCTTTATATTTTCCTTCGCATGGAGAAGGCGCTGTTGTTGCTCAGACTTCATGGACAAAAAACTCCAGAAAATTCTTAAAATATCCGTCCCAGCGGACATTAAACCACAGATTGGCACCAATCCCAACGCCATCTTTAATAACCGGGGATACCTGACCCTAAATTGCATTATCCGGAGATATTTAAATCTAGCTGGATAAAATTTAATCGGCCTTGATAATCGGCAGTATCTTTTGTAGAGATATCTTTATAAATATCTATGGCCCAGTTTTTATGCTGTCGCCTATACCATGCAACTAGGGACGTTTTATGTTAGAGGTGGTGCTGTGAAATCATGGGGAGTGGCCGGGTGAGCGGTGCAAATTTGGTGGGCACTACCCTCCACAACGGTAAATATACTGTCGAGCAAGAGCTGGGCAGTGGCGGGTTTGGCATTACCTATCGAGCCATTCGCCATCCGCTCAACCAGGTGGTTGTGGTCAAAACTCTCCGCTGGCCACAAAATAAGCTAGAAAATGCCCAACAGCTGCAGCGATTTCAAGCGGAAGCCTGTCGTTTGGCCCAGTGCCAGCATCCCAACATTGTCAACGTAACAGATTTTTTTGTTGAGGCCGAGCGTCCCTATTTGGTGATGGATTTTATTCCAGGGCAGCCGCTGTCGGCCCTGATTTTTCCCCAGCGCCCCCTGCCAGAGGCTCGGGCGCTGCACTATATTCAGCAGATTGCCGGGGCGCTACAGACGGTCCACAGCCAGGGGCTGCTCCACCGGGATGTCAAACCCCAAAACATCATGATTGACGGGGCCAATGCAATTTTGATCGATTTTGGCATTGCTCGGGAGCTGTCTAGTGGTCAAACCCAAACCCATACCAACCTGGTCTCCGAAGGCTACGCCCCCCTTGAGCAGTACCTGCCCAAAGCAAGACGCTCCGCTGCTTCGGATGTTTATGGATTGGCCGCTACGCTGTATGCGGCGGTGACTGGCGAGGTGCCAGTGGCTTCGGTGCTGCGATCGCACCAGCCCCTCACCCCGCCCCGACAGCTCAATCCTCGCCTGGGCCAGGGCATGGAGCAGGCTATCCTCCAGGGCATGGCCCTAGAGCTGGCCCAGCGCCCCCAGTCGGTCGCCACCTGGCTAAGGTTGTTGTCCAC
Source organism: Cyanobacteria bacterium P01_A01_bin.15 (assembly GCA_039814735.1). Lineage (GTDB taxonomy): Bacteria > Cyanobacteriota > Cyanobacteriia > Phormidesmidales > Phormidesmidaceae > Leptothoe. The sequence continues at coordinate 38,464 of JBCCAQ010000007.1, forward strand.
TGGCGCACGGCGCAGCCAGGCACCGGGGCCGACCACCCGCCCCACCCAGGTGGTAGCACCGAGGATGCCCTCGGGCTATGCCCTAAATAGCGATACCCAAACAAATAACCCGGCGGCCTGGTCTCCAGAGGAGATCTCAGAGGACATGCCAGATGAGACATTCTGGCCGTCCCGCCGAAACCCAGGGGGGCTGAAGCTGGTTCCAAATTTGTTTAAGGCAATACCGTCCCTGCTGTTTCTAGGTCTGTTGACCGGCGTGGGCTTTGTTGGCTATCGCCTGTACCTGGGGGCTCAGCAGGCCATGGCAAACCTGAGGGAAAGAACGGCGGAGCTGCCAGAGCTGTCGATGCCTGAGGTTAAATTTCCCGAAGTCACCCTGCCTGAAATTACGCTGCCTAACCTGGAAGAGATTTTGGCGGATTTGCCCAGTACGCCAACCGACACCAGCGAGCCCCCTCCCTCCGCTGACCCTGTCCCCGAGCTGCAGCCGCCCCCGGTGGAAACCAACGCACCGTTGATTCTAGGCAGCAGCGGTAACCCCAATACCACCGCTGGCGGCGGTGGCGGCGTTGTTCCTGTTCCCGGCTTTGCTCCGGGTACCGCCGCCACCGCCATTATCAATCGTCTTGGGGAGCCCACCCGGCAGTCGATTTCCCCCTCGGCCACCACCGCTGTCTATGAGCTTGACCCCAACCGGGCCACGGTTGCCTATCGCTATGATGCGGCGGGCAACACCGTACAGCAGGCTGAGGCCGTCTTTGCCCCCTCCTACGATCGTCTGATCATGCGGGTTGCCCTTACGGGTATGCTCAACGGCCAGTCCACCCGAGCGATTGAAACGGGTTTAGACCAGGTCCGCAGCGGACAGATCGACCGCTATCCGTTTGAGCAAAACGGGTTGATCGGCAGCATTGAGCGCAACAACAGCGGGTTTATCCATATCCATGTGCGTTAATAAAAACCGCGTGGGGAGAACGTCTCCCCACGCGGTTGCAAACACTAGGCGATAGACAGTGCCGCTACGGTATTGTCTATTCCTTATCCATGTTGAGAATAAAGGGCAGGCCGCCACCTTTATCGCCCATCACCAGCACGCGGGGCACTAGGGAACCGCCTTCTTTCCAGGCTTCGATGGCTTCTTTTTGCAGAACTAGCTGGCCACCCTGGGCTTTGAGGGTCTCAGCTAGCAGACGCTGGGCCTCTGCTCGACCTTTGGCCCGGTTGATTTCAGCCTGGGCTTCCTGCTCAGCCTGCTGAGCCACATACACGGCTCGGCGGGCGCTTTGCTCAGCGATTTGCTTTTGTTCTACCGCCCGGGCAAACTCTGCGGAAAACGACAGATCAACCACGCTGGTGTCGAGAATAATGATGCCGTATTTTTCCAGACGGCTGCTGAGGGCATCGTCAAAGTCTTCCTTGAGCTTGGTCCGCTGGGTGATGGCCTCTTCCACGGTGCGGCGGGCAGCGGCAATTTTAAAGGACTCCTGGGTCTGGGGGGCAATAATCTTAGCGACTACGTTTGCCAGGGTGCCTTGCTTTCGACGGATTTCTACAATATTGGACGGGTCTAGGCGAAAGTTAATGGCAAACCGTGCCCGCAAATCCTGCAGGTCTTTGGTGGAACTTTCAGCCGGTACTTCAAATTTTTGAACCGTGACATCGTAAACATCGACAAAGGACACCAGGGGTGGCTTCAGGTGAATACCTTCCAACAGGGGGGAGTCCTGAGCTTTTCCTAAAATGCTTAACACTCCGGCCTGACCGGGGTTGATAATCACTAGGGTGCTTGTCAAAACCAGGCCAGTAATAATGGCCAAAAGTGCGATCGCAGCCGGTTGCCAGCTGCTCGTCCGAGCGCTCAAAATCGTTCCTCCGAGGGCTATATTTTTCTTCCCTCAAAGTATCCTAACCTTCTGGCAAACCCGTGACCACTCCATTCCCGTCAAGAATTGTGCCGATCCGATAGGCTGGCTGAAAATGGGCCAGCGCTGCCTCGGCCTGGTCGGCGGGAACCACCACCACAAAGCCAATCCCCATATTAAACGTCTTAAACATTTCCGCCGGGGACACCGCCCCTGCCGCCTGCAGCCACTTAAAAATAGGTAACACCGGCCAACTGTCAGCCTCTATATATATAGACTGGTTTTCCCCCAGACAGCGCGGCAGGTTTTCAGGAAACCCCCCGCCGGTAATATGGGCCATCGCATGGATCTCAACCCCATCTTTGAGGGCAGCCAAAACCGGGGCCACATACAGCTGGGTGGGGGTTAACAACACATCTCCCAGGCACTGCCCCCCCAGGCTGCTGGGGCACTCAGCCCAGCCGTAGCCCACGGTTTGCGCTGAGTCACTGTCCCCTAGCCCAGCCTGGCGCGGCGCTTCTGCCATAATTTTGCGCACCAGGCTGTAACCGTTGCTGTGTACACCGCTGCTCGGCAGCCCAATCAGCACATCCCCAGGGCGCACCTGGGAGCCGTCTAAGATGGCGCTCTTTTCCACAATGCCTACGCAAAAGCCCGCCATGTCATAGGCACCCGGACCATAAAAACCCGGCATCTCAGCGGTTTCTCCCCCCAGCAGCGCACAGCCCGACTGGCGGCAGCCCTCGGCTACCCCCGCCACCACCTGGGTCAGTTGCTCAGGCTCCAGCCGCCCCGTGGCCAGGTAGTCCAAAAAGTACAGCGGCTCAGCCCCAGATGTCAGCACATCATTGACGCACATCGCCACTAAATCAATACCCACCGTATTGTGACAGTTGAGCATGTGGGCCAGTTTTAGCTTGGTACCCACACCGTCGGTTCCCGACACCAGCACCGGTTGTCGGTAGCCCTCGGGCAGCTCAAAAAAGCCGCCAAATCCACCCAGACCGCCCAGCACACCGGGGCGGTGGGTCCCTTCCACCAGGCTGCGAATCGTATTTACAAAGGCACGCCCCGCGTCGACATCTACACCTGCTTGTCGATAATCCATGGACTTCACACGCAATAACTTGATTACTCTACGACAGCATTGCAAATTCTTTTCCCACCGCCCGGCGCAATCTGTTCGTTAAAAAGAACAACACCGTCATGGAAATGGCACAAAATCCACAGACTATCCCCCTCAGATCGTCGCCGGGTGTCTAAATACCTATTAATAATCCGTAATCATTGCAAAGTCACACATAACTTTTCGAAAACTAATTACCCCCCTAGGCCAGATAGAAAACTGTCTACAAGTCTTGCCTGCCTAAGAACAGCGCTAATATGTGAAGAAATCATAAAGTTATGCTCCAGGGCCATTGTCTGTTTTTGTGGACAAAAATGCGGATTCTAATGGCAAAACCTTCGTGATAGATTAGCTCGCGTTGCCTTTTTTTGTCCGCGATGCATTGTCATCTTGAAGCTGTCCTGTTCGACCTGTTGAATTTGCCACTTCTCGCTCTGCGATGTAGACGCTTACGCCTTGTGCAATCTGGTTTATGAATAAATGTTTTACCGGGCGTGTAGCCGCCATAGCGCTGCTGTCAGCCTCCCTTCCACTTTTTGAGAAAGCCACAGTCTCCGCCCAAGCCTTAGGGACCAGCTCCCAATCCTCTGCTGAAATCTCTACTTCCGATAAGTCTTTAGAGCCGTCAGCGACCGATACATTTCAGACATTTCTCCGGTCGTCGACCACCGTTCGCGTCAATGCCCACGAGCACGAAAATCGTCAGGCTGCAACGGTTTACGTCAACAATATTCCTGTTTTAACCTACGTTGATCCGGCGGATACCGCTGAGGTTGTTTCTGGCTGGCTGCCTGCGGATGAGACCACCGCATCTGCTGGTGAACTCGACGGGGTGCTTGCCGACGCCGCCACCATGGCCACTCAGCTTGAGACCATCAATGGTGACGAAGCAGCGTTTACGGCCCACTGGAACGAGGGTAGCTATACCGTTATGACTGGGGACAGTCCCCTGGTGACCCTGAGTGAACAGGTGCAGCTGCCCGATGCCACCGCCAGCGAAACGGAAAACGTGCTGCAGGTCACCAACCGGCTGCGGCGTCTCCTTGGCGATGGCACCGCTGAGCCGGTAACTGAGGTCACCGGCAAGCCAGCGCCACCGGTACAGCAGGTAGCGGCGGTGCGCTCTAGCTACCGGGGGATGGCCTCCTGGTATGGGCCAGGGTTTCACGGACGCAGAAGCGCCAGCGGTGAATCGTTTAACCAACATGCGATGACCGCCGCCCACCGCACCCTGCCCTTTGGCACCCAGGTACGGGTAACTAATGTGAACAACGGTCGCCAGGTGGTCGTGCGGATCAACGATCGCGGTCCCTTTAGCCAAGGTCGTATTATTGACCTCTCCGCCGGAGCTGCCAGTGCCATCGGTCTGCGCTCAGCCGGTGTCGGCCCCGTACAAATCGAGGTATTGCGCTAGCCATAGAACTACCGCCATCGCGGAGATAAGGTGTCTCCACGATGGCGGTTGAGAAGCCATAGGGGTCTGCTATCGTTAAATCTTGGGTCTAGCTACAGTGGCTGGGGAGCTGTCTTGCGTTTACTAAGAACGATAGGGGGACTGCGATGCTGGCTAGACAAGCAATCGGGGTCCATTGGCTTGGTTCCCACCATGGGGGCACTGCATGAGGGTCATCTCAGCCTGATTCGGCGGGCTCGTCGCGACAACGATTTGGTTGTTGTGAGTATTTTTGTCAATCCGCTCCAGTTTGGCCCCAGAGAAGATTTAGATAGCTATCCCCACACCCTGGAGCTAGATATAGACCTGTGTAACACCGCTGGGACGGACTGTATTTTTGCCCCAGCCGCCATCGATCTCTACGGCCTCCACCTGAGCGATCGCAGCCGGCTGGTGACGGTGCTACCCCCACCGGCCCTGGCGCAGCCGCTGTGTGGTCAGTTTCGCCCGGGGCACTTTGATGGGGTGGCCACGGTGGTGACAAAGCTAATCAGCCTGATTAGACCTCAGCGTGCCTACTTTGGTCAAAAGGATGCTCAACAGCTGGCCATCATTCGGCAGCTGGTTCAGGATTTAAACCTGCCCGGTACGGTAATTGGCTGCCCCACCGTGCGGGAGGCAGATGGGCTGGCCCTCAGCTCTAGAAATAAATATCTGGCCCCACAAGAGCGTCAGCAAGCAGCTATACTCTATCGGGGATTAAGAAGAGCTAAACAAATGTTTAAGGCGGGTGTGCGATCGCAACATTCCCTGGTCCGGGCCGTCTTGGAGTACTTAGAAACGGCACCTGCGGTTTCAC
>JBCCAQ010000211.1:0-9636 GCA_039814735.1 Cyanobacteria bacterium P01_A01_bin.15
CACAAGCACTAGATTGGGCTCGTTTAGGTGACTCCAACCTCCAAGATTTAAGAGTGCGAGAAATTCTTACTACTCTTAACGGCAACAATAAAGATCTCTCCAAAGCTAATTTTGAAGGTGCTAACCTGGTTGAAGCAACCATCCGTACAAAATACCCAGGATAATACTGCCCAGACCCGCGACTAGTCCCGTCAGCCAGAGGGCATTGTTGATGCTGACGCTGGTGTCCGCCATCTCCCACTGGCGCTCTAAGCTGCCCTCCTCGATCAGCGCCTGCAGGGCCAGGTGGGCATCGACTCGAGCTTCGCTACTTTGCTGGGCGATATCTAGCTGGGTGGATAAATCTAGACGGCCAATTTCGTACTGTTTAATGCCTTCTTCTAAAATTTGAACGTGCATTTCGGTGGCAACCCTGAGCCGTTCTAATGCCTCCCTATAGACCAAATCCTCTTCAAAGGCTCCCGCTGCGGCCAGGGCCTCATTTTCTGCATAGAGTTCTTGAAGATAGCTGTTGACCGTCTCCAGCTGGGTGTAGTAGCGCTCTAGTGAATCGGCCTCGCCGGTATCCAGGTAGGACTGGTGGCTGACTTCAACCTCTGCGATCGCAACCAGCAACCCATTCAAATAGGCATATTCATTTTCCTCGGTCTCAACCCACTCAGAGGGATAAACCCGATCAACAACGGCGTGACGGGCTAGGAGGGCGGTGCCTAGGAGCGTTGCGATCGCAGCGCCAAACCCTACGGTTAGCCATTGTTGAGTGCGAGAAAGTTTCATCTGGGCGGCGGGGGATTGCAGACAATGGTTTCCAAATGGCAGCGAAATAAATCATAGACTTGCAGGATCCACCATAATCTAGACAGCCCGATTTAACCGTCGGTATAGTCAGAGTCAGAAACTGGCCTTGTTTTCCTATGCACATTCTCTTAGTTGAAGATGACCTGCAGCTCGGTGAAGGATTGACAGAGGCGCTAACCGATGAAGGTCATGTGGTGGACTGGGTTACCGATGGTGAGATGGGGTGGATTCAAGGCACCGATCTCACCTATGACCTGATGGTATTGGACGTGATGCTGCCTAAGATCAACGGCATACACCTCTGTCGGCGGCTGCGGGATGCTGGCCGGCGACTGCCGATTTTGATGCTGACCGCCCGCGACACCAATACCGATAAAGTGGCCGGTCTCGATGCCGGTGCCGATGACTATGTGGTTAAACCCTTTGACCTGCTAGAGCTATTGGCGCGACTGCGGGCGCTGCTGCGACGCAGCACCCTGGGCGAAGGCACCATGGTCACCTGGGAGCAGGTGCAGTTAGATGCCACCACCCATGAAGTGTTTTATGGCGGCGTTCCCCTGCGGCTCACCCCCAAGGAGTTTAGTCTGCTAGAGCTGTTTCTACGCAGTGGACGACGGGTGCTCAGCCGGTCGGTACTGATTGATCAGTGCTGGTCAGCCAATGCGCTACCCGATGAGGAAACTGTCAAATCACACCTCAAAAGCCTGCGACAAAAATTGAGAAAGGCCGGTGCCCCCTCAGATTTTATTGAAACGGTCCATGGCGTGGGCTATCGGCTCAAACAGCTCTAACCCGCGATCTTGATGGATAGCTCAATGACAAATTCGGTTCCTTCCCCCAAAACCGAAGAACAATAAAACTGTCCCTGATGGTCACCGGTTACAATCTTGTAGCTAATGGAGAGGCCCATGCCGGTTCCAATACCCACGGGCTTGGTCGTAAAAAAGGGATTAAAGATTTTGTCCTGGATTTCTGGGGTCATTCCCACCCCATTGTCTCGGATTGCGATCGCAATTTTCTCCGGTGATACAGCCGTTGTGGTGATGGTTAGACAACCACGATAGTCACGAGATACTTTTTGCTTTTGTTCAATGGCGTCAATTCCATTGACCAACAGGTTCATAAATACCTGATTGAGCAAACCGCCATAGCATCTAAGCAATGGCAGCTCACCATAGTTTTGGATCACTTCAATCGCCGGTGTGCCCGCCCGTCCGTTCAAACGATTTTGCAAAATCACTAACGTGTTATCAATGTTGTCATGGATGTTGATTGCTTTGATGCCCTCCTGTTGGGCATAGGAAAATGTACGTAGTGATTGCACAATCGATTTAATTCGAGTTGCACCCGTTTGCATAGAGTTTATAAGAGGGGGAAAATCTTCAAGCGTATACTGGATATCGGCTGCTTCAATAAAGTCTGAAATCTCCAGATGGGGGGTTGGATAATGTTTTTGGTAGAGCTCAATTAAGGTAGACAGGTCGTTCACATACTCTAGACAAGGCTTTAAATTTCCATAGATAAAACTGACCGGGTTGTTGATTTCATGGGCAACCCCTGCGACCAGCTGGCCAAGGCTAGACATCTTTTCCGATTGCATCAGGTGTAACTGGGTATCTTTGAGCTGCTGATAGGAGGCTTGGAGATCGGCTGTACGAGCGGCTACTTTAGCTTCAAGGTCTTGGTTGAGGCGTTCGAGGGCATCGATTGCTTTTTGTCGTTCTAGTTCAGCCGTGGCTCGAGCGGCAAACGAACGGATGAGTTTTTCGGCCCGTTCTGAATGCTCTAGCGGTTTTCGGTCCAAAACACAAAGATGGCCGACAATGTCTCCTTGAGAGTCTTTCATGGCAAAGCCAAGATAGCTCTCAGCCCCTAGCTTGACTAAATCTGAATCGTTGGGGAATAGCTCCTGGATACCCTGTCTACAGTGGAATGTACCGGCTTGTAGAACTTGTTCACAGGGTGTGCCTACAATTTGAAATTCATAGTTGGGCTGTAGTACCTGGTCCACAACAAGTCCTAACGTACGCAGTGTATCCCCCTGGCGCTCGGCTAAAATAGCGTGGGCCACCCCCAGTGATTCCGTTAGCTGCATCACAGAGGAGGCAAAAAAATCAGCTCCTGTTTTGGTGGCGGTGGCGTCAAGCAGTTGTTGTAGCTGTTGCTCGGCTTTGCGGCGTTCTTCTAGTTCGGACTGGGCCCGTTCGTGGGCCTGAGCCTGCTGCACTGCGATCGCGACCTGCACCCCCAACTGACGCACGAGTTCAATTTCTTCAGGTTGCCATTGTCGAGGCTCATCCCGCTCACTGGTCAGAATGAGACCCCAAATTTCGCCTTCAACGACAATGGGTACCATCATCTTTGAGCGAATGTCAAAACCGGTCAGCATTTCCTGATGGCATATCGCCATTACTGTTTCGTAGATATCATCGACAATGCGAACCTTCCCTTGGCGGTAGGGTTCGAGCCATTCAGGTGTCACACAGGGATCATGGACTTCGCTGTGAAGCACCGAGCGCGAAGGATCATCAATCGATTCGGCAATGACTTTACCAGTAAGATCCGAGCGCAAACGATAGGTAATGACGCGATCGCACTCCAAGATCGTTCGTAATTCAGTCACCGTTGTATCCAAAACAGTTTGAACATCAAGCGATGAGTGAACTTGAGCAATGATTTTATTCATCACGTGCTCTCGCTGCATTGAGCGGCTCGGATTTGAGGGTGGCAGCGTTTCGGATTCTTCCTCAGTAGCAGAGATGCCTGAGGGCACCGGCTTAGCGCTTTGCACCTGACTGGCTAAGGCAATGGCATGGACTTCTTCATAGGTCAGTAAACCCGCAAGCTGGTTGTGCTCATCCAAGATCACAATGGGTCGCATCCGATGCTGCCGCAGTAAATTTAGGGGCGTGTAGAGTTCCGTCAGCGCCGATTCGCTGAGGGTGGCAAAGGGTTGAGTGGTGCAATCGGCAACGGTTGAAGCCGAAGTTTTATCTGGGTGATTGCAAAAAAGGAGGTCTTGAGCCGTTAGGAGTCCAATGATTTTCTGGTGTTTCATCACGACTAAATAACGGGACCTGAGCTCGTCATGGCATTCTCGCGTAATGAAATCAATCCGATGGGTCTTTAACTTTTCTTGGGGAACCAGACAGGGTTTATGGGGGTTCTTTAGATGGGCAATTGCGTCCTGAAGAAGCGTTTGTGGCGTAACGACGATAGGGTTACGCGTAATGGCAGATTTGATATTGATATCAAAAGCAGCAAAAGACATCTTAAAAGAAGATACTAAAGTGGCTGAGTCGTGTCAGTATTCGATTCAATCTGCCTTGGAAAAAGTTTGGCACGCTTACTTAAATGTAGAGTTCTGCCATAATTCACCATTATTCACCACAACCACTAGCAATACGGAAAAATCTGGTGAGGGTTTGGAGCCAGGATGCGTTTTTACCTCTGATGACTGAATTGTAACGGTCCTATCATCGGATATGCCGTAATACCTATGGGTTTACAACCTATTTATGGAGCCTCAGTAGATCACATATAAAATTTTACAGCGTTGCTGATTGCCGATACAGATCTGTCTGCCGCCAAGCCTTGGCCAGTAGAGGGTTTGTGCAACGGCTGCTCCCAGCGTGTCTGTATTTAAGGCTACCAATAACCGAGCCACGGCTTTGACAGTCCAATGTTCTAACTTGCTTACCTAACCGATATCTCCCCGAATTATTCCTTAGATTTTTCCAAACCGCTTTCTAACGTAGAGAAGTCGCATCAAGGAAATGTTGATTTCTAAAAGATTATGAAACTTAAAGTCTTGTCTACGTTACTAGGCGCGATCTCACTTGTTGCCCTACCGCTAACCCGTCAGGTACAGGCTCAGGAACTGGCTTGCCCGACAAAGTATCAGGGTATCGAGTTGAGTGAACCTCAAGGGGAGGAGCTACAGGCCCTAGAGGCGCAGCTGGATGATAGGGTAGCAGACATTATGGCTGCATCGTCTGAGCCGGAGGAACCCGAATCAGAGGAGCAGCTGGCTCAGTTGGAAGAAGATTTTGAGAGCCAGGTTACCGCTCTGTTGTCTCCTGAACAGGAAGAACAAGTTAGCCAGCTTGACATGTGGGCAGAGAGTCAGATAGCAGAGATTGCCCCCGAACTGTTGGATGCAGAGGCAGAAGAACCTGAACTGAGTGAAGAACAGGAGGCTGCTATAGAAACGGTTGAGACACAGTATAGCCAGTACTTTCAGAGTATTTTGACCCCTGAACAACAGCAGCAGGTTGTTATGCTTGAAGAACAGTTTGATGCGGAAGCAGGCACCCAGCCTAGCGCTGAGCAAGAAGCGAGTATTGCCGCCGCTGAGGACGAGTTTGAGCAAGGTATCATGGCGCTGCTGACCGATGAACAACGTCAGCAGGTGGACAGCAATTTAGCCGCCTGCGGCGTTGCCCCTGAATCTGTCCCTGACGCTGCTCCTGAGGCGGCCCCTGAATCCGAAGAACTTTTATAAACAGAGTATCTGCGGCTGTTGCTGGATATTGGGCCTATGATAGTCATAATCAAGCTAGGCTATCATTGCTCCGATGAGTTCTCCCCGCATTCACCCTGACACCATCGACGATGTTCGCCAGCGCGCAGACATCGTCGATGTGGTATCTGAGCATGTGGTGCTTAAAAAACAAGGTAAAGACTTTACCGGTCTGTGCCCGTTTCACGACGATAAGTCTCCCAGCTTTAGCGTCAGCCCGTCCAAGCAGTTTTACTATTGCTTTAGCTGTGGGGCCGGGGGCAACACCTTTAAGTTTTTGATGGAGCTAGGGCAGCAGTCCTTTGCCGAGGTGGTGCTGGACTTGGCCCGGCGCTACCAGGTGCCGGTCAAGACGATGGAGCCGGCCCAGCAGCAGGAATTTCAACGCAAGGTGACCCTACGGGAGCAGCTGTTTGAAATTTTGACGGTGACCGCTAAATTCTATGAGCATGCTCTTTACCAGAGCGCCGGGCTGCAGGCCCTGAGCTATTTGCGAGAGCAGCGACAGTTTCAAGACACCACCCTCAAGCAGTTTACCCTGGGGTATGCCCCCGACGGCTGGCAGACGCTCCATGGCTACCTGGTGGAGCAAAAGCGCTATCCGGTCAAGCTGGTGGCAGCGGCGGGGCTGATTGTCCCGAATAAAAGCGGTACGGGGTACTACGATCGATTTCGCGATCGCATCATGGTCCCCATCCATGATGCCAACGGTCGCATGATTGGCTTTGGAGGACGCTGTCTTGGAGATGCTAAGCCAAAATACCTAAACTCCCCAGAGACAGAGCTGTTTGATAAGGGCAAGACGCTGTACGGTTTGGATCAGGCAAAGGGTGCGATCGCAAAGCAAGACCGCGCCATTGTGGTTGAGGGCTATTTTGATGTGATTGCCCTCCATGCCGCAGGCATTACCAATGCGGTTGCTTCCCTCGGTACGGCCCTAAACGCTGGCCAGGTGCGCCAGCTGCTGCGCTACACCGAATCCAAACAAATTGTCTTTAACTTTGATGCCGATGCAGCGGGGATAAAAGCTGCCCAGCGGGCCATTGGTGAAGTGGCCGAGATGGCCCATCGAGGCGATGTTCAGCTACGGATTCTCAATATCCCCGACGGCAAAGATCCCGACGACTATCTCAAAACCCATATTGCCGACGAATATAACGCCCTGGTGGATGCCGCTGCCCTGTGGTTGGACTGGCAAATCCAGCAAACCCTACAGCCCCTCGATCTAAAACGGGCCGACCAGTTTCAAAAAGCGTCCCAGGATATTGTCAAACTGCTAGCCGATATCGCCAACGCCGATACCCGCACCCACTACATTCGCCACTGTGCCGAAATCTTTAGCCAGGGTGATGCCCGCCTGGTGCCGCTGCTAGCCGAAAACTTTCTAGCCCAGGTCCGTCGTCAGCGCCGTTCCCCCGACGATGCTAACAAGAAATTCAAAGTTGCTATCAAAAAAAGTGCCCTCGAAGAAGCCGAGGGCTGGCTGCTGCGGGTCTATATTCACATCCCCAACAACCGTGAGGCGGTCAAAGCGGCCCTAGAAGAGCGAGATTTGCAGCTTAGCTTTTCCCACCATCGCGCCCTCTGGCGCATGATGCTCCAGTGGCAGACCGCCGATGAGGCCCAGGCAGAATCCTCTCCCATCAGGCTGCTCGAACAGCTACGCAACCTGGCATCAGAATCCACCGGCCCCCTGTCCCAGGTGCATCACCTGCTCTACCTCGATGAAAAAACTCAGCGGGATATTCTGCGGGCTCCCCTAATCATTCGGGCCTCCGTTGCCTGTATGGAGAAAACTCTGTGTGAAAAACGCTATCGCTACTTTCTAAAACTGTGGGAAGAAACAAACCTAGAAACCCACCCGGAAGAATGCGCCTATTACCAAAAACAAAGCTACGCCGAGAAAAAGCGGATCGCTGAACTAGAGCAAGAACGGCGGGTTGCCTTTGAAGATTTGGCTGGTCTTCCCTGGGTGGGCGAATTTTATGATCAGCTAGACGGGTGAGCTTATCTGCCTGTAACAGTGGAAATAATCACCGTAACGGTGGCTGCCGCAATCAGGCTAAAGGCTAGCTGCACCACCCACTGGGTTGCTTTTTGATATGTGTCAAATTTCTGGTTAAAGGCCTGCACCTCATCCTTATACTCAGAGACTTCGTTGGAATACTCAGAGACTTCGTTAGAGACTTCATTTTTAAAGTCGGTCACTTCGTTTTTCAAAGCACGTAGTTCCTGAAGCACTTGCTCTTGAGAATTCTGTGGGCTGTCTGCAGCTGCAGTCATCGGCTGATTACCTGGCTAAGCTATGGCCATATTCCACGATCATACTGCCCAGAAGAGGACCTGTGCTATCTATCCGCCTCGACTGCCCTTATAGAGCCTTCCCCAGCCGCTGCCGGGGCCTTCTACTTCAAAGCGAGCACCCAGGTTCTTAAAGCTGTAGTGGCGGTAGGACCCATCGGTAGAGCCAGGATAGCCACCGTTGACCAAGTCCATATCACCGTAGGGATCGTGGATAAACATGCCGGTGTCGTCATAGCCCACTGCCAGGATCATATGCCCCCCACCGCGTGGACCGCTGACATGGCCTTTGTGCAGTACGCCCAGCACCACCGGACGCCCAGCATCTAGCTCTTTTTTGACATCGTTTATCGAAAGGGTAGTGTGCCATGCGGACTTAACCCCCAAGCCAGAAAGGGCATTGGTCTGCGCGCCATGGTCTGTGGTATCCCCATAGGCTTCTACTTTGGGTAAGTAGAAATTGAGGTCTGCATTTTGATCTTCGCCGCAGGCTTCCCACAGGGATGGTTTCATGTAGAGTGCGCCCATCCAGCAGCTAGCGGTATTGCAGGTGCGATGGGCTTGGGCGGCGTTGTCCCGCTGGGAAAAATACATCACCTGTAGCTTTTTGCCTTTGGGCTTAGCGACTGGTTTGGCGACCGGTTTAGCTGCTCCTTTGGCAACTGCCTTATCGGGTTTAACGAGTCCCTGTTTTTGCAGATGTTTAAGAATGCCAGCCGCACCCATCTGGGGTGTTTTTTCCGGCAGGATATTAGTGCTGCCCCATACCCAAAGTGACTCGTCTCCGGTGCCATCTTGAAAACCATTCCACAGGTCAAAGCCCCAGAGATAGGCGGGTAGGGTGCGAGTGGTGGCCTGGTGATATTTTTTGTTGACGAGAACTTTAGCCATCTGCTGTTCAAAGACAGCAGGTGCTCGAAAGTTCCACTCTTTGTAGTGCAAAATGCCGGTAAACCACCAGGGGACGGTGGTTGCTTTTTCAATGGCGTCGTAGTGCGATCGCAAGTCCACCATCCGCTTGGCAATACCCTGTACTAAGCCCATCGACTCTGACCGCACGGCACAGCGTGAAAATGCCTGTTGATACTCTGCGTAGAGGTCTGCTTTAAGTTTTTGACTCATGACGTTACTAGTGACGCTGTTTAGGGAACCGATGTCAGGTTACCCAGTTTTGGCAGCGATCCTAATCAGCTGCCCATGGCTTGTCCGCGTGAGTGGCCCCATTGTGGCATTGGGATATCGGCTAGCCCCCCTGGGGCATTCTGGCTCTGTAGCGTAGGTTCTTTGGCCTAGGAGCGCTATTACCCCAAGGGGCCACTAAAGGCTCCATACATCTCCATGTATCAAGATGTTGGTTATGGAAGCACTGCCAAGGATGTCTAATCAAGACCTGGGAATTTATGGCGAACAGCTGGTGCAGGACTGGCTAACGCATCAGGGTTGGGACATACTCTATCGGCGATGGCACTGTCGTTGGGGCGAGTTAGATATTGTTGCCCAGGGCTATAACGCCCAGGGTGGCAAGCTCAGCAGCCAAATTCTGACCTTTGTAGAAGTTAAAACCCGCAGCCGGGGCAACTGGGACCTGGATGGGCTGCTATCCATTAGCCGTGCTAAACAGCGCAAGCTCTGGACCACCGCTCGACTATTTTTGACCCGCCATCCCCACCTAGCACAGCTGCCCTGTCGGCTAGATGTGGCCCTCGTCAGCTGTCACACGACACCACCCCAAGCAGCAAAAGCCTGCTTAGCCCTAGCCGATGGTAAACGCTACCTGGTGCTGCAAGACTATTTAGTCAATGCGATTGAAGCTTGAAAAAGTGGCTACGCCAGTGTTTCAGGGCAGTATCCTAACCCTTCAACAAACTGTTTGCGAAACTCTTCGATTTCGTAGCGGTCGGGTTTGCCATGGGAAACGACGGCAATCTGATAGCGTCGCATGACATCTACCGCAGTTTGACCGGTCTCTAGACCCCACAGGGCCATCCGAATACGGTAGCCGGGAGTATATCGAC
>JBCCAQ010000050.1:0-22789 GCA_039814735.1 Cyanobacteria bacterium P01_A01_bin.15
CCCATCGCCAAGGACAAGCGCGGCGAAGCACCGTTCAGCGTCGATGCCAACCTGCTGCACACCTCGTCCGAGGGCAAAGGACCGCCCTCCGCTAGTCGGCGACGTTATCTTTAGATCTGCCCAGCGATCAAGGTTGGTTTTATGTCCCTGATTCATCTAGAAAGATCGGTCCTCAACTTTCACTTTCGAGAGCTCCTAGAAGATGGCCACGGCGGTAACCATCTAGCCCTGGTGGGTCTGGGTGCCGTCTTACTAGTCCCAAAGCTACTGCCAACCATTGCGAAAGTATCCAAACCAGTAGCCAAAAAACTGCTCAAAAGTAGCTACTCTTACCGTCCCCAGATGACCCTCAGTGAGTGGGTAACCCAGTCTAAACAACGCTCGGAACAGTCCTTTGCCATCGATGAGCGACACCAAAGTGTGACTGAATAGCGATAGCTGCTAAACCCGAGAGAGATTAATCAACTAATACTGTTCATATAATTTTCAACGGATGTTGTAGTGGATATTGTGATATCTATTAATTAGGAATTATTCTTATTTATTTCTGTGCAGCTAGTCTCATCCCCTGGACATAAACACCCTGTCTATTGGCCTACGTTTTCTCCGGAGCATGGAGTGCTCTTGGTCTTAGCTGGCTCTTTATTGACAGGAGCATCCCTAGCCCAAACATGGACCTGGGAGACCTGGTTGGCTTGTCTCGCTGCGTTTTTGGGCTTACAGGCAGAACACCCACTAATCGTGCAGGTCAAACAGCGTCGCAGCTGGAAACCTCGCTATGTGGTCTGGACTGGAATTTATGGCGGTGCTGCGATCGCAATTGCCACCTATCTCACCTATCGCCATCCGGTCCTATTATGGATTTCTGGAGCAGCGGCGATTGCCCTAATGATGGACATCGTCGCTGTCCTACAGCGACGACAAAAGGCAATTGACACTGAAATTTTGATGTTTACGGCCATTTGTATGGCCACCGTGTTTGTTTATGGTACCAATACTGGCAACCTCACCCCTCAAGCCATCGGGCTGTGGCTGCTCAACAGTCTCTTTTTTGCCAGTGCGGTGTTTACCATCAAGCTACGTAAGGTCAAAACCAGCTCCCTCAGGGGTAGCCTGGTGTATCACGGTGTTGCGATCGCGCTAACCGCTGCCCTCTATGGGCTAGGATGGCTCTCCCTATTCACAGCCCTCACCCTGGGGGTGGCTTTACTCAAGCTAGCCGTTGTCATTTTGTTCCGAGACTGGTATTGCAACTGTCGATTTGAATATATTGCCCGCTTCGAAACCTACTTTGCCCTCACCTACACCGCCTTAGCCTGTTTGACAGTACTGCCAGAATACTTGCCTGTAACAGGATGAGGGCAATCGTGGAGATTATTTATGATCCCAGTCAGGCTTAATGAGCTTACGACTGTTGAGAAATCGATCTATGGACATCGCCGCCACACAGCCATCGCCTGCGGCGACAACGGCTTGTTTAAAGGGAGTATTACGAATATCCCCAATCGCCCACACACCCTCCACAGAGGTATTCATCATGTCATCTACCCGCACCCCCCCGTCTGCATTAAGCGCCACCTGGGCGTGAATAAAGTCCGTAATCGGTTTAGAACCACTTTGATAGATAAAGACACCATCCACAGGCAGTTCCACCGGAGATTTATCCAACGGTTTTATGCTGACGCTATTTACGCCCATAATGTCCCCTTGAACATTGAGCAAACGGGCTCGACTCCAGGGTTTCACATTTCCCCTTTCCAATAGCTGCTGGCTGTGCATATCATCAGATTTCGGAACTTTAGGTGTGATCCAATGAACTGTGGATGCAAATTTAGTCAGCACCTGCGCCTCTTCTAATGCTTCGAGATTAGAGCCCACAACCGCCACTTCACGATCTCGATAAAACGCTCCATCACAGGTGGCACAATAGCTCACCCCACGCCCAAGGAACTCAGCCTCCCCTGGGAATGACGCTTTGCGACCCATGGCACCAGTGGCTAGCACCAGGGCGCGCCCAGCAAAAATACCCTCCGGGGTGTAGGCTTTTTTCAGCGGACCTTCCACATCAATATTAAAAACCTGAGAACGCTGGTAGGCTGCGCCGTACTCAACGGCCTGGTCGCGCATCATATCCAGCAAGGTGATACCACTCATATCTCCTGCTACACCAGGATAATTGGCTATTTTATGGGTAATTGCCAGAGCTCCCACAGCCGGATTTTTATCCAGAATCACTGTTTTTAGGTCGGCACGCGCTGTATAGAGAGCACAGGCACACCCCGCTGGACCACCACCAATAATAACAACATCAAATTCATGGGTTTCCACAACAAAATCGAGCTCCTAGGACGAGTCAACACAATAGGGTTAAATGCATGAGGTAGCAACAGCTTAGGCGATCACCTCGTTGAATTCTGCAGTTAAATCCCTATAAATGGCCGTTGAAGACGTTTTTGGAATGGACTTAAAGAAAGATTCGATTGTTTGAAGTGATGTCCGCCAAACGGCATCCCCATTTAGCTGGCAGGGGGCTGTATCAATAAAAATGGCACAACAAAATCCAGAAAGTCCAATATCCGAAAACTGAGCCTCTTCAATCAACCAGTCCAACTTTACCCGGTGGTCAAAACGCTGGTTCCGCAAAAACTGATCGAAGTGAAAAAATAGCGAAAAATAGTGAACTGCATCCTGAATACAGGTAGTACAGTTCCAAGCAAACTCTATGTAGCCTCGATGGCGCAGACCCTTGAGGGTTTTTCTGATATCGCTAAAGCAGCCAACGCTAAAGAAGTCACTCTCTTGGGTATTTAAGGCTTTTACTAAAGACTTTAAGCCCTGATCGGCTGACAATTCTGGAATCGTATCAATCAGGTCAGGTCTTATCTTGAGATTTTTAAAGCCGTAGTTACCCTGGCCAGTCCTAGGGTAAGGGATAGACTTACCATAGGGGCTCATATGTAACGTATTGGTGTATGGAAGAGAAACTGGCATAAGGGTAAAGCATCCTTAACGATTAATGATGGAATCATGTTCTAGGATCCCTCCTTCCCAATCAGTATTGATCGTACAGTCAGAAAGCGCGTAGGAGTGACATAACAGCGCATATCCTTCAGCAATTTGAGCATCGTCTAAAAATGATTGTTCTGCTTGATCGAGATCGCCCATTAAAAGCTTGCCAACGCAGGCATTACAGGTACCTGTACGACAAGGCAGGGGAAAGTTCAATCCGATCTCTTTTGCCGCATCTAAAATAGAATTATCTTCTGATGCTTCTATTGTAGTCGTCTGACCTAAACGCTCGTTTTGTAAGGTTACCTTAAATGTGTGCATGGGTCTAAAAGGGTATCTAAAAAAAACTCATCTCCACCAGGTAGAGATGAGTCTGTATGGATCTAGAGGAATCCATCGGTGAGAGACAACTAGGCAAAACTGTTAAGTCCGATGGCAAACGATACAACCACAACAGTTGCAAATCCAGCCATAGCTGCCTCGTAATAGGATAAATCGCTGAGACGGCCACTGTTTTTTTGGCCGAGTAGATTATGCCACACATGGCCGCCCAAAAAGACAACACCTAGCAAACCTTGAATAACGGCCATATTCAACCGGTTATCGCCAAAGACTTCAACAGGATAGACCGTTTCATTGAAGATAAAAAAGATTGAAATGAGTGCCATCAAACCCACGCCAGCTAAGCTATAGGACAAGATGACATGACCATCATAAACGAATCGCTGCTTAAACCAGCCAAAGGGGGCTCGCACCGTATGCCAAATCCCCCCTAGAATACAAATGACAGCTATCCAAAGATGTCCGCCAACAATATCTGGCAGATTGTCAACGGCGGCCATCCCCATGGCATCCCAGCCGTGGCGGGTAAATCCAAAGAGATAGCCAAAGATAATGGCTGGGTTAGTTGTAATGGTGTCAACGGGATGAATAGTTCCTAAAGCAGGGTCATAAATGCCGCCAAAGCGAGTGGCTTTGAGCACAAACAGTGAGGCAGCAAAGCCTAGGAAAATCAGGTGCTGTCCCAATATAAAACCCAGGGTTTCTGGATTGCTCCAAAGGCCCTCTTCCTTAGCCATGATTTTGTCATTGCCCACCGCGTAGTTAGTAGAGCGCTGGTTAAAAACATGGAATAACCCACCTGCGGCTAGGACAGCTGACGAGACCAGGTGTAGGATTGCGATCGCAAACCAAGCCTCCATGTTGTCCACACCCCAACCCAAGTTAACCAGACGAGGCAGCAGCAGTAGCCCCTGATCGGCCATGGGTACATCTACAACATAGCGAGATATCTCTAGCAGGGTAAACGATCCGGCCCAAAACATAATCAAACCAGCATGGGCCAGATGCGCGCCCAGCAGCTGTTCTGTGCGATCAATTAGACGAGCATTACCCTGTAGCCACGAGAGATCCCTACGCTGAGACGAACGGCTAGCCGCCTGACCCAGGGTCACATCTAATGTTGGTTGAGATTGCATGATCTAGAATCCTATTTAGATGTACAGACGTTGCATACAACGTCTCTCCAGCATTAATTTTTGGCTCGTATACCATCCTTACCCCTTAACCAACTCCTTAATAGGCGAATAGGACGGTGTAGCTTGAGAACATAGGCCGCCACAGCCAGGGGAGGAAACATAATCCATACAATCAATAGCCTCTTCAGTTAAAGCAGATATGGGATGTACCGCACACTTTAGACGATAGTCACCTGTAAAATAGCCACATCGACTGCAAGGAATCTGATGCAATCGCCTGACATAGCTAGTCCCCTGCTGCAAGGTATGAAACAGTCGCCATACGCAAAACAGTAGCGTGGTACAGATTCCAATTAGCATTCCCATACTGCCTACTGTGGGTAGAACCAGGGCAATAACATTCATGCAACTAAAAAGAGAGAAAACGCAAAGTCCCAGAGAGAGTTTCAGTCAATAGCTTCATGGTCGCATTGCCAAAAACAAGTACACCAAACTATTGACTGACATTAGAAAAAGCTATCCAAAGAGAGGAGTAAACAGATAGCTCAAAGCGACATTTCTTGTTTAATCTGAGCAGCCCAGGTCTTGATGCGATCTTCAGTCTTTTCAGACTCATTATCATCATCCAGCGCTAGACCACAAAACTTATTGCCATCCCGGATGGCGAGAGAAGCCTCATGATCATAGCCATCTGCAGACCAATAGCCGACTGTTTTACCCCCTAGACCAGCAATTTTTTCTTCTAGCTGCCCCATGGCATCCATAAAGTTATCAGCGTAGCCTATCTGGTCACCTGTCCCCATGTAGGCAACAGTTTTACCGCCAAAGTCTACATCATCGAGATCGTCGAACACAGCCGCCCAATCATCCTGCAGTTCACCAATATTCCAGGTGGGGCAGGCAATGATCAAATACTCATAATCAGAGAGAGTACTCGCATCTTCAATTTCAACTAGATCTACCATCGAGTCTCCACCTAAGGCTGCTTGCACCTGCTCAGCAGCATCAGCGGTTTTACCCGTAGTAGAACCATAAAACAAACCTACTTTGGCCATAACGACTCCCTTAACAAACTTGAAAGAAAGTGGAGACTACAACGCGACGGAGTCATAGTCTCCTTGGCGAATTCCTGTCCAACTGACAATGAAAGTCAATTAGACATATCCCTAAATGAGTATACACGGAATTCACTTATTGAGAATTATTCTTTTTAAAAGAAGTTAGAAAGAGCAAAAAACCCTCCCCTTAGCTCGCCACACTTTGGATAGTGAGCAGCAGATCACCATTGCTCACCAGCAAGTAGGCAAACAGCGCGCCACCAGCACCACCCACAAAAAAGCTAGTGGCAAACTGACTCCACCCTTCAGCAGACTTAAGGTTTTCTGGCAGCTCCCCCGCCACGGGCTTATTGGGCACAAAGGCGGCTTGGCCATAGAGCGAAAGCCCCAAGGTCAAAATCAGCACTAGACAGCAGGCGGACAGCAGTCCAGCCAGATCCGCCGAGGCGGTGTTGCGCAGGGGACCCAATAGGGCAAAGGGGCCAAATAAGAAGTAGCCATGGGCCATGCCCACTTCTAAACCACGGGAAAAAGGGGATAGTCCTGGACGGTAAATCGGCAGGTTGTTAATCCACAGCAGGCTCAAATCAGAGCTGTTGAGGGGAGTATTCATATTGCCAACTTCGGGGTTGTAGCTGAGGACAAAGTCACCGCGACCAAAGCTATAGCCCTGGGCTAGGGCCCTGGCTCGCACCGCATGCCAGAGGTGCCCCGCCAGCAGCAGCCCGCCAAAGGCAAAGTGAAACGCGGCTAGCCAGGTGCGTACCGGCACCACCTCGCGATTGCCCAAAAAACCAAGCGGGCCGTAAAACACCTCCGGGTAGGCCGTGTTATTTACCGTGACAAAATACCCGGCAAAAATGCCCATATAGGCCAGTGCGCCCAGGCTATAGGACAAGTAGGCTTCGCCGTTGTACACCAGCACTCGCTTAGCCCAACCAAAGGGACGGGTGGCCATATGCCAAATGCCCCCCAGCACACACATCAAACCGACCCAAACATGGCCACCGACAATGTCTTCTAGATTGTCGACTGCAGCCATACCGGCTTCACCATGGGAGCCAACTAGATAGCCAAAAATGGTTCCTGCCCCCAGGGTAGGGTTATTCACCACGCGCATCGCACCCAGGTCAGGATCGTACAGTCCGCCCCAAAACATAGCCTTGGCGACCAGCAACCAGGCTCCCAACCCTAGCAGAACTAGATGAATGCCGATAATGGTGGTCATCTTGCCATCGTCGCTCCAGTCATAGCCAAAAAAGCCAGCAAAGGAGCTGTCTTGCTTGAGCCGATCGGGACCGAGAAACGAGTGATAGATACCCCCCGCACCCAGGACAGCCGAAGCCACCAGATGGAACATGCCCACGGCCAAAAATGGATAGGCATCGACAATCACACCGCCCTCACCGATGCCGACGCCATAGGTAGCCAGGTGAGGCAGCAAAATCAGCCCCTGATCGTACATGGGTATATCTGGGCTATAGCGAGATAGCTCAAACAGGGTCATGGCCCCAGCCCAAAGGGTGATCAGCCCCGCATGGGCGACATGGGCCCCCAAAAGTTTGCCAGAAAAGTCAATAAATCGAGCGTTACCAGCCCACCAGCCCACACGCGGGGAAACTGGCCGACTACTCAGTGCAGTTGCAGTCATAAATTTGCGTTCTTGAGTTTGTATTTCAGAGATATCTAAGCTTTGAGCTGGCTAATGGCCACCTGCTCAGCGGGGGCCGCGACACGTCCACCCACGTTCTGGGTTACCTGGCCCTGGCCAAAGTCAAAACCGGCAGAGCGTAGCGCATGCCAGAGATGTCCCTGCAGGAAAAAGAACCCCAGCCAGAAATGGGCATTGGCCAGCCATTCTCGAGATGAGTAACCGTCCACCGGCGAGGTACTAACAAAATAGGGCACCCGATTAAACTCGATGGTCAACATAGGACCAAAAAACTCCGTAGGGAATACCAGGGAGTTAACGGATACAAACAGGGTGGCCACAAATGCCATCAGACTCAGAGCACCTAAGCTGTAGGCTAAATACGCCTCACCTGAAAATACAAACAGCTGCTTGACCCAAGCCATAGGCTGGGTAGAAATGTGCCACAGCCCGCCTGCAATCAGCACAATGCCAATGTACAAATGCCCGCCAACTACATCTGCAAGGTTGTCCACCCCCGCCAACCAGAATTTACCGGCAAACAGATAACCAAAAATTTCAGCTGGATTGGTATTGGGGGCGACAGTATGTACTGACTGGGTTAGAGGATCGTACAGTCCGCCGAGGAACATAGCCTTAGCGACTAACAGCAACGCCCCACCTCCCAGTAAAACCAGGTGAGACCCCAAGATTTGTGTCATTTTGTCACCATCGCTCCAGTCATAGGCATAGCTGCCACTCAAGATTGCAGGTCCTTTGAGGGCATGAAAAATACCCCCAAACCCTAAAAAAGCAGAGCTGATCAGATGCACAGCCCCCACCACAAAATAGGGATGACTATCCACGATAGTGCCACCATCCCCCAAGCCGTAGCCCAGACGGGCCAGATTGGGCAGCAAAATAAAACCTTGCTCGTATAGGGGCCGAGCCCCATCAAGACGACTAACCTCAAATAGAGTGATCATCCCGGCCCAGAGCACAATCAGCCCTGCGTGAGCCACATGGGCACCGAGCAATCGTCCGGATAAATCCACCAGTCGAGCATTTCCCGCCCACCAGGGCGAAGAGCCCGCTGCGCTCGTTGCAACAGACGTAGTCATAATTATGAGTCCTGTAGTCAAAAGCAAACCTTATTGACATTAGAAGTCAATAAGGTTCAAGTAAACTCTAGTGCATTCTTAGATTATTGAGAATGCTTCCTCTTTTAAGTTTTGTGTCATGCTGGCTGCGTTACGGTGAAACGATTGGGGCCAGCGCAATTAGATACAGCACTGAAAACGTAACCAAACTGCCTGCCACATAGGCCAACGGTGAGGTGGGAGCTTTTGGAAATTCCCACCAGTTTGGTACCAGTGACCTCTTTGTATACCGATGACCCAGGTCAATGAGCTGATCTAGGTGCGCTGGACCATAGCGAGCCATCCGCGCAAAGGGTAGCTCTCCCACCGTCCGCTGGGGCAACATTCGTCGCCGCTGATAGGGCACCGTCTCATCTCCAAAGGCTTCCAGGTATTCATCGCTATCTAGAAGAGCATCGATAAAGCCTGTTAGCCCTTTGGTGGCTAATACAATGGACCAGGCATGGGCCTCCGCCTGATTGTAGATATCCCTGCCTAAAATTCGCTGAATACAAATCTGGACAAACCGATAGTTGTTATTACAGTCATACACCCAGCGGCGGAAACTATCAGCCGTGGCTAGACCTCGCATAAAATCACGGACGGTAATCTGGTTACTTCTGAGCTGTGATTCTAAAAAGGGCTGACGATGATGCTCGATTATCTGTTGCTCATTAAATATCTGCCGGTAGGCCGCATAGATCAGAGTATCTAGCTCTTGTGCCTGTAATAAATTGCTGCGATCATAGATTTTAGGGCTTTCTTCATTACCAACGTCGAAAGCAGCAACCCTGGTGTTTTTAGATACTGGCTTATAGGGTAACAAGGGAATAGTCACAGTTTAATCTCCTGGGGAATGGTGTTGCGATCGCTACCTGATAGCAAACGTAAAAAATGTTGAAGGCGCAAATGGCAAAATGTCATTTAAATGACAAGTCTTTTGTATCTCCTAGACCAGCGCACCAAACTGAGGCTGAGCCAGTGTTAGGATGCTTTCAAGAACGTCAGAAGCCATAGAAAACAGCCTAGAGAATCTCTAGGCTGCAAGTGACCAGATTACACAGGTATCCGATAGGCACTAGGCTAATACTATAACAAAGGTAAATCAACAGGCTTTAAATAAACAACTATAAAAAGGGATTTAATAGATCATCAGAGTTATCTTCTAACCTTTTCAGGCTGATGCATTTGACTCTATGTAACATTTCTTGTTGTGTTTGCAGGGCACACAGGCAACCACCGGTTTAAGGAATCAGAATTTATCCAGTCAATAGCCCATAATTCCCTACAGGCTATGGGCTTCAGTGCCTTTACTGTCCTTATCTTGTTGTTTTATGTGAGTAGTCAAACATCTATGAATGCCAGTTCCCAAGCTCTCTCTATTAACCTGACACGTAAAATTGCCAATGTCGCTGTAATGTTTAGGGCTGAGTTTCCATCGGCTGTTCCCGATTTGAGTCCGTGGCTGACAGATGACATTACCAAGCAACAGATCAAACCTTCATCCATCGATCTGAGTTTTGCCGTGCCGCAAGACTCAGATCTACTCAACTGCACCTGTATTTTGTTACAGATCCTTTTCTCTGATGCACTGCTAGAGCCAACTTGTCACATCGTTGGCATCGAAGCATCAGGCCATGATTACCAGGGACAATGTTGGACTTTTTCAACTGAAGCCGGCTGGCAGTTTGAAGGCAATAGTGGACCTCAAGGCCGTAGTCAGCAAAGATTTGTCCATTTGCTGCAGCAAATTCTTACGTTATTTAGCTATCCGACAGCCCTATCTCAGCCGTTTTGAGACCAAGCCAACCTATCGTCATACCAAGGTAGCCAGCGCCCCTGCGACTCAGCTCAGGGGGCGCTTTTATGCAGATTGATATCTCATCTCCATTTTGCAACCACATTTACTTGACATCTATTCTCATCAATCCGATGATTTAGGTGTCTGATAGTTAGCCGTAGCTTCTAGTGGAGAGCAATGCATTAAGGATGGGATCAGTTCTGCCAAAAGTAGATTTAGCTAGGTCATCTAGGCCGTCAGCACTGAAGCGACAACGTTATCGATTGTTGGTGGTCGGTGTAGCGCTGCCCCTGGGCCTATTTTTAGCCGTTGCCATCTCCTTATCCTTTGGGTCGGTTTCCCTAACTCGCCCAGAACTATGGGCGGCTTTGCTCAAGCAGGGCAGCAGTATCAATCAAACCATTGTGTGGGATCTGCGGCTGCCCAGGGTGATTTCGGCCATTATCGTGGGTTCGGCCCTGGGCATGGCGGGCTCATTGCTCCAGGGCATGTTGCGCAATGGATTGGCCAGTCCGTTTTTGCTGGGTATTTCGTCTGGAGCCGGGTTGGCGGCGGTCCTGATTGTGGGTCTCAGGGTTTGGGATATCTGGCTGCCGTTGGGGGCTTGGCTCGGTGCTGTTATTGCCATGGTAATTGTGTTTGCCCTGGCTAAAACCAAGGGTGAAATATCGGTGGAGCGTTTGATTCTTGGGGGGGTGGCGGTCAGTACGCTATTTGCAGCGATGCAGACTATGCTGCTGTTGCTATCCCCCGACGGTCAGGTGCAGGCGGCGCTGACCTGGCTGACGGGCAGTCTCAATGGTCGGGGGTGGGAGGAGGTAACGATTGTCGGCCCCAGCGTAGTTGTGGCTTTAGGGCTGGGCTGTTTGCTGGCCCGCCAGGTAAATTTATTAAATCTGGGGGATGATTTGGCGGTGGGATTGGGGAGTTCTTTGGTGCGATCGCGACTTCTGATCGGGGCTGTTGCCACCCTACTTACCGCCGGAGCCGTTAGCATCGCCGGTCTGGTCGGCTTTATCGGCCTGCTAGTGCCCCACGGCGTCAGACTATTGGTGGGCAATGACTATCGCCTTGTCCTGCCCTTCTCTGCCATAGGCGGTGCACTGGTCCTTTGCATTGCCGATTTGCTGGCCCGGTTAGGTCCCATCGAGCTACCCGTCGGCATTGTTACCTCTATCATGGGAGCACCCGTATTTATGTGGCTGCTCTATCGCCGCAGCGGCTCAATCACAAGGGGTTAGCCATGATTCTAGAAGCATGCGATCTGCAGGGCGGCTACGGTGAGAAGACCATCGTCGACCAGGTTACCTTGGCCCTGCACCAGGGAGAATGGCTGAGCATTTTAGGCGCAAACGGGTCGGGCAAATCCACCTTGTTGCGACTGTTTGGACGTATCCTACCGCTGCAGCAAGGGGCTGTTTTACTCAACGGTCAAGATATCCACAGCCTGTCGCCCACAGCCGTGGCTCGCAAGCTGGCCCTGCTACCCCAGCAGCAAATTTTGCCCGATGGATTAAGCGTTTATCAGCTGGTCAGCCTGGGTCGTTCTCCCCACCAGCCCTGGTGGCAGTGGGACCTGAGCACCCACGACCATGAGCAGATCGAGCAGGCCCTAGCCTGGACCGATATGGAGCAGTACCGCCACGATCCCGTGTCAGCCCTGTCCGGCGGTCAGCGGCAGCGGGCTTTTTTGGCCCTGGCCCTGGCCCAGCAACCCCAGGTATTGCTATTAGATGAACCCACCACCTACCTTGACATCCACTATCAGCTGCAGCTCCTAGAGCTACTCAAACAGCTCAACCGGCAACAACAGCTAGCCATCATCACCGTGCTGCACGACATTAACCTGGCGGCCCGCTATAGCGATCAGCTGGCCTTTATGCGGGGGGGCAAACTTTGGGCCATGGGCCCCGTCGCCACCACCCTCACCCCCGACATTATCAACCAGGTGTTTGATGTGGACATAGCCATTTTAGATACCCCAGTCGGGCCGCAGATTTGCCCCCTGACAGCCAGTCTGCCCCCATCCCCCAGCGAAGCCATACCCTCGAAAGTAACCCTCTAAGGGTAAACGAGCTATTGATCGCTGGACCTTTAATTCCGTGTTCCCAATCAATCTACTACCCCCTGAGATGAACGCTACCTGCTTATTGCGAATTTTTCTTTTCAATAGTTCATATCTAATGCTATTGATGGTTCCCCCTGCCATCGCAGCCCCCGCAGTTCACGGTCTCTGTGAGCCGCCAGCTACCCCACAAGAAGAGACCACAGCCTGTAAAACCGAGGCCCCCTCAGAAGCGACAGAAATTGCCCAGACAGAAATTGCCCAGACAGAACCTTCAACCATCGCTGACGACGGACTGTTACGAATTACGGTTACTGGCACCCGCACTCCCCGCACAATTCAGTCCTCTCCAACGACGGTCACTGTGATCGACAGCGATGATGTCAACCGTCTGCTCATCCGCGATATTTCTGACCTTACCCGCTACGAACCCGGAGTGTCAGTCAGAAACAATCTGCAGTTTGGTCTTCAGGACTTTAATATTCGAGGGATTGAAGGTAACCGAGTCCTGATTCAGGTGGACGACATTCGGCTACCCTCCTCATTTCAGTTTGGCGATGCCGTTACCCCTGGTCAGGGATTTAATCTCGGGCGAGACTATTTTGATACGGAAATTCTGCGCACGGCTGAAATTCTGAGGGGTCCGGCCTCCACACTCTACGGCAGTGATGCCCTGGGCGGTACGGTCAGCTACTTTACCCTAGACCCGACCGAATTGATTGAGGCCGCTGGTCGAGATTCGGCGGCCACTGGTTCCACCAATTTCGACAGTCGTAACACCGGGTTTACCAGCACATTTGTCCAAGTCGGTCGTTTTGACAACGTCGACACGCTGCTGGCCTATTCGCGGCGAGATAGTTCCGAAGCTGAAAATCTGGGTGATGATCAAACCAATAGTCGCAATAGCGTACTTGGCAAACTGGTCTACAACCTGAATGACACCAGCACCGTGGACTTTACCGTAGAACATTTTGACAACAATACCGATACCACCACCTCTGAGGAAAATCTGCCCCTCATTACCGGTACAACTACTCGATTTGAGGAGGAGATTGATACTAACCGTACCCGGTTGAGCCTGGCCTATAAATATGACAACCCAGAAAGCACCTCTTTTTTAGACCTAGCCCAGGCCCGGCTCTATTTCCAAGACTCCCGCACCCGAGAAGAAAATGAGCGGGAGCTGCTGTCCTTTGATTTTCGAACATTTCAAACATCACCGGCCCTACGCCTGAGTGAAAATCGGTTTGTGGATCAGGTATTTGGTGGCGATGTACAGCTGCGCAGTGACTTTGATTGGGGCAATAGCAGCCACCGGCTGACCTATGGAGTTGATGTCTCTAACACCTTTAACGCTCGCCCCCGTGATCGAGTCCAAACTAGCCTGATTACAGGCATCACTACTCAGGATGCCATTCCTGATGATTTTCCCACGCGGGACTATCCCAATTCAGACACCTTTAGGGTGGGCGTTTATGTTCAAGATGAGATTGAGCTGGGTAAGTTCAGCATTATCCCTGGCCTCCGCTACGACTATTACGATCTGAACATTTCCATTGATGAAGACTTTGAGCGGAATGGTGCCACAGCAACTGACTTTAGTGATAGCTCTTTCTCACCTCAGCTCGCGTTGGTCTATCAGCCAACCCCTGAACTGAGCTTTTATGGTCGCTATGCTCGCGGTTTTCGCGCCCCACAGTATGACGAGATTAACAGTGGTTTTACCAATCAAATCTTTGGTTACCGCACTGAACCTAACCCTGACCTAGAAGCAGAGACCAGCAACAGTTTTGAAGTGGGAATGCGCGGTAATTTCTCCAAGTTTAACTTTAGCCTGGCGGGGTTTTACAACCGCTACAACGACTTTATTGACAATCAGCTGGTCGATACAGAATTTGTCAGGGGACGCCCCTTATTGGTGTTTCAAAACGTCAACGTGGATGATGTAGAAACCTATGGCGCAGAAGCTCAGGTCGAATACCAATTTACGCCGGGGCAGGGAGGATTTAGTTTGCTCGGGGCTTTATCTTGGACCGAAGGCAATAATCTCTCATCGGATGAGCCTTTATCTACGGTAGATCCGGTTGAAGCCGTCTTGGGACTGCGCTATCGCGACGACCGCTGGGGGGCTGAGCTGGTCAGCACCCTAGTTGGTGAGGCTAGGGGTGAAGGCTTTGAACCCGAAGCCGGACAGGATCCCTTTGTCCCCGATGGATTCGCGGTGTTTGATTTAATTGGTTACTATCAGGTGAATCCTAACCTCACCTTAAACCTGGGACTGTTCAATCTGTTTGACACCGACTACGAGCGCTATGCCGATGTGCGTTTTTTAGATAGCAACGACGGTTTATTTGATCTGCAAAAGGCTCGGTTTGAGCAGCCGGGGTTGAACGTGCAAGCCGGGGTTACCTGGCAGTTTTAAGGTTGGTTAATCAGTAGCTATGGAGAGAGCAGTGATGGGCATACAATATTTTGCAAATTTTGTCGGGGGACTAGGGGTGATGGTTGCGATCGCATCCTGTAGCCCTAATCCTTCTGCGGTATCCCAGGAGCAAGATACGGAGGCTTCCTCCCAAACCACGCCGCAAACCACGCCGCAAACCACGCCGCAAACCGTTGTTGCCCTCACCTCCATCGGCGCTGACATTGTCCACCATTTAGCCGCCGACACACTGGTGGGTATTCCCGGCAGCCCTCTGCTGAGCAACGATCCTCGGTTTGCAGGACTCACCACTGTCAGCAGCGGCCGCACTGAACCCGACCTAGAGAAAATTGTGGCCCTCAAGCCCGATCTTGTCATTGGTGCCGCCGGTTTCCATGACAAAACCCTAGAGCGCCTAACGGACCTAGAAATTAATGTCCTATCAACAGATATCAAAGGCTGGGAAAATCTTAGGAATATCACCCAGTTTTTAGCCACCCAGCTGGATGTTGATCCAGCCCCCTTGATAGAGCGCTATGATGCCTGCTTGGCAAAAGCTAACGATCGCGGGCCCACGGCGATCGTACTCGCTAGCCGAGAACCTCTGTTATCCCCCAACAAAGAAAGCTGGGCTGGAGACTTCCTACAAAAGTTTAATGTTCAGAACTTAACCGCTGATCTGCAGGGACAAAGTGAATTTCAAGGCTATATCACCCTGTCTCCTGAGAAAGTCCTAGAGATGAATCCAGAACAGCTATATTTTGTTGACTCCGGCAGCGGTCTTGACGAGGAGATTGGAGAACTTAAAACCGATCCGCTTTGGAGTCAGCTGACAGCGGTTCAATCAGATCAGGTTTATCCATTTGACTACCATGGCCTGATCAACCCAGGCAGTCTAGATAGCATCGAACAAGTATGCAACAATCTTAGCTAGCAAAAAAGCGTTAGCATTGTTGGGCTGACGGTAGGCTGCATGCCCTGACACTACCCTGCTCAACTTGAATTTAGCAACCTCCCTGAAACAGCTATTGAGCCTTTTTTTACCCTCAGGCGGACTGATGCCACTGGCCTACACGGTTACGTCCCTTAGCTTTGGCTAAGTATAGGGCCTGATCGGCTCGTTTTAGGGTGGCCTCAATGGGATCATCCAACTGCATGGCGGCGATGCCAATGCTAATGGTGACCTGCAGCGGGTCAAGCTGGTCGAGCAGCCAACGCTGCTCGACTGTTTGGCGCAGGTGTTCGGCGATGGCATGGGCTTTGTCCAGGGGGGTATTGCATAGGAGCACTGCAAACTCTTCTCCACCAAACCGCCCAACCAAATCGTACTTCCGCAGGGTGGATGAGCAGGTATCGGCAACCGAGCAAATGACCTGATCGCCTTTGGCATGGCCAAACCGATCGTTAACCTGCTTAAAATGGTCAATGTCAATCATTAAAACGGTGATGGGCCAGTGGTGTTGGGCTGCGATCGCAATCCTTCTCTGCGCCTTTTCTAAAAAGGCCCGCTGGTTGTATATCCCCGTAAGAGAATCTGTGCTGGCCAGCTGTCGTAGGACAGTCTCCCGTTCAATATGGGTCGAAATATCACTAAATGAAAACAGAATACAGGCCCGGTTGTTATAGGTTATCTCCAACCCAGAAATAAGCGACCAAAAGGTAGTTCCATTGGCTCTTTGCAGACTAGCCTCAAAGCTGTCCACCCGCTGACGCTGTTCTACCTCGGCTAGAAATGCGCTCCGATCAGAACAGTCATGCCAAAAATCTGTTTCCCGAAAGCGACCTGTTTCTTGAAGCATAAACCCAAACAGCTCCGTCGCCCGTTCATTAATAAACTGAATAATGCCAGAGTTAGCCTCACTGATCACCACAGGAAATGCCGGCGCATTGAGAATTGTTAGCAACCGTTCCTGACTCGTATGGAGATCGGTCCTAATCTGATCCATTTTGACCAGCACCTGGTTGTAATGGTTGGCAATGGGGGCCACATCTGTTCCAGGTTCCACCACCACCGACTGCGCAAAGTCTCCCTGCAGCGAATGGTTATTCATGCTTGCGATCAGCTGCTGCGTCGCCGTATTGGCCCCATGCTCAGAAATATTTAAGCCAATGTGCTCTTGGGTTGGTGTTACCCGCAGCGGGTAAATCCGGTTTACCAGCTTGAGCAGAACAAAACTTACAAAAAATGAATAAAATCCAATCGTACTTACCCCGAGGACTTGTACCCCCAAGCGTTGTCCCCAGTTATAGCCGATCCCCCACAGGCTAGGATCCCCAAATAGCGCCACCGCCAGGGTGCCCCAGACACCACAGACTAGGTGGGCTGGAATTACCCCCACCGGATCATCAATGCGATAGTGGCTCAACCAGCGAGCAGAAAGAGTACACAAAAGTCCCCCGATGCCCCCCGTGGTGATGGCCGACCATGACAGCATCACATCGCATCCCGCTGTTACCGACACCAGTCCCCCGATTACCCCATTCATAATCATCGGTACCTGGGGCCGCTTGTCCAAAATCCGGGTAGTGCCCAGGGCGACAAGCCCCCCGGCAGCTCCCCCTTCAGCCGTATGGACCAAAATCTTGGGGACATGCTCGCTAAAAGCCAGGGTGCTCCCCCCGTTAAAGCCAAACCAGCCAAACCACAGGAGAAAGACCCCCAACACCGCCGTTGGCAGGTTGTGACCATCAATTATTCGAGCATTGGGGCTAAATCGACCCAGACGCGGACCGATTACCAACGTAGCCGCCAGGGCCGTCCACCCACCGACAGAATGTACTACGGTGGAGCCAGCAAAATCGTGAAACTGCAGATGCTGTAGCCATCCCGGTGACGGATCAAACCACAGGCCACACCAGGCCCAATGCCCCACCACCGGATAAATGCATAGGGACAGGGCCACAGCCGTAAAAAAGTAGCCCCAAAAGCGCATACGCTCTGCTACAGCACCGGACACAATGGTGGTAGCGGTGCCACAAAATGTCATCGCATATAGAAAAAATGTGTAGTCTCCAGCGGACCAGCTGCTGGCCGCCGGTATCTCGGTGCCAATAAGCCCCCAGGCCGTTGTCCCAAACATTAGCTGAAAACTAAACAATGAGAAAATTAGGGACGCAGCGCAGAAATCAACCAGGTTCTTAATGGCAACATTAATGCTGTTTTTCGCACGAATCATGCCACTTTCTAAACAACAAAACCCAGCCTGCATAGTACTGACGAGAATGGCACAAAAAATCACCCAGATAACATCAATGCTAGAGACCATAGAAAGCGTAGATCGAGATAAACCGGACCTTTAGACGACAACTGTCACACTCCTTTCCACAATACCTCCACACCTCCATAAAAACAGCTAGCAGTACCCTTGGGCTTCAAATTATATGGATATTATCTGACTCGTGGCCAAGGTTTCCTCGGCTAGTGTCACTATGGCTGTCCTGTCAGAAACTATCTTAAGAATTCATCCACAGGTATCTTTTGAAGAGACCCAAAAGTTTTGAGCTTTACAGCTCTAAAACAGCAGTGAGACCTGTGGAAACGCCAGGCTTCCCTTAGGAAAAATTTCTGGATTGATAGCCAGTCCTAATGGATTAACCCGATCCTAAAGATCGAGATCAGCGGCCAGACTCTGCTGATCCTCAAGATGCCATGCCTGCGTAGGCCATTTGCCAAAAGTCTTTTTCTAGGGTGGCAACGGAGAGAAATGCGCTTTCCGCCTGGGCCTGAACGGTGTCGTCCGCAGATTGGATTGCGCTGTCGGCCTGCTGGGCTAGACAGTCTACGTAGCCCGTAAAGGTGGCGTTGCCCCAGCGGTCGGCAAATTCGGCGTAGGGTGCGGGCATGGGGCTATGGATTTGCCAGCCCTGGTTGTAGGCCAGCTCAATGGCCCAAAAGCCGGTGGCTTTCACAGGGTAGGGCTGCTGGGCCAGGTCGGCCATAAACTCACAGTAGGTTTGACAGGTGGGCTGCCGGGGCTGGTTCAAGCTCAGCTGGCGCTCGCTCGCCTTAGCTTGAAACCAGGTCAGCTCGTCTTTTAGAAAGGTGGTGCCGCTGAGGAGAAGATCGAGGTGAGCCACCGGCGCTGTTTGGATCAAACTAGCGGCCAGGCGGGTGAATTCGACCACAAAGTGGTAGTCCTGAATCAGCCAGGTGTTGAACTGTTGTGGTTGGATGGTGCCCTGCTGGCACTGGACCAAGAAGGGATGGACGGTGGCGGCCTGCCACTGAGCAGGATACTTATCGAGGAGCTGTAGACAGGTCAGGGGCATGGAAATGGGGGCTGGGGTAAAAGAGAGAGTCGCTAGGGGTGCTGAGCAAGATGACCGTTTAGCCACTGGACAATATCGTACATGACCTGATTGCGGTCTAGATCATTGTGGGGCTCATGGTAGCTACCGGGGTAAACTTTGAGGGTTTTGTCGGTGAGAGAAATACGCTCAAAAATTTCTTGGCTGCCCTTAACGTCATTGACTTTATCGGCGCTGCCGTGGAGAAGCAAAATCGGCACCTGCAGCTGGGTAATGGTGCGGCGGACGGCTGCGATCGCAACCAAACATTCCGTCCCCCATCGCACCGTCGCCAGGGAATGGGTCAGCGGATCGTCCTGGGTTTGATTGACAATGGCCGGATCGCGGGACAGGGTTTCAGCACCGGCCCCCACATCCATCGAAAACCGGGGCCACACCCCAGATAAAATCCGAGCAATCGCCACCAGGTAAGGTTTGGCAATCCCCACCGGGCGAATGGGAGGACCGCTCACAATAATCCCCATCAACCCCTGGGGGATGGTCAGGGCAAAGTCCAGCACGATCAGCGCCCCCAGGCTATGGCCCAGGACAAACAGGGGTAATGTCGGCTCGTGGTGACGCACCTTGGCGAGAAAGGCGCTGACGTTGTCCCGGTAGTCCTGCCAGCGATCAATATGGCCCCGCTGTCCCTCAGACCGGCCGTGGCCCTGGTTATCAAACCCAAAAACAGCATAGCCCGCCTGGGTGAGGGCGGTGGTCACGGTGCCGTAGCGATCGCAATGCTCCCCAAAGCCATGTACCAGCGCCACCACAGCCTTAGCCGCACCCACGGGATACCAAGCCTGATAAAACAGCGACAGCCCCTGGGCTCCGCAAAACCTATTTTCTAGCTGAGGTACTTGGGTAGCAGTCATGCAGGAAACGTTAGCAAACGGTGAGCTGCGGGACAGTAACATTACGAAACAAAATAGGGCAGACAAGAGAGTTACAAAATTTCAACGGTGCCCCGCTGGCCGTCAATGCGCACCCGCTGACCGGTACGTAACCGCTGGGTGGCATCGGCCACGTCCATGACGGCCGGGATGCCGTATTCACGGGCCACGATGGCCCCATGGGAGAGCTGTCCCCCCACCTCAGCAATAAGCCCCCCCAAGTTTGCCAGTAGCGGTGCCCAGCCCGCATCGGTATAAGGCACCACTAGAATAGTGCTTTGGCTGATGGGCACAGTGGTATCCAATGTGTTAAGTACCTGCACTTCTCCTTCTAGCGTGCCCGGACTCGCACCGATACCCGTAAGCAGCTGTCCAGTTTGTTCAGCTGTCCTACGGGGCATAGACAAAATGATAGGGTCTTTGCCATAGACCAAATAGGGCGCGCTCCATTGCCGATCCGCCTGGCGCTGCTGACGTCGGTTGGCAATGGAGTCCGTTGGTGAGGTTTCTGGTGATGGGGAGACCAGCTCCGAGGACGAGTTCCAGGCCTGGATTTCACACCAGGTCAGAAAAAATATGTCCCCCGGATGCTCCAGACCACCATCCGTGAGATAGTGCTGCTCTAGGGCTAAAAAACAGGCCCTAAGCTCCGCCAGCAGCTGATTGTATACTTCAGCCACCCGACCTTTTAGGGCCAGTCTAGCTTGCACCTGACGCTGTTTGCGACCCTGGACATCGGGTCTCGCGGTGGGGGCAGACGGCTGTTTTAAAAAGGTGGCCAACAGCGCTCTGACTGGGGCTGGCTGATCTCGCCAGGTGGGTACCGAAATATCAGTCGCCACCTCACTCAAGTAGCCGTAGGTAGCGAGACATTGGTCTAACTGGGCAAACAGCTGCGCGCTTTCAGGCAGTGCCTCTAGGGCTTGGAACAAAGCCTCACTATCCGCCGGTATAGTCGGCAGCTTTAGGAGTAAATGAGAGTTTTCCCAGGCAATTGTCTTAATATCTTCAATGGCGGCGATTTCTGGGTTAGCGCGATAGTTGAGCTGCTGGCTATCGACCCTGAGCACCGTTTGCCGTAGGGCAAAGCTCAGGGGACCCAAAATATTGTAAAACGTGGCTTTTTTAAGCAGGGTGAGAATGGTTTCCACCTGTTGCTTGAGCCGTTCAGGAGAAAGGGTATGGCTGGGTTGAAGCGAGTCTAACCCCGGTCGAAAATAGTCTCGATAGTCTCGCTCAAAGTCTTGGGGTAGGGTCCACTCCCGCGCGACTAGCTTGAATAACCCCGGCAGGTTACGCAGGGTGGCTAGCAGCGGTGGTCGACTAAATTTAGCCCCCCGGGTGAGAAATTCTAAGCTCTCGGCGGGTAGCCCCATGCGCAAAAAGATATCCCCCAGCAGGGTGGCATTAAAATAGGCATGGGATCGGTGCAGCATCGCCGTTTGGGTAAAGTCCAACCCGGTCGCACGCTGACCTAACACCAGGGTAAATAGCTCCCCCCAAACGCCGCAGGTGAGGGGCTGATTGATAGACCAGGTTAGCGGATGGATAACACCGGGAATGACCTCCGCCGCAATCTTGCGTGTCCACAGTGGCAGCAGCGTCGTGATGGGGCGGCTTTGCAACAGCCAAATTTTGTTGCCGTCGTAGGTCCATTCCACATCCTGGGGAATGTCGCCAAAACGATGTTCCAGATGGCGGGCAAGATAGGCAATTTGTTGAATCAGCCGGGGCGGGATGGGGTACTGGGTAACGGATGACCCGGCCTCCTCCTGTAGAGACGTTCTATGGAACGTCTCTACAGGAGGAGGGGAGGCAGGGGCACGGCCGCCCTGTTCAATCGGCAGGGCCAGGGCCTCGGACAGATACCAATCATCACCGGGCTGGATGTCATCACGGGTAATGGTGACATGGTAGCGCTGGGGGGTCATTTGCCCGGAAACAACCTGGCTAGCTGGCCCCGGCAGGGCCTCAACCACAACGGTTTCACCGCAGCGAGCAATGGGATCGCGGCTAAAGGCCACCCCAGAGATGACGCCCTGGATCTGCTGCTGAACCAGGACATTCATCGCCGCCTCTGGTAGGCCCAGGTCCTGACGGTAGCGGGCGGCGCTAGGGCGATTATAGGCTTGGAAACAGGTTGCGATCGCACCCTCTAATCCTGACTGATCGCCAACATCGGTCACCGACACATACTGCCCCGCCGCCGATGCCCCCAGACCGTCCTCCCCCACCGCCGAGGAGCGCACCACCAGCGGCTGAGCGGGCGAGGGCTGACACAGCTCAAACAAAGCCGCCGGGTCGTCCCCGGCCCGCAGAATATAACCCATGGGCACCGGATAGCCCCAGTTCTTTAGCTGGGAAAGGGTGGCGGCCTTGTTACCGACGGTGGCCGGGTCCAGCACCTCGGCCAGGGACTGCAGGGCCGACTCGCCCCGAAAAAAGCGAAACAGCCGCCTTGACTCGGTGCGGGTGGCCTGGGCTGGCAGATCCAAATCATCCGGCAGCTTTTGATAGATCCAGCCAATTAGCCCCATCAGACAGCCCACCGCCACCAGCCGCATGGCATCGCCATGGACCAGGCCGGTCAGCACCGGTAACAAAATCAATGCAAACATACGCCCCTGTTTCCGCTCTCGCACTACCGTAAAGGCCACCAGACTGAGCAGCCAGCCCAGCCCAGCCACCAGCGGGTCATAGACCAAAAAGCCCCAGCTGACGTTGGTCACCCCGGCGCCTCGGCTCAGCCAGTAGCGCCCCACCACCAGCGCCATCAGCGCCACCACCGGCCAGATCGGATCCTCCGGGAAAAAATAGTCAGCCAGCAGCACCGCACCAATGCCCTTAAATGCCTCTAGGGCGACGGCCCCAATACCCACCACCGTACCCCCGTGGTAAAAGGCCGCCGACACACCCACGTTGCCCGTGCCGATCTGCGATAGTCGTTTTCCCGTGAGCAGCCTTACCCACCACCCCGTCAGCGGCAGCCCCCCCAGCAATGGGCAAA
>JBCCAQ010000161.1:0-12696 GCA_039814735.1 Cyanobacteria bacterium P01_A01_bin.15
AAACTATTTGTATGTAGTGTGAAGGACTATTGGTTCCCGTTAACTTATATAGCTTTAGCGAACTCGTTAAATAATTATGGCCCAGTCATCTGCAGATAGCACCTTGGCCCGCTTGTCGCAGGGCACCACGCCAGGTCGTCTTACGGCCCAGGTTCAGCACTTATCTAAGCCTAGATTTATCGAGCTTCTGGAGCTGATTATTCAAGAGTTTGAGTATTTTCTAAAGGCGATCAACCTGATTAATAATCAGTCGCTAGAAACGCTGCTCGAAGAACTGCTAGAGGCATTTACGCTAAAAATTGGCCAGATCCTGGAGGCCGATCGTACTACGATTTTCATCGTGGATGAGGAGAATCAGGAGCTTTGGTCCAAAATTGCCCAGGGTGAAGGGGAAAAGGCGGTAGAAATACGCATGCCCATTGGTAAGGGCATTGCTGGATATGTGGCGGAGACGAGAAAAACCCTCAATATTCCCAGCGCCTACGATGATCCCCGGTTTAACCGCGCCACCGATCAGGAAACGGGCTACCGCACTAAAAATGTTTTATGCATGCCTATTTTTAGCAACGGTGCCAACGCGGTGGCGGTGGTTCAGCTGCTTAATAAAATTGGCGATGACCGGTTTACCCACGAAGACGAACGGGAATTTGAATCCTTTGCCCGCTCCATTGGTGTTTTGTTGGAGAGCTGCAACTCGTTCTATACGGCAGCCCGTACCCAAAAGGGACTCAACGCTCTGCTCAATGCCATTTCGTCGTTGGAGCAAAGTCTGGAGCTAGAGGTAACGCTGCAGTCGGTGATGGCCGAAGCTCGTAAGCTGATGCAGGCGGATCGCAGCACCCTGTGGCTGATGGATGGGAATGAGCTGTGGTCTAAGGTCAGCAGCGCCGATGGGAAGGAGCTAGTCGAGCTGCGTCAGGCCATTGATACGGACAGTATTGTGGGCTATGTCGCCTTTACCAGCGAGACCCTAAATATCCCTGATGCCTATAGGGATACCCGGTTTGATAAGTCAGCTGATACTAGAACCGGCTATCGCACCCACAGCATCCTGTGTATGCCCGTATTTGACTCATCGGGACGGATTATGGGGGTAACCCAGCTGATCAATAAGGAAAATGGAGCGTTTACGCGCTCTGATGAGTCGTTTATGCGGGCCTTTAATACCCAGGCCGGTATTGCCCTGGAAAATGCCCAGCTCTATGAGAGCGTACTGTTGGAAAAACAGTATCAGAAGGATATTCTCCAAAGTCTGTCGGATGCGGTGATTTCCACGGATATGGGGGGACGGATTGTGACTATCAATGAGGCTGCCCTCAGTTTATTGGGCTGTCCGACCGATCTGGCCGCCGTCGATAGTGGGGAATCCCTAGATCAGGTGCAGCAAACCTGGGAAGAGATGTTGGTGGGTCGCTTGATTTGGGAGGTTGTACCGATTGAAAATTTGCGATCGCGCCTAGCCGACAGCCTCAACTATGGAACGCAGCAGTATGTGCCTGAACAAACCCTACAGGCGGCTGTGGCCACCATCAAGGGTCGCCAGACGCTGCTGGTCCCAGCCGAGATCCGCCGCAACACCTCTACGTTTTTCCCCGATGAGAACACCGAACCGACCTACTATCCCTGGGGGCACCAGGCAGAGGCCATCGATGCCCCTGAAAACGCCCATCAGCTGGAGCACAGCATCAACCTGACGGTTAATCCCCTGACGGATCCGGGGGGCGGAGTTCGGGGTGGGCTGGTGGTGCTCGAAGACATCAGCCAAGAAAAGCGGATGAAAACCACCCTCTATCGCTATATGACCCCCAGCGTGGCAGAACAGGTGATGGCCCTGGGGGAAGATTCCCTGATGGTGGGTAAACGTCGGAATGTGACGGTGTTATTTTCAGACATTCGCGGCTACACTTCTTTGACCGAAAGCCTGGAGGCCTCCCAGGTGGTATCGATGCTCAATGAGTATTTTGAAACCATGGTGGAATCGGTGTTTAACCACGAAGGCACCTTGGATAAATTTATTGGCGATGCGCTGATGGCCGTATTTGGGGCACCGCTGCCCTTGGAAAACCACGGCTGGGCAGCGGTGCAGGCGGCGCTAGACATGCGGGAGCGGCTGGTGCACTTTAATCAGCTCCGTCGGGACAACCGCCAGCCAGAAATTAACATTGGCATTGGCCTTAGCTCTGGGGAAGTGGTCTCTGGCAACATTGGCTCGCGTCGCAAAATGGAATACACGGTCATTGGTGACGGTGTGAATCTCAGCGCCCGCTTGGAGGGCGTTACCAAACAGTATGGCTGTGACATCGTGCTGAGCGAGCATACCTACAACTGCTGTCGAGAGCTGATCTGGGTGAGGGAGCTGGACTTGACCCGGGTGAAGGGCAAAATGAAACCGGTAAAAATCTATGAGCTGATTGGTAACCGGCATCAGCCCCTGGATGAACGCACCCAGGAATTTTTAACGCTCTATCGTCAGGGTCGTAAAGCCTATACCTCTCGCGATTTTGGGCGGGCTTTAAAAATGTTTACAAAAGCCCAGGCCATGCAGCCCCAGGACAAGGCCGTGGCCATTCATATCCAGCGCATCCAGGGCTATTTGCAAGCCCCACCGCCGGCTACCTGGGACGGGGTATATGTGATGACCACCAAATAAATAGAACCACGGTAGGGACATTTCATGGAACGTCCCTACCGTGGTTCGTCACGTTACAATAGGCGGTGCAAATTTCCTGGGGAGGCCCCATGGCTGAGCGGAAAAAGCTCTACGAAGGCAAGGCAAAAATTCTATATGCCACCGAGGATCCAGCGGTGCTAGTCACCTATTTTAAGGACGACGCCACCGCATTTAACGCTCAAAAACGGGGCACCATCGCCAATAAGGGCCGGATTAACAATGCGGTCTCCACCCATCTGTTTCAGCTGTTAGAAACCGAGGGTATTGCCACCCACTGGCTCAATTCTCCCAATGACCGGGAAATGCGGGTGAGACCGGTGACCATTTTGCCACTGGAGGTGGTGGTCCGTAATCTGGCGGCGGGCAGCCTGTGTCGGCAGACGGGGATTCCCCTCGGGACGGTGCTAACGCCGCCGCTGGTGGAGTTTTACTATAAAAACGACGAGCTGGGCGATCCGCTGCTGACGTGCGATCGCATCCGGGCTATGAAAATTGCCAGTGATGACACCGTTTCCCAGCTGCAGCAGATGGCCCAGCGCATCAACCGGATACTGACAGACTTTTTTAACCGCTGTGACATTACCCTGGTCGACTTCAAGCTGGAGTTTGGCACCCTGCCCGATGGCAAGCTGGTGCTAGCCGATGAGATCAGCCCCGACACCTGTCGTCTATGGAACCAAAGCGAACCCGATCAGACCCGTCGAGTGATGGACAAAGACCGATTTCGCCAGGATTTAGGGGATGTTGAATCGGGCTATCAGCAGGTGTTGGATCGAATTCTGGCACATACAAATTGAGCACTGGGGGAAACGGTGCGGTAGAATCTTCCAGAAAATATTAAATTCTGTTCACGTTTTTCCCAAGGGGCAAACCGCCCCTCAGAAAACCGTAAAGGATCGCCAAGTTAATAGCTGCGGTCCCCCAGGCCAGATTTAGTATGTGTCATTACAGAAGCTTGCCAAAGCGTCTGTTTTCACGTGGTGTAAGGAGTACGTTTTACAGGTTTGCCTATGCGCTTTTCGCCGACTCTATTGGCCTGTTGCACCGTTGCGACATTTTTTTGGTTGCCCGTTTTCGCAGCAGATGTGGCTGCATCAGTTGAAGCTTTAGCAGAAGGTGCTGCCGTCCCTGCTGACGATGTAGTCGGACCTGAAGATACGGTCGAACTGTCCTCAGAAACCCCTCCCCTTGCTGAGGGCACCCCGATCGCCCAGCAAGAGGAACCAACAGAAACCCCAGAGGAAGCCCTAGATCGCCTCCTAGAGGGCATAGGTCAACCCTCTGAACCCGCCCCCGACGCCGAGCCAGCTCCCGACGCTCCGGTGTCCGATGAGACTCCTGCATCTGAGAGCCCAGGCCCCGACGAGCCCCCTGAAGACGAGGTTGCAGAAGAAGAGGTCCAGGTACTCGTTGCGGAGTTAGACGTCGTTACCCTCGACGGCAGCCCCCTTGACCCTTCCCTTGAAGATATTGCCTACCAGGCGATTACGCTGCGTCCCGGTCGTCCGGCCACCCGCAGCCAGCTACAAGAGGACATCAACAATATCTTTGCTACGGGCTTTTTCGCCAACGTCAGGGCTCAACCTGAGGATACGGACCTGGGGGTGCGAGTCACCTTTGGTGTGCAACCCAACCCTATACTCACGGGGGTAGATATTCGCACCGATGGGGAGACAGCAAGTGTCCTACCCGATGAAAAAATAGATGAAATTTTTGGCGATCAGTATGGAAAAATTCTGAATCTGATTGATTTTCAGGATGCCATCCTAGAGCTGAACGAGTGGTACACCTCCGAAGGGTACGTGCTGGCTCAGGTGACAGCGGCACCCCAGGTGTCAGACGAGGGTGTAGCCACGCTGATTGTTGCCGAGGGTGTGATCGAATCCATTGAGGTGCGCTACATCGATGAGGATGGCAACACCGTTGATGCCGAGGGTGAACCCATTGATGGCAGAACCCATGACTACATTGTCACCCGAGAGTTTGAAACCCAGCCCGGCGACGTTTTCCGCCAGGACAATATCCAGGCGGATCTACAGCGGGTATTTGGTTTGGGCATTTTTGATGACGTCCGTCTTTCCCTAGACCCGGGTGACGAAGACCCGCGCAAAGTTAAGGTACTGGTCAATATCGACGAGGGCAATACGGGCTCAGTCGGTGCCGCTGTGGGTTTTAACCTCACGGGTGATATCTTTGGCAGCATTAGCTATCAGCAGGACAACTTTGGCGGCAACAATCAAAAACTGCGCACCGAGGTGCAGCTGAGTGAACGGGATCTGCTGTTTGATGTCAGCTTTACCGACCCTTGGATTGCGGGCGATCCACACCGCACGTCTTACACGGTCAACGGTTTTAACCGCCGCTCGATTTCTCTGATCTTTGATGGTGGCGATACGGATGTTGACCTGCCCAATGGGGATACGCCTCGGGTTAATCGCGTTGGTGGTGGCGTCAGCTTTGCGCGTCCCTTAGACAATGGCTGGAGCGGGTCGGTCGGTCTAGAATACCAGCGAGTCTCTATTCGTGACAGCGATAGTGACCTGTCCCCACAGGACCAGTTTGGCAACGATTTAAGCTTTAGCGGCGACGGGCGTGACGATATTTTGAGCATTCCCATTGGTTTTGTGTGGGACCAGCGCAACGATCCCCTGGCTCCCACCAGCGGTAGCCTGTTGCGTCTGGGCACAGAACAAACCATTCCGGTGGGCAAGGGCACAATTTTCTTTAATCGGGTACGGGCAAGCTACAGCCGCTATTTACCGGTTAATTTTCTGAGCTTTGGCGATGGGCCGCAGACCCTTGCTTTTAATGTTCAAGCCGGTACGGTAATTGGTGACCTGCCCCCCTACGAAGCGTTCTCCCTGGGGGGGACAAATTCGGTACGGGGCTTTGATGAGGGGGATGTAGGCAGTGGCCGCTCCTTTGTACAGGCAACTGCTGAATATCGCTTTCCTCTCTTTACCTCATTTCTTGGCGGTGCCCTCTTTGTTGACTTTGGGTCTGATTTGGGTTCCGGGGATAACGTACCTGGCGATCCGGCGGAGATTCGTGGCAAACCCGGCAGCGGTTTTGGCTATGGTGCTGGTTTACGGGTCCAGACACCGCTAGGGGCCCTGCGGCTCGACTATGGCATCAATGATGATGGCGATGGCCGCATTCACTTTGGCATCGGAGAACGGTTCTAATGGCGACGGGAGTGCTTCTAGGGCGACAGCATACCCTGGCTGCTCCCGTCTCATATACGGGGGTAGGACTACACCTGGGTCA
The DNA here is from genome assembly GCA_039814735.1 of Cyanobacteria bacterium P01_A01_bin.15. Lineage (GTDB taxonomy): Bacteria > Cyanobacteriota > Cyanobacteriia > Phormidesmidales > Phormidesmidaceae > Leptothoe. The sequence continues at coordinate 5,939 of JBCCAQ010000161.1, forward strand.
GACAACTCGGGTGAGGGTACTGCCGGCTGAGGCGGGAATAGGCCGCCATTTTGTTCGGGTAGACCTGGCCGATCTTGAGCTTATTCCCGCCGTGGCGGCGGCGGTCAGCCAAACCCGTCTTTCCACTGAGCTGGCGGAGAGCGTTCGTACGGTAGAGCACCTGCTGGCGGCGCTGTGGGGAGCCGGCGTGGACAATGCCCGGATTGAAATTGATGGGCCAGAGGTTCCCCTGCTGGATGGCTCTGCCCTGGATTGGAGTCGTGGTATCCGGTCGGCGGGCACGGCGGAACAGACGGTAGCCCGCACCGGCGGTCTGCTTAGTGAGCCTGTGATTGTGCGGGATGGGGATGCCTATGTGATGGCACTGCCTGCCTCGGAGCTGCGCTTTAGCTACGGGATCGATTTTCCGGTGGCCGCCATCGGTAATCAGTGGCACAGCTGGTCTCCTGCTGATGGAGACTTTGACGCCCTGGTGGCACCGGCGCGTACCTTTGCCCTGGCCCATCAAATTGAAGGGTTGCGATCGCAGGGACTAATCAAGGGAGGCAGTTTAGAAAATGCCCTGGTTTGCGACCAAAACGGCTGGCTGAATCCCCCATTGCGATTTTCAAATGAACCGGCACGTCATAAACTTTTAGACTTAGTAGGGGATCTCAGTTTATTAGGTGTTCTCCCTACGATGCATGTGATCGCCTACCGGGCTAGTCACAGTCTGCACGTGCAGTTGGCTCATCAACTAGCCGCTGTCTGTGCGGCAGACGCATCGGCTCCCACCTAGCCGAGAACACTTACGCCGTTGCTGTTACAAAAAGTCTATGGCCACCGTTATTCAAGATAAAGCTCACACCAGTCAAGGGGCTCAACCGGTTAGCCCTGAGCAACCTTCCCCTATCACCTTTGATCTAGAGCAGATTCAAGCGCTATTACCCCACCGCTATCCCTTTGCCCTAGTTGATCGCATCATTGACTATGTTCCTGGCAAACAGGCGGTCGGCCTAAAAAATGTCACCTTCAATGAACCTCACTTCCAAGGGCACTTCCCCGGCCGTCCCATTATGCCGGGGGTGCTGATTGTCGAAGCCATGGCCCAGGTGGGTGGCATTGTGCTTACCCAAATGCCTGGTGTCAATGGGTTATGCATGTTTGCTGGTATCGACAAAGTTCGGTTCCGGCGACCGGTTGTGCCAGGTGACCAGCTGGTCATCACAACAGAGTTGCTTAGCGTCCGTGGGCTAAAATTCGGCAAAATGCAGGCCAAGGCGGAAGTTGATGGTCAACTGGTGTGCGAAGGCACCCTTATGTTCTCTGTGGTTGAATAACAACACAATAACTAATGCTCCCAACTGCTCTGATTCATCCCACGGCGGTCATCGATCCAAGGGCCCATGTCCACTCCAGTGTCAAAGTGGGCCCCTATGCCGTGATTGGAGAGAAAGTCAGCGTTGGTAAAGATACCGAAATTGGTCCCCATGTAGTGCTTGATGGTCACACCGAGATTGGTCAGCGCAATCGCATTTTTACCGGAGCTGCCATTGGTTTAGAACCCCAGGACCTCAAGTACGATGGGTCCGAAAGCCTGGTATCCATCGGCGACGACAACAACATTCGCGAGTATGTCACCATCAATCGCCCCACCCGGTTTGGTGAGATCACCCGACTGGGCAATGGCAATCTGCTAATGGCCTATGTCCATATGGCCCATAACTGTGTGATTCAAGACAGCGTGATCATTGCTAATTCGGTGGCCCTAGCGGGCCATGTCCATATTGAGTCCAACGTGCGTGTGAGCGGTCTTGTTGGCATTCATCAATTTGTTCACATTGGTCGCCATGCCATGGTAGGCGGTATGAGTCGAATTGAGCGTGATGTTCCCCCCTACATGATGGTAGAAGGGAATCCATCGCGGGTACGGGGACTCAACCAGGTCGGTCTAAAACGCTCGGGTATCGGTGACTTGGAGGCCGGTCGCGTCTATGACGGTCTCAAGCAGGCGTACCGATTGATCTATCGCTCGGGACTGACTTTTAGTGAGGCCCTCGATAAGCTCGAATCTGTTGCCAACAACGAATATGTGCAACATCTGCATCGATTTTTACTAGCGTCCCAAAAGGACGGTCGGCGAGGCGTTATTCCAGGGCGGTATATCTCTCGGTCCTAGGGCCCGATCTTTCATACAGCACATGCAGCATAGTGACGTTAGACCCCATCTCTCCGCCGAGAGCCCTGCTCCTGTACGGATATTTATCCACACAGGGGAGGTCTCTGGCGATCTGCAGGGAAGCTTACTGGTGGCGGCCCTGGAGCGCCAGGCCAAGCAGCGGGGCCTGAGGGTTGAAATCAGCGCCATGGGCGGTGACCGGATGGCGGCGGCCGGGGCCAAGCTGATTGGTGACACGGTGCCGATCAGCTCCATGGGAATTTTTGAGGCGTTGCCCCATGCGCTAAAGGCGCTGGCTCTACAGCGACAGGCTAAGCAGCATCTCAAAGATACTCCCCCCGATGTGGTGGTTTTGATTGACTACATGGGACCCAATGTCCCCATCGGGCAGTTTGTCCGTCGCCAGTTTCCCAACGTTCCCATTGCCTACTTTATTGCCCCCCAGCTGTGGGTATGGCCCATGATGCCAGGGGATACGGCTAAAATTTTGGCCATTGCCGATCGGATCTTGGCGATTTTTCCAGGGGAGGCTCAGTATTACCAGACCCAGGGTGGGCAGGTGAGCTGGGTGGGTCATCCCCTGCTGGATAAATTTGCTGGCTATCGACCGACGTCGGCTAAACAGGATGCCCGGCGGCAGCTGGCTATCTCTGATACCGCCCAAGTGGTTACGTTGCTGCCGGCCTCACGCCAGCAGGAGCTGACCTACGTGCTGCCGGTTATGTTTGCGGCAGCACGTAGGCTCCAGGCCCAGCTGCCGCAGCTGCAGTTTTTGGTGCCCCTAGCCCGTGAAACCTTTCGCGCTCCCCTAGAGCGGGCCATCCAAACCTACGGGCTGACGGGCCAAGTAGTGGCCAAAAATCAACAGATGGATGCGATCGCAGCGGCGGACTTGGCCATTACCAAATCGGGTACGGCCAACCTAGAGATAGCTCTGATGGAAGTGCCCCAGGTGGTGATGTACCGACTCAATCGTCTAACCGCCTGGGTGGCAGAATTTGTGCTGAAATTTTCAGTACCTTATGTTTCACCGGTAAATCTGGTTACTATGGAGCCGATTGTGCCGGAGTTTGTCCAGTGGGAGGCCACCCCCGAGGCCATCGGCCAAATGGCGCTAGCCTTGCTAAACAGTCCGGATCGGTGTCAAAAAATGGTGGAGGGCTACAGAACCATGAAACAACAGCTGGGCACGGTGGGGGTTTGCGATCGCGCCGCCGATGAAATTTTAACCTTGGCCATGGACAAAGCGGCTGGCCCAATCTAAAACCCGGTCTAAAGCCCGGTCCAAAGATTATGGCCGCTTGAGACCCGAGCGGGGTAACATGCGTCAGAAGAAACGTACGGGAGAAAATGAGTGAACATTACTGAACTATTTGCCCGGGGTGGGGTGGCCATGTGGCCCCTGCTGGTTCTATCAGTAATCGCCCTCGGTACCATCATTGAGCGCATTTGGTTTTGGTCCCGGATTATTACCCGCGAGCGCGAAGTAGCCGGTCGTGTCCTAGAAGCCGCCCGCCGCGAATGGACGGCCGCCACAGAGATCGCCCAGCGAGCCCACCGTCTACCCATGGGACGTTTTCTCTACGCCGCCCTCAAACTTAGGGATCAAGAGCCCGAGGTTTTTCGTTTAGCCCTAGAAACCGCTGCCAATGAAGAGCTGGCCTCCATGCGGCGGGGCGACAAGGTGCTGGAGCTAGTCATTGCCGTGTCCCCCATGCTGGGGTTGCTTGGGACCGTCCTGGGTTTGATGAGTTCCCTGGGCTCCCTAGACCTTAATGACCTGGCGATTGGCAGCGCCACCAGCGGCGCTGCCACCGGCATCGGTCAGTCCCTGATTACCACCGCCACGGGTCTCATTATCGCCATCGTTAGCCTGATGTTTTACCGGCTGTTTCAAGGCTTGGTCTTTGGCCAGGCAAAAGTCTTTCGCAAATCAGGCAGTGAGTTAGAGCTGCTATATCGTCAGGCTTGGTCCCTCAGCGATGGCAAACCCAGCAAGCTGGGAGCCACGGTCAGTTAAGCGCTTAACGCATCCGGCAGCGGCATCCCTGCCCGCCTGACCCCAAGGCCACTAGCCCCGTTTCTTCACCCCCAGCCCTCATCCTCCGAGCCCTGCTATGAAGTTGGATATAGACGAGCAACAAAACACGATTGATATTGAGCTGCTTCCCCTCGTCGATGTCGTTTTTTGCATCCTCACCTTTTTTATCTTGGCGGCTGTTGGCAGTCGCCAACAGGCCATTAGCCTAGACTTGCCCAACGCTAATACTGGTTCAGCGCTACCGCCAGCCGCGCTTACCACCGGTCGCGATCGCCTCTACATCAGCGTCGATCCCATTGGCCGTATTTACCTCGATCAAGACCCAATTTTGGAGCAGAACCTGTTAGGTCTAGTTGATGATTTTTACACCGGCAATCCCCAGGGTATTGTGGTGCTTTATGCAGCCAAGGATGCCCGCTACGACGACGTTGTTCGGGTGCTCGATCTTCTACGTTCCGTCGGTGGCAACCGCGTTGCCCTAGCGACCCTACCGGTAGGGGCACAGTCGCCAGGCTCCGCCCAGGATAATCTACCCGGTGATCTACCCGCCGACATCCAAGACCTGATCAATCCCCCAGGTACCCGCCTGCCAGGCGTCAGCGACCCGCTCAATCCATCCGCTCCAGCTCCCCTACCCACAGCACCAGACGGTTCATTATCACCAAGCAATCCGTCTCCATCCCCGACAGACAGTGAGTAGGGGCACCTTTTGTGGGGCACCTCTGATAGGTGCCCCACAAAAGTGTAACGATTTAGCCTTGACCGGGCCCCATCCCTACCGTGCCAGCGTAGACTGCCTGCTCTGCCAGCTCATCTTCAATCCGCAGTAGGCGGTTGTATTTGGCAACCCGCTCGCTTCGGCAGAGGGAGCCAGTTTTGATCTGTCCCGCTCGAGTGGCCACAGCCAAGTCAGCGATGGTGGTATCCTCGGTTTCTCCTGAGCGGTGGCTAATCACCGATGTCAGCCGATTGCGAGTCGCTAGATCGATGGCTTCTAAGGTTTCAGTCAAAGACCCAATCTGATTTAACTTAATCAAAATTGAGTTCGCTGCCCCCAGGTCAATTCCCTTTTGCAGCCGGGTGGGGTTGGTCACAAACAAATCATCACCCACTAGCTGTATCCGGCTACCAATCTTTTGAGTCAGCGCCTGCCAGCCGTCCCAGTCTTCCTCATGGAGACCGTCCTCAATGGAAACAATGGGATACTGACTGGCAAGCTTATCGAGATAGTCAATCGTTTCTGTCGACGAATGGGCTTTGCCGTCAAACGTGTATTGACCATCCTGATAAAACTCACTTGCCGCCACATCTAACGCCAGGGAAATTTGTTCGCCAGGCGTATAACCCGCCGACTCAATGGCAGCAATCAAAATTTCCAAGGCCTCCTGGTTAGAGCCTAAATTAGGAGCAAAGCCACCTTCATCGCCGACGCCTCCGAGGAGTCCTTTTTGACCTAAGACTTTGCTCAGGCTTGCAAACACTTCCGCGCCCCAGCGAAGCGCCTCCCGAAAGCTGCCAGCGCCGCTGGGCACAATCATAAATTCCTGAATATCCACGTTGTTATTGGCATGGGCACCCCCGTTGATCACATTCATGAGGGGGACCGGCAATACATTGGCCAAAGGGCCTCCCAAATAGCGATATAGGGGCAGCCCCAGCGTTTGAGCTGCTGCCTTAGCATTGGCTAACGACACCGCCAAAATGGCGTTTGCTCCCAGATTTGCCTTATTCTCTGAACCATCCAATGCGATCATGGTCCGGTCAACCACCACCTGGTCAAGCGCGTCTAATCCCATCAGCTCACGGGCAATTTTCTCATGGACGTTATTAACCGCTTTTAAGACACCTTTGCCCCCATAGCGGTCGTCTCCATCTCTCAACTCGTGGGCTTCAAATGTGCCCGTCGATGCACCGCTGGGGACCTGGGCTAGACCCACTGCACCCACAGATAGATAGACTTCAGCCTCAATGGTAGGTCGACCTCGAGAGTCCAAAATTTCGCGGGCGCGAATCTCTTCAATTGTAGTTTCGAGTACGTCAATCATTAATCTGTTTTCCCTTGTGGATTAACTACGGGTGAACAATTGGAGCAGGCTGCACCGATCGGTATGCCAAGACACCCATTGCAGACAAAAAGTCACACGGTAAATCAGCATACGGTGCTATCTTGCACCAACGATAGGGCTACGGGTCAAAAACATAAGAAAAAGCACATCACTATGCCTAGATAAACGCTTCTAAGCCATCATAGAAACTGAACCGAACGCTAATATGAATTCAACCTAAAGGAGACAAAAGCGATGCGTTTGCTGCACACCATGTTGCGCGTAGGTGATTTAGACAAATCCCTCCAATTTTACTGCGACGTTTTCGGCATGACCCTAATCCGTCAAAAAGACTATCCAGGTGGCAAGTTTACCCTCGCTTTTGTAGGCTATGGTGACGAAAGTGACCACACCGTACTAGAGCTGACCTACAACTGGGGTGTTGATAACTACGATTTGGGGTCGGGGTATGGCCATATTGCCATCGGTGTGGATGACATCTATGCGACCTGCG
>JBCCAQ010000308.1:0-5477 GCA_039814735.1 Cyanobacteria bacterium P01_A01_bin.15
CTAAATACAAACCTATTGGTAGGGAGCGAAGCAGGTCCATAGGTGCGGTCGTTAAACTTTGGTAGCCCGGTTGGCGCTGTCGCGATCCATATCGCGAATCTTTTTACCGCGCCACAGCAGACGAATGGGGGTACCTTCGTAGCCAAGATTTTCGCGAAACTGGCGCTCGATATAGCGACGATAGTTGTCGGTAAAGAGCTTGCCTGAATTGACAAACAGGGTAAAGGTGGGGGGGCGTACGCTCACCTGGGTACCGTAGTAAATCCGCCCCTGTTTGCCCTGGCGGGTAGTCGGTGGCGAATGCCAGCTGACGGCATCTTCTAGCACCTCGTTGACTACAGCAGTGCTAACTCGACGCCGGTGCTGCACCACTGCTTCATCGACGGCATCCAATATCTTAGGCACCCGCTGTCCCGTGAGGGCGCTGACATAGAGTCGCGTAGCCCAGTCTAAAAAATAAATCTTGGAGCCTAGCTTTTTGTCGTACTCATAGATGGTGTGGCTATCTTTTTCGATGGCGTCCCACTTATTCACCACAATAATGCAGGCCCGGCCGTCGTCTTCGATCCGACCCGCTAGCTTTTGATCCTGCTCGGTCATACCATCGAGGGCATCAATCACCAGCAGCACCACATCGGACCGGCGAATCGCCTTAAACGCGCGGTTGATACTAAAAAATTCAGGTCCGTAGTCAACGTTTTTCTTTTTGCGGATCCCGGCGGTGTCCACCAGACGATAGATCGTTTCTTTGCGGCGCACCACCATGTCAATCGTGTCGCGGGTGGTGCCAGACACATCGCTCACGATGGCCCGATTTTCACCGACAAAGGCATTGAGCAGACTAGATTTGCCCACGTTGGGCCGCCCGACGATGGCGACCTTAATCTCGTCATCTTCGACCAGGTCCTCGGTGGCGGGTAGGTGGGTGACTAGCTCATCGAGCAGGTCGCCGGTGCCGTTACCGTGGATGCCCGATACGGCGTAGGGTTCGCCCAGCCCTAACTCCCAAAAATCAGCGGCCTGGACCAGGCCCTGATCCTCCGACTCACACTTGTTGACGGCCAGCAGCACCGGTACCGACTGCTGTCGCAGCCAGGAGGCAATTTCGCGATCGCTTTCGTTTGGCCCGGCTTGACCATCCACAACAAAGATGGCCGCCTTGGACTCGGCCAGGGCCAGCAGGGCCTGTTCGCGAATGTAGGGTAAAAACTCAGTGTCGTCATCAAATACCAGACCGCCGGTATCTACCACCATAAAGTCGCGGTCTTGCCAGAAAGCGGGCTGATAGGTGCGATCGCGAGTCACCCCGGGCTGATCGAAAACAATCGCCTCCCGCGCCCCCGCCAGTCGATTGACCAGGGTAGACTTGCCCACATTGGGACGACCAATAACTGCAACGATGGGCAAAGCCATGGAAAACCGGCAACTAAAAAACAGAAGAACATTGTAACAATCTGTGCCAGGAGAAATTTTTATCCTCTCAAAGAATTCTGATTGTCCACGTGTCTAAACCAAGATCTGCCCAGGATCAAGGTTATTACCAGGTTTGACTGCCGTGGGTGGGGCTTGCCTAGAGTATAGCTTTCATGTCGGCCTTCGCCTCACGACGTAGCTGGGTGGCAATACGAAATAGCTCTTGACCCGTGTGCAGATAGCTGTCGTCGTAGGTAAAGGTAAACCGCTCAATTTCTTCGATGCCGTCTTCGAGCTGATTGAGACAGTAGTAGAGGTTGGCCGCGACCGGGGCAGTCTGGGACGGGTTGGCCATGGACTTAAATTTTTGTTTGGCCTTTTCCAACAATTCGCGACAGTCTTCTAGGTAGCCTTGGAATGCCTCCATCAGCTCGTCGTCAAAGGGATCGGCGGAGAGGCTGCGAACCTCGGCTTTGAGCGGACTGATGATTTTGCCCACCAGCCGGTCGATGGGATTATAAACGCTGCGAATCCATTGGGTAAGGGCGTCGTCGGCTTGCTGGTGGGCCCGGCGTCGTTTTTGGTACTCAGCCTGGATATCGTCAATGTTTTGCGATCGCACCCCGCCATGCTGTCCGTCATAGCGCTTACGGGCAGCCGGATCGCCAAGTATTTCGTAGGCTTGGTTGATCTGGGCAATGCGCTCATGATCGCTCGGCTCGCCACCCCGGCTATCGGGATGGTGCTGTTTTGCCAGCCGGTGATAGGCCTGCTTAATGTCGGTCTGTGTAGCCGTTTGCTGCAGTTCTAAGGTTTTGTAGTGATTTGGCGTTGCCATGACAGGGATATCAGTGCAGATTTTATTTTACGGTTCTGGCTGACAGAGTGGGCAGTAATAAAACCGACGACTGCTGGCAAACGCCTTGACAATCGGTGTGTCACACACGCGGCAGGGGCGATTGACTCGACCAAACACCCAGTGGCGATACTGGGAGCGCTTTTGCCCCTGGGCCTTGAGCTGATTGGCCAGGTCTAGATCGCTGGTGATGCCACCGTAGCGATACGACTGATAGGGAATGGTAATACTGGCATCGGCTAGGGCCGCTAGCTGAGCGTCGCTGCAGTCAATGGGCCGCAAACGGGGATAGATTCTCGCTACATAGAGGATTTCACTGCGCAGATAGTTGCCGATGCCCGCCAGAAAATGCTGGTCTAGATACAGGGTGACAAACTGACGACGCTGGTTTTGCTTGGCCATTAGCAATTCGAGCACCCGGTCTGGCCGCAGGTTTGGATTGAGCACATCGGGGCCGAGCTTGCTTAAAAAAGGATGGTGGGGAATCTGCTCGGGGGTAAGCACCTCAATATCGGAGGCGCTATAGAGCAGGGCTGATTTTTGATGGTTGTGGAGCGCCAGGCGCAGCTGACGTTTTGTGGTGGGATAGCTGTGGGCACGGCGCACCATCCAAACGCCATAGAGCTGGTTGTGGCTGTAGATACTTAGGTCGTTTTCAAAGTGGATCAGCAGCGCTTTACCCCTGGTTTCCACACGGTTTACCGTCTGGCCCGTGAGCTTACTTTCGTAGGGTTTGAGGTGCTCAAAGGCAAAAAAGACTTCGCTGGTGGGTTTTGCTTTGAGGGCGCTTTCAATCTTATCGGCAGCTTTACGAATCTCGGGGCCTTCGGGCATGGGAACGGGCTATTCTTTCTGCCATAGTTTAATGGTTTTGTCGGCACTGGCGCTGGCCATTACCTGACCGTTGGGGTGGATTGCGATCGCAGTGACTGAATTACTGTGGTCCGTCAGGGTTTCCACCAGCTCCCCGGTCTTGGTATCCCATATCTTGATGCTGCTATCGCCGCTAGCGCTAACCACAGTGCGCTGGTTGGGGGCAAGTGCGATCGCAGTGACCTCTCCCGTATGACCCTTGAGCGTATGGATCAAATTGCCCGAGCGCATACTCCAGAGCTTAATTGAGCGATCTTTGCCCGCACTGGCAATCAAACGACCATCGGGACTGATGAGCACATCATTCACCGAATTTAAGTGCCCCGGCAACACCCGAAACACCTGGCCGTTACCCAAGTGCCAGAGACGGATTTTATTATCAAACCCGCCGCTCACAATCAGCTCCTCATCAGGGGAAATATCAACGCAGCGGATCATACCGGCATTTCCCGAGATAGACTTCACCAGCTTGCCATGGGCTATATCCCACACTCCAACCGTGCGATCTTCGCTACCGCTAATCAGCAAAGAGCCCCGGCGACCGATGGCCACTGATGTCACATCGTGCTGGTGGCCCTTAAGTAGGTGCAGAAGGCTGCCCTTACCCACATCCCACAGGCGAATTGTGTCGTCATCGCTGCAGCTCGCCAGGATCTGGTCGCGGGGGCTAAAGGCCAGACCATTGATCCCCCGAGCGTGACCCTTGAGCGAAACCCTTAGCTTCCCAGTCTGAACATCCCAAACATTCACCGTATCGTCCCAGCCCCCACTGGCTAGCACCATCTGCTGGGGGCTAAACGCCACCGTCGAAACCCAAGACTTATGACCCTCAAGGGTATTGACACATACCCAGCGAGAGGGCGCACTTTTAGGCCCAGAGGATTGGACCTTAGTGGTCATTCCCCTCGAGTAGATACGACCACCGGTCGACACATCCGACGACCCAACGGAATCCATAGATAGCCGATCCGACGTTCTACTGCGGGCTGGTCCAGACGTTGGTCCAGAAAGCCTTCCTGGGACTGGGTTAGACTGCCCCTTCGACAGAGGCCCGGATTTTCGGCCTGGCGAGGCCGCCGACTGCCCCTTTGAAATGCCAGCCGAGCGTCTGCCAGTTGTCGGGCCAGGTTGAGCTCTAGAGATAGGCTGGGCATCCGACTTGCGCTGGGGCGGAGCCGTCGGTGGGTGAGCCTGTCTAAATTCCTCACTGATCAAGTGCTGGTTTAAGTTGCGGCTAACATCCTGACCAGAACTAATAGCATCGGACAGGGGTCTGTTGTTGTCATCCTGGGGCCGCTGTCGGGTCCACCCCGGTACTGTCCGATGGTAGGCCGGGAGAGCCTCCACCTCCTGCAGCACCTCCGCCGCCGAGCGATAGCGCTCATTAATAAAATCCTTTAGCATCCGGTCCAAAATGGCAGCCAGGGCAGGCGTGACCGAGCGCCCTGCCGCCACAAGATGGTCCTGCCATAGCCACCGGCCCTCAAGCGGACTGTAGAGTTTCTCGGGTTTACGCCCTGTCAACAGACAGATACAGGTGGCCCCGAGACTGTAGAGATCGCTAGATGGATAGGCCTCTCCACTACGCAGCTGCTCAATTGGAGAGTATCCCTCAGTGCCAATGCGGGTGCCGGTGCGCTCTTCAGTATCAACCAGCGATGCCACCAGCTGTTTGGCAATGCCAAAGTCAATTAGCACGGGCTTTTTATCGTGCTGACGGCAGATAATATTGGTTGGATTGATGTCCCGATGCACCACGTTGCGATCGTGGATAAACTGCAGCACCGGCAGCAGATAGCTCAGTAGGCTACGTATTTTTGCCTCGTCAAACGGACCTTCTTTTTTGACCTCCTGCAGCAGGGTATCTCCCTCAATTTCTTGCTGCACCAGATAAAAATTTCCCTGCTGCTCAAAGTACGCCAGCAAAGACGGGATTTGCGGATGCTCCCCTAGCTCGTTGAGACGAACAGCCTCTTGATTAAACAGGGTAAGCGCCTTATCAAAGGTTTTATTGCTGGACTGGCGAACAAACTGCTTGATCACACAGCGGGTATTGAGACGATCCACGTCCTCCGCCAAATAGGTTTTACCAAACCCCCCCTGTCCCAAGGGCTTGATCGGTCGATAGCGATTGCGAAGCAAGTCTATCAAAGGTCTGCCACAGGATTGACACGCAGTTACCCCACCAGGGTTAACTGGCACCAAGCAATCAGGATTTAAACAGCAGATCATCTCTGTAGACAGGACGGAAAAAGACACGTGACGTAAATGGGAACGCTACTCTACTTTACCTATCAACCCATCTTTAGGATGTTCGATTTTGACTATGGAGCAG
>JBCCAQ010000257.1:0-7614 GCA_039814735.1 Cyanobacteria bacterium P01_A01_bin.15
GCGTCGATCTTGCAGCTGAAACTGAAACCCGCTAAAGCTGCTCAAGCCCTGAATTGATGGTGGATTGACTGGAAATACCCGCGCTTCGGTAATGCCAGAAAACTGACCAAATAGCTGATTTATCAGGCTAAAGGACGTCACGCCGGACGGCCGTTCCTCCCAGGGAACAAGTGTTGTAAAGACCACGCCATTGTTGGCAGTATTACCGCTAAAGCTAAAGCCACCCACAGCAAAGGTGGCCCGCACACCATCCTGGGCCAGGATAGTTTCTTCTACCTGCCGCATCACTTTGCTGGTCTGGTTTAATGAAGAACCTTCTGGACCTTGAATTAGGGTAATGAAATACCCCTGATCTTCATCGGGTAAAAAGGCAGAGGGCACGCTGTTGTAAAGCCAGCCGGTCAGTATTAGAGAGACGACAAAGGCGGCTAGAACAAAGACCTTAAACTGATTGAGAATCCGCAGGGTGTCGCCATACTGGTTCCTAAGATTGTCTAAAAACCGGTTGAAGGGGACAAAGATTTTGTCGAGCCAGCCGTGGTTGCCGGTATTTTGACGCAGCAGCAGCCCGGCGAGGGTGGGGGTGAGGGTGAGGGCGTTGAAGGTGGAAAGTGCGATCGCAAATGCAATGGTCAATGCAAACTGCCGATACAGTGCCCCGGTTGTCCCCGGGAAAAACGCCACCGGGATAAACACCGCCATCAGCACCAGGGATGTAGCAATGACGGCCCCGGTCAGCTCACGCATCGACTCAATCGCCGCCCGCTTGGGTGGCATATCGCGCTCTTGAATTTTCGTGGCGATATCTTCAACCACTACGATGGCATCGTCTACCACCATCCCCGTCGCCAGGGTCAGACCAAACAGGGTCAGGCTGTTAATAGAAAAGCCAAAGATTTTAATAATGGCAAAGGTCCCAATCAGCGCCACCGGGATGGTGATCGCTGGAATCAGCGTAGTGCGCCAGTCCTGCAGGAATAGATAGATGACCAGGACCACCAGAGCCACCGCCTGGATCAGCGTCCACACCACCCGCGAGAGGGACTGCTCCACAAACTCAGTAGTATCAAAGCCAATGCCGTACTCCATCCCCTGGGGAAATTCGTCCGACAGACCGGCCATCACCTCTTTTACCCCCTGGGCTACCTGTAGGGCATTGCTTCCCGGCAGCTGAAAAATCCCCAGACCCACCGATTCATTACCGCTAAATCGCAGAAAGGTGCTGTAGCTTTCAGCCCCCAGCTCGGCTCGGCCCACATCCTTGAGTTTGACCAGGGCACCGGTTTCGCCGGTTTGAATCACCAGCTCCTCAAACTCAGACACTTCCTGTAGTCGGCTGATCGCCCGCAGGTCAATCTGAAAGGTTTGGTCCGTTGGCGATGGCGGTTGACCAATTTGTCCTGCCCCCACCTGAATATTTTGTTCTTGTAAGGCATCTACTACATCGTCCGCTGTCAGATCGCGGCTGGCTAACCGCTGCGGATCTAACCACAGCCGCATGGCATAGGTCCGTTCCCCAAAGATCACCACGTCTCCTACACCGGGCACCCGTCGCAGGGCATCCACAATATACAGGTCGGCGTAGTTACTTAAGAACACATTGTCAAAGGTGCCCTCCGCTGAAAACAGACTCATGGCCAACAGAATATTGCTGTTCTGTTTGGATACAACAACACCGGTCTGCCGCACCTCTTCTGGAAGTTGGGGCTCCGCCAGCGACACCCGGTTTTGGACATCCACCGCCGCAATGTCTTTATCTCGACTAGAGTCAAAGGTGACAACAATATTGCTAATGCCGTTATTGCTGCTGTTGGAGGAGATATAGCGCATCCCCTCCACACCGTTAATCTCCCGCTCTAGTACCGTTGTGACAGCCTTTTCAACGGTTTCGGCATCGGCTCCAGTATAGCTGGCCGTCACGTTGACCTGAGTGGGACTAATATCCGGATATTGGGCGATGGGCAGTGTGGGAATACTTACCGCACCAATCAGCAGAATAACAATGGCGCAAACAGTGGCAAAAACTGGCCGTTTAATAAAATAGTTGACCATGATGACATGTCTGAAGGATGGGTGTAAGGGCTAGTCTAATGTCGGCCCAGAAGAAAGAAAATCAGGAGCAGGAGAGCTAGGAAAATCCGGTTCTCCCTAACCTGGTCAGGGGTTGAATATAGTCTGGCAAGTCTGGAGCTGCTGGCCGTTAGGAAGAACTATCGCCATCGGCAGCCTCTGCTTGGGGGTCGATGGGCATACCATCCTGCAAATTTAAGAGCCCGGTTATGACGATTTGCTCTCCGCTCTCAAGCCCGTCCAACACTTGAAAGGCATTGCCCTGCATGTCGCCTAGGGTGACCGGTCGCAGCTGAGCGACCTGGCCTTCGATGGGGGGCTGTCCTTCTTCTGGCGGGGGCGCATCTGCCGCTACATACACAAACGACTGTCCCCCTAGACGGGTAATGGCAGTGGCCGGTACTAGCAGCCCAGCGCGCTCATCTACGATGACGCGCACGTCCACACGCTGATTGTCTTGCAAGCTACCCACCGCATTGTCAAACTGGGCCTTGGCCAGCACCGTCTGGGTGGAGGCATCCGTTTGGGGGGAAATAAAGCTTAGGGACCCTTCGGCCACGGGAGTATCGGCGGCACCAAAGGGGAAAAGCTCCACCGGCATCCCTAACCGAATTTCGCTGAGTTGTTCAGCTGGGACGTCAATTTCTAGCTCTAGGGTTTCATTTTGCGTGATGGTTGTTAACGTACCGCCGGGCTGCACGTAGTCCCCCAGCTCCACCGGGATATCACCCACAACACCGGCAATCGGGGCCGTTACGGTTTTGTCGAGCAAATCCTCACGGGTAGCATTGGCACTGGCTTCGGACTGTTCTAGAAACGCCTCGGACTGCTGCAGACTGGCCTGGGCAGCTGCAATCTCTTGGACAGCGGCCTGGAGAGAGGCAACGGCGGCGCTGCGATCGCGCTCCACCTCGTCTAGCTCCTGCTGCGATTGAGCCCCTGCTGTCACTAGCCGCTGCGTCCGATCAAACTCAGTAGTTTGCAAGGTCACATCCGCTTCCAGGCGAGCGCGCTGGGCCAGCAGAGACTGTAGCTGGGATCGAGCATTATCACGGGCAGAGCGGGCCGCACTGACGCTGGCTAAGGCGGCACTCAGCTCCGCTTGAGACCGATCGGCACTCAGCTCCATAATGGCATCGCCAGCGGCCACCCGATCGCCCGATGCCACATAAATACGAGTGATGCGTCCGGCGGCCTCGGGCTGCAGGACCACGCCCGCCTGAGCATCTAAGGTGCCAACAAATGATATTTGATCGCGCAGTGTCGCTGGCTGTAACCGTTCTAAGGTAACCGGCACGCTACCGCCCATACCCATGCCGGCCGGGGCGTCACCGCCACCCCCTAACAGTCGCCACAGCGCAAAGCCCCCACCCGCTAGAACAATTAAACCCGCCAGCCAAATTAGCCAGTTACGCTGGACTGGAGCTGGGGATGATACAGAGGAAGTCTGCATGGAGGATGCCTCTGCCGCCGTTGGAACGCTGGGAGGTGAAGTCATAAAAGGGAAGGGCTAGCAGGAATCGCTTTCAACGCTCCTGGGTTTAATAGTTCTATATTATCGAACTTTAGTAAGCTTTTGTAACGGTATGCCAAACCTAAAGAGTGTGAGTGAGCCTGGCAGGCTAATTAAACCCTGAGAAAAATGCTGATATTTGAAACCACAGACAAAACCACAGATCTTGCGGAGACATTGAACTAATTGAACTGTCTGAGCAAAGTTGTCCTTAAAACTGTCAAATCACTGGATAAAATTCGTCGTACAACAAATAAAATGCGGCAAATAAATGCGGCTGAAAAACAGGTTGATTTTATAGGGCGTACGGCAAAAATATACTCATAACACCCGCATATGGTTCACGATAGCGCATAACTGTTTTTTTATGGGTCCCTCCGTTTATAGAATCCCATAAAGGAAATTCATGGACAGAATCTGTTGCGTACCCCACCGGTGTATGGGCCGATCAGTACGCCCATACACCGGTGCAAAAACGTTCAAGACAGTCCGGGTCGAAGCGATCTAAGCTCGGCCAAGTTATTACACGTAGGTACGTTTATGGCCATGGTGTCTAAGCTGACTCAGCACACTTCCCCGTGGCGGGAGTTTTGGGCCGGAGCACAGCAAACCATTCCGCTGATCGTGGGTGCTGTTCCCTTTGGGATTATCTTTGGTACCCTAGCCCAATCCAGCGGTCTATCTTTTTATGGGGCCATGGGTATGTCGGCTGTTGTCTTTGCCGGCTCGTCCCAGTTTATTGCCCTGGGGCTCCTGGCGGCGGGGACGCCCCTGGGGGTGATTGTGCTGACCACCTGGGTTGTAAATCTGAGGCATTTGCTCTATGCCGTCAGCCTGGTTCCCTATATCAAACCGCTGGGTCAGGGCTGGAAGTTAGCCCTGGGGTTTTGGCTCACCGATGAAAACTTTATGGTGGCGATCCAACGCTATCGTCAGACCGATTCGTCCCCTTATAAACACTGGTTTCAGCTGGGTTCGGCTATCGCCATGTACGGTCCCTGGCAGCTCTGCACGCTGCTGGGTCTGACCCTGGGGCAGCGTATTCCCAATGCCGCTGCCTGGGGATTGGACTTTGCCATGGTGGCTACGTTTATCGGCATGACGATTCCCTATTTGACCAATCGGCCCATGGTGGCTACGGTCGTCGTTGCTGGTGCTACAGCACTATTGGCCCGTGGGTTACCCCACCAGCTGGGGCTGATGGTGGCTGCGATCGCAGGCATTTTGATCGGCATCTTAGTTGAAAATCATCTGGAGCATTCCCATGACTAACGAAATACTGCTGCTGGGAGGAATGACCCTAGTCACTTTTTTGGTGCGCTATCCGATTTTGGCTATGAGCGGTCGGCTCACCCTCCCCCCCCGGCTCCTCCAGGCCCTCAACTATGTGCCACCGGCGGTCCTAACCGCCATTATCGTCCCCACCGTTTTAGTAGAAGGCGATAGTCTCTGGCTTGGAGTCGGCAATCCTCGTTTGATCGGATCCATGGCTGCCTTAGCGGTAGGACTATGGCGGAAGAACCTACTGATAACAATTGTCGTAGGCATGGGAGTATTTTTGTTGTGGCAAAGTCTTTTTGGCTAGCAGGAGACTTTACAAAAACGCCTAGCAAATCTCTTAGTACCATCGGTCCTCCCTTAGAAATGGAGAGGCGTTTCATGGAACGCCTCTCCAAATATCACTGTGGCCATTATCAAGTCCCTGCCCCTCTATCTGTTCCAAGTGAGTCACCTTGGCCACCCCATTTTCCACTATCCAAAACACACGGTAGTCGCTCACCTGCATATTCCACCGCTGACCTCCACGGCCATCCCTACCCCGCTCATAGCCCGGACGTGGGTCCTGCCCCAGGGTTTCCTCAATCAGCCGACGTAATAGCCCCGGTTTTGGCTCTATACTTGCGGCTAACACAGCTTCAGCCGCGCTACTCCAACAAACCGGCAGCAGAGTCTCTGGCTCGACAGCCCAAGCTCCCTGGGCCGAATCAATGGCATCAGCATAGGGTACATAGGGTTTAATATCGATCACTGGGGTACCGTCTAAAAAATCTCCCCCCTGCACCTGCAAACGTAGCTTCCCCTTTTGTTCAGCTATCCCCAACAGCCGTACAGCACTCATTCCCAAAGGATTTGCCCGGTTGGGGCTGCGGGTGGCGTACACGCCAACATATTTGTTCCCACCTAGGCGAGGTGGTCTCACGAGGGGTTTAAACGCGCCAAACGTTTGTCCATGGAATACAAACAGAACCCAAATATGGGAAAACTCTCTAATGCCACGCAGCGCCAGCTTGTTTTCTTCTGTTGCGTCAAAAATAATATCTGCGTAAGCCGATGGCACCAGCCCTGCCTGCCGGGGAATGCCAAAGCGGTCGGGGTAGCAGGATTCGATATGGGCAATCGGGGTAAAGGTAACGGCCTCGGTAACCATCGCATAGCTGGGGCAAATACCCTCCCACCATAGGGCAGGATATCAATATTTTAAAAACTAAAAGGACCATACCTCACCAGGGTACGGTCCTCAAACAATGTCCTACCGTCGATAAGGATATCTATCCCACCGAGCTAGCCCAGTCCTTGGCCCAGTTGAGATGCTTGTGCACCTCCCCAATAGTGGCGGCTTCTGAGTAAAGCCGCAGCACCGGCTCAGTACCGCTAAAGCGAATCAGCAGCCAGCTACCATCGACCAGGGTAAACTTGTAGCCGTCAATTGACAGGACCTCAGCCACGGTTTTACCAGCCACCTCGGTCGGGGTGGCATTTTGTAGCTGGTCCACCAGCCTGGCTCGGACATCCATATTGGCTAGGGGCAAATCGATCCGGTCGTAGGCTCCCTCAAAGCTGGTTTGCTGCCGCAGGGACTGATTGAGTTGGCCAAAGTCCTTACCGCTTTTGACCACTGCCTCTAGCAGATACAGCGCCGATAGCAACGCATCCCGCTCAGGAATGTGATGGCCGTAGCCAATGCCACCGGATTCTTCCCCACCGATCAGCACCTGGGCTTCGAGCATACGGTCGGCGATGTACTTATAGCCAATGGGGGTCTCATGCACCGACAGGCCATGCATCTCGGCCACCTTTTGCATCAGATTAGACCCGCTGATGGTTTTGATTACCTCACCATCAAACCCGCGCCGCGCTTTTAGGTGCTCAATCAAGATCGGAATCAGCACCTGGGAGCTGAGAAACTCCCCCTGGCCATCCATCCCAGCTACCCGGTCGCTATCGCCATCAAAAATAATGCCGACGGCTAACCCCTCAGCCCCGGACTGATAGCGGTCTTTAACGGCCTTATAGAGCTTGGGAATATATCTGGGTAGGGGCTCTGGCGCTCCCCCTTCAAATAAAGGATCGCCATCGCCATTAATTTCGTGGATCGCCATGCCTAGGATTTTTTCAAACCCGCCAGCGGCAGAACCGTGCATAACATCAGCAAACACGGTCAGCTTGCCATCGGCAATGGCGGCTCGAATGGCGTCAATATCCACCATACTTTGCAGCGCCTGGCAGTAGCTGGGCCAAGGATCAAAGGGCGTAATGGTACCGGCTGCTTGAGCGATAGGCTTACCGTCAGACAGCCGCGCCTCTATTTTTTTAGTGACGTCTGGAGGCACCGAGCCCCCAAAAGCTCCTTTGACTTTCAAACCGGAATAGGCGGCTGGGTTGTGGCTGGCGGTGATCACAATTGCCCCCAGCGCCCCTTTTTCGTGGGCGGCCCAGCTAAAGGCAGGGGTGGGTGCAAAACAATCAGACAGGAGCACATCGTACCCGGCCTGGGCTACGGCCTCAGCGGCATGACCGGCAAATTCGGGTGAGAGAAACCGGCGATCGTAGCCCACAATCACCGTGCGACTGCCGTTGCTGCCGTAGCAGTCTTCTAGCACCTTGGCGGCCAGGGCAGCCACTAGCTCGACCCGTTCAAAGGTAAAGTCGGCCGCAATCATGCCGCGCCAGCCGTCCGTGCCAAATTTGATCGGTTTACCGACAAATACCGATGGAGATAATACAGTTGCCATAGCGATTTCAGTAATACA
>JBCCAQ010000020.1:0-33995 GCA_039814735.1 Cyanobacteria bacterium P01_A01_bin.15
ATCAAGATACTATTTTAGCTATTCAACAGCTGGGTCTTACCCGACAGGTTCAACCCTGGCAGATTAGCCACATCGGCGGTCATCGGTTTGCTCCCACGCTGATTGATTTTCCCCAGGGGCGCTACTATGGCAACCTCGATCGGGCGTCACTTCTGTGTCTCCTCAAACAGCAGGGGCCTATTGAGCCCCTGCTCGCCACCTATCGAGGCTGGAGCCTGTTACCTAAACCGCTTCAAATTTTAGAAACGGAGCTGTTGCGTCAGCATCGATGGGACTGGCTGCGGGGCCGGGTTGCCGGGCGTATTCTCAAACAAACTACGTCCCGTGTTTGGGTCGAGATTTGGTTTGAACCCCCTGGAGAGCCGCTGCTGCGATACACGGCTGAGATTCAAGATAATCGACTGTGTCGGCTTGAACTGGCGGCACCTGCCAGCCTGCTGATCCACCGTAAAACAGGGTAAAACAGAAGTCTTTTTGCTCGTATAAGCGACTGGTCGAAATTGCTTCAAACTGCGGTGGGCTGGTTATTTTATGTTGTCGATCAAACCTGTTAATGCGTCTATTAGGATGTGATTTTGTTCATCTGTACCCACCGATATGCGTAGTTTGTCTTCTAAACCGGGCTGCTTAAAGTAACGCACTAAAATCCCCTGTTCTTTTAGGGCTAAATAAAGGGACTCAGCCTGGCCCGTACCTGGGGTGGCTAAAACAAAGTTGCCATGGGAGTCGAGAACTAAAAAATCCAGCTGTCTTAATGCTGTGGTTAGCTTTGAGCGCGATGCTTTGATTTGATTGGCGCGGGCATTTTTATAGGTCTGGTCTGCCATGGCGGCGGCTCCTAGGGAGATTGCGATCGCATCCACGTTGTAGCTATCTTTGACCTTAAAAAGTCCCGCCAGCAGCTTAGGATTGGCGATGCCAAACCCCAGACGTAGGCCAGCCAGGCCATAGCCTTTAGAAAGGGTCCGCAAAACGATGACATTTTCAAACTCCCGAACCAGCCCCAGGGCAGAGCCGTCAGCAAAATCAACATAGGCCTCATCAATCACAACGATGCCAGAGACGGTCTGGGCTAGTTGGCGCAAATCGTCCGTTGGGACAATATGGCCCGACGGACTGTTGGGGGAGGCAATCAGGGTGATCGCCCCCTGGGCCGCGGCCAGGGCTGCAATCGGTAGTTGAAACCCGTCAGGGTAGGGAATATCAACGATGGCCGCTGGCTGTATCGCCGCCAGGGTTTTGTACAGCACATAGGTGGGGGACGGATAGACAACGGTGCGATCGCAGCCGTCTGCACAGGCGCGGATCAGTAGATTTAAGAGATCGTCGCTGCCGTTGCCAACAATAATCCAACCAGCCGGTACCCCCAGCGCCCGGCTGACCGCCTGACAAAACTCTCTAGCAAACGGATCGGGGTATCGCCGCAGCCGCTCAATGTCTAGCGATTGCAAAGCAGCCATCACCTGAGGAGAGGGGGGATACGGATTTTCATTGCTGTTGAGCTTGATGATAGTTGTTCCGGGGGCAGGCTGTTCGCCAGGAACGTAGCCAGTCATCGCATCAACCGCAGAACGAAAGTAACCCATGATTGTCCTAAAAACATCTGCAGCCACTGTAGCGCTGCAAAGGGAGCGGACATAAAACAATCAGGATAAAAAAAGGGGCCGCCGTCTTACTAAAAGACGACGACCCCTTGTCCTAACCAGGGTGGCAAATATGATGTCTGCCCAGGCTCTAAGGCTGCTGTTCGGTGGCTGTTTGAGACAGCCGCACGGGGCTATCCATGGTGGCCAGGTGCAAAAAGCCAGCCAGTAGGCTGATGCAGCTCAGAGCAAACCATGACCACCTAATCCGAGGCTGTGCGGGGGTGGGAGCGTGAAAGTGTGACATCTGACAATCGGGGTAGAGGTATAAAAAGATACGGTCATTTTCAGCGTACCCAATGGATCAGGTCAGCTATCCGCAGCAACCACGATTCAGCCAAGGTTTAATAGAGTGTTTTTTTTAGAGGAGACTTGTACGTGTTTTTACTGATCAAGCTCCGTATTCTCTGGGCGATTGGGTGAAAAATTACCGTGACGGCTTTTCTCCGAGACTGTGCTGAGACCCCTGAGTCGACTAATGACAGCGGCTAGCTCGTACCGTCGAAACTCACTCAGGTCGGCCATAGGGTAGGGGGTGAGGGCGTCAAAATCTCGCTGTTTTATCCGAGCCATAATGTTGTCGAGCAGGGCGGGTAGCGGCTGAGTGTGCTGCTGCTGTTGCCAGGTGAGAATGGCATGGGCAATGGCCCTGGCCTGATTGGGTTCGACAATCTGTTCGAGCGCTCGCAGGTCAATCGTCTCTGTGCCGATGGTGAGGGTGGTGAGACCCTGGGTTTTGACTTTGGCCGGTCTGCGACCGGTGTCAAACGAGGGCAGCTGAATCTGCCGTCGAGGGAAACTGCCAAAGCGATCGCCACCCTCCCCCTGCCGCTGGCTGGGGTGCTCGGCGGCAATCGCCTTGGCGCGGGCGGTGACATCCTCAACCCCATAGCTATCTAGGGCAATTACCCGGTCGGCCACTTCAAAATAGTCGCCGCTGCCCCCCATCACCAGCACGGTGGAAATACCGTAATCGCTGTAGAGCTGTTGCACTTTGTCAATAAACGGGGTGATCGGTTCTTTGTCCTTGGCGATCAGGGTTTGCATGTTGCGATCGCGAATCATCAAATTGGTCGCCGCCGTATCCTCATCAATTAGCAATACTGCCGCCCCCGCCTCAACCGCTTCTAGGATATTGGCCGCCTGGGAGGTGCTACCGCTGGCATTGGCTGTGCTAAAGGCCGCTGTCGATAGGCCCTGGGGTAGGTCCTTGATAAATGGAGAAATATCCACACCAGCGACGCTGCGGCCATCTTCTGCTCGCACCTTAACCGTGGCTCCGTCCGCCACCACCCGCTCACGGCCATCGCCAGGAATGTGATTGTAGACCCCCTGGGCAATAGCCTTGAGCACCGTCGATTTGCCATGGTAGCCGCCGCCCACAATCAGGGTGACCCCTCGGGGGATGCCTAGACCTGCGATCGCGCCGCCGTGGGGCGTATGGAGCGTTACCTCTAATGCGCTGGGGGCCTGGCAGGGGAGCGCCGTCGACAGCGGTCGCGGATCAACACCGCTGCGTCTGGGCAAAATCGCGCCATTGGCGATAAAGGCTACTAGGTCATGCTCTGGCAGCTGCTGTCTTAGGGCCTCTGCATCTTCTACCACGGCCAGGTGCTGTCCCAGGGCCAGCTGGTGTTCTGGTTGGTGGTGCAGCGCCATTGTCACCAGCCGGGGAAGGTCCTGGGTGAGCAGTTCTCCGGCTGCTTGACCTGCGATACGCCGCCCAAAGGCGGGCAGACCCACCCCCAGCCGTAGCTCTATGCCCCCAGGGGTGACCTGCACCGCCGTCCGTGCTAGGACCGCCTGGCTAGGGGCGGCGAGCTCTAGACGACCGCTTTTGCCTGACCCGCGTCGCTGCTGAATTTCTGGGATGGTGGCAGTCAGCTGTCGGTGTAAAAAATCCGCCAGCACCACCCGTCTGGTGGGATTGTTCCAGTAATGCTGGGGCCACTTGGCGGCACTGTGGCACATCCAAACCGTGACTCGACTGGGAGCTGCAAAGGGGTCCCCTTGAACATGGGCCAGGGTCAGGTCAAAGTTAGGAAACCTGTAGGTGCCCTTGATGCCTTTGTAAGCAGCATAGCTGCGGCCATCGAGCTGTTCTAAGGTTTTTCTCAGCGTATTTTGTGACGTCATGGTCGGTTGGGTGGACGGTGTCTTACGTCATCATCAATTCGGTCTTAATCCTCCCAAGAGAGGATGACGTCTCTCGTCTTTATTTTTAATCTCTGTATAAGTCTTGAAATGCAAGCAATATAACCCTTTGTGACCGCAGTCACACGGTCCGGTGTTAAACGTCATCGGTCAGGTCTAGGGGCATCACTTATCTAGACCTGAAATTCATGAATACTCAGCATATAGAGGTGTTATCACGGAGCCCATGGCTTATTTATCTGTTCGCCCCCGTTTCCCAAAGTTTGTCCAATCTGCCTTGGTTTTATTCGGTGCTGCTTTGCTGGGCGGTCTAGCCTCTGGGGTGGCCCTGGCAAATCCCACATCCAACTCTCCCTTAGCGGATGGTGTTTACCTCTATACCCAGCCAGCTACCGAGGCCCAGTTCGGCTCGACCTACATGGTGTTTGAGGTATCGGGTCGTCGTACCGTGGGAGCGTTTTATATGGCTAATTCTTCCTTTGACTGTTTCCACGGTGATATTTCGTCAACTCGCTTGAATCTGACCGTCGTAGACAGCTACGAGCAAACCAGCCATCCCTACTCGCTGGCGGTGCAGGCCGAGTCTACCCTGGCCGCCGGTCAGGCCGGTTCTGGATTCAACATTGTCGGGTTTACCCCGGTTGATACTCTATCCCAGCTAGATCAGCATGTTTTGACTACCTGTCAGTCTGACCAGGGCGTGATTTAGCGCATGTGATTTTACACTTGGGTGCAGGCGAACAGCCTTAAACAGATTGTGATAGATCGTGATTGACCGCCCCCTCATCAGCCATGGGTAGAAACCTGGGTGAGGGGGCGGTTTCTTTATCAATTTTTTACTGACCGTTCGTGGATGTGGAGATTCGATGCCTATTTATTCATATTCCTAGTAAATTTCTTTATCCTTCGGGCAAACTGAAACTAGAAGCGTTGTGTGGGGGGCTATACGGATTCCCCACCTATCTAAATTCGGCTCTCCAGACTGTTGAGTTGTCTCGAAGGTAGGTATATTTTTATTACGTAGTTAAAAAACTTAATGTCGAAAGTGGCTTTGAACAGCCTTAGTTACTCAAAAGTTTACGAATAGGTTTCGACTCCATATCCTGGCAGAGGTCCACAAAACATGTTTGAACATTTCACCAATGCGGCAATTGCGGTGATTATGCAGGCCCAGGAAGAGGCAAGACGCCTGGGTCACAATTTCGTTGGTAGTGAGCAGCTACTGCTCGGTATTGTCAAAGAAGGTTCGAGCATTGCCGCTCGAGTCCTCAGTGATTTTGGAGTCAACCTGGCCAATTCTCGGGCCGAAGTTGAGTCCATTATTGGGCGTGGTTCTGGTAACGGCCCCACAGAGATTCCGTTTACGCCCAAGGTTAAACAGGTTTTTGAGCAGGCATTTCAAGAAGCTCGTAAGTTGGATCATCCCTACATTGAACCTGAGCACCTGCTGCTGAGCCTGACTCAGAATGTGGAAAGCGTTGCCTATCGGGTACTCAACAACCTGGGTGTGGACCCTACCCAGGTCCGGACCCAGCTGATTCGTACCATTGGTGAGGTGTCTGCTGTTCCCGCCGGGGGCGGTCGTGGTCCAGATGGGGATAAGTCTGGAAAATCGTCTAAACGCAGCGGTGTTTTGGCTGAGTTTAGTACTGACCTCACGGAGCTAGCGGCCGATGGCAAACTCGATCCGGTGGTGGGTCGAAGCCAGGAAATTGAGCGGGTGGTGCAAATTTTAGGTCGCCGCACTAAAAATAACCCCGTATTGGTGGGGGAGCCCGGTGTGGGTAAAACTGCGATCGCAGAAGGATTGGCCCAGCGGATTGTTAACCAGGATGTTCCCGAAGCTCTGTTTGACCGTCGGGTGCTGAGTCTTGATATGGCCATGATGGTTTCTGGCACCCGCTTCCGAGGAGACTTTGAAGAGCGTCTTACCCAGGTAATTGCGGAGGTGCGTGAGGCCCAGAATATTATCTTGGTCATTGATGAAATCCATACCCTGGTGGGGGCTGGTTCCCTAGAAGGAAGCATGGACGCGGCTAACATGCTCAAGCCGGCCCTGGCGCGGGGCGAACTCCAATGTATCGGTGCAACCACCCTAGACGAGTATCGCAAGTACATCGAAAAGGATGCGGCTTTAGAGCGCCGTTTTCAGCGGGTCATGGTGGCACCGCCTTCCGTTGAAGATACCCTGGAAATTCTGGGGGGCATCCGGGGCCGCTACGAGCAGTTCCACCGCCTGACTATTACCGATGCCGCCCTAGAGGCAGCGGCTACCCTATCTGACCGCTATATCAGCGATCGCCATCTGCCCGATAAGGCCATTGACCTAATCGATGAAGCCGGTTCTCGGGTACGGCTGCGCTACTCGCAGCAGATTCCCGCCGGTGACAAACGCACGGAGCTGCGTCAGGTGCAAACCGACATCATGCAGCGTTTAGAAAGTCAGTCGTTTAGTCAGGTTGGCGAACTGCGTCTGCGGGAGCGGGGACTGCTAGCGGAACTGCTACCCATGGGCACCCCCCACCCTGAGGTCACCGACGAAGACATTGCCGATATTGTCGCGGCTTGGACCGGTGTGCCCGTTAGCCGTCTGACTGAGTCAGAATCGGCCATGGTACTGCACCTGGAAGATACGCTCCACGAGAGGGTTGTGGGTCAAAATGAAGCGGTTGAGGCCGTTTCTAAGGCGATACGACGCTCGCGGGTGGGTATGCGCAACCCCAATCGTCCCATTGCCAGCCTGATTTTTTCAGGTCCGACGGGGGTGGGTAAAACTGAGCTAGCCAAGGCCCTGGCCGCGGCTGTCTTTGGGGCAGAGGATGCCATGATTCGCGTCGATATGTCGGAATTTATGGAACCCCAGTCCGTGTCAAAGCTGATTGGCTCTCCTCCGGGCTACGTGGGCTACGACGAAGGTGGTCAGCTGACGGAAGCCGTGCGTCGCAAACCGTATACGGTGATTTTGCTCGATGAAATCGAAAAGGCCCATCCCGATGTCTTTAATCTGCTGCTACAGCTGCTGGATGAGGGACACCTGAGCGATGCCAAGGGGCGCAAGGTGAGCTTTAAGAATACCCTGATCATTATGACCTCAAATATTGGGTCTAAGGTGATTGAAAAAGGCGGTGGCGGTCTGGGCTTTGAACTGGGCGCTGAGGATGAAATGACCTCTCGATACAACAATATTCGCAACCTGGTCAATGAAGAGATGAAGCAGTTCTTCCGACCTGAGCTGCTAAATCGTATCGATGAGATTATTGTCTTCCGTCAGCTGACCAAGTCTGAAGTGGCGCAGATTGCCGATATTTTGCTCACCCAGGTGACCGGGCGTTTAGCGGAGCGAAGCATTACGCTAGAGCTGAGCGATGCCTTTAAGCAACACCTGGTTGATCAGGGCTACGACCAGTCCTACGGAGCCCGCCCCATGCGTCGAGCCATTGCTCGCCTGGTGGAAGATCATCTGGCTGAGGCCCTGCTGGTGGGTACCATTGCCAACGGTGATACGGCGGTCTTTGACCTAGAGGATGAGCGCGTGGTGGTCAAGGCGGCCAAGCAGCCTGCGTTGGTGGGGGTCAGCGGATAGAGAAACGGTTAAAAAATCACCCCTGAACCGCACGGTTCAGGGGTGATTTTTTATGGTTTTTTAATGGGTATTCGGGGGCGGGCTAATCCTGGCCTCTGCCTTTTTCCATGGCCTCAATTTGTCTCACCGCCGTTAGCGCCGCGTAGCTGACTCCAGCTGTGCCCTCCCCTGGATGCACACAGTCCCCCACAAGCCACAGCTTGGGAATGGGGGTGCGGGTGGCAAAGCCAAAGGGGCCAAACGTGGACAGGCGCTGCCCGATACCCCCCACCATGCCCTGATGCCGCGCAGTATAGCGCTCAAAGGTGCGGGGGGTGCCGGATTCGATATGGATAATATGCTGGGGGTCCAGGTGGAAATACTGACTGAGTTTTGCGATCGCACCCCTTTCATACTCACCCTTTAGCCGGTCATAGTCATCACACTGCCGCCATGCCTGCACATCCGTAAATGACGACGCCACGATCGTGGCCTGCCCCTCGGGGGCGCGACCATCCCCAGGACGACTCACCGACACAAACAGGGAGTTATTTTCCCCAATGGGGCCGTCATAGTCATAGAGAAACTGCAGGTGGGGCGGGCAGTCGTCAGGAATCGCCGCCTGGTCCACACCGAGGTACACCACAAAGGCCCCTGAGGATGGGATCAGCTTATCCACCCGTCGCTGGTAGCCCCTGGGTGTTTGCTGACCCAGCAGCGTAGTTAGGTTTTGCACGGTAACGTTAGCGACCACATGGTCTGCGGCCTCTAGCCAGGTCTCCCCCGTTTTTTGATGGCGAATCCGGACATACCGGGGACGGTTGCCCTCAAGCTGAATCTGATCCACCGCATGCCCCAGCAAAACCTGACCGCCAAACCGTTTGATCGCATTGACCAGGGCCTCACTTAGCACCTGCATGCTCCCCTGCAAATGGAACAGTCCCTGGGGAGCCTGGGATACCCCCAGGGCTGTGGCGGCATACAGCAGGGCTGTTTCGTCTGCCCCCACCTGGGAATAGAGCTTGAGCTGGAGATCTAAAAATGTTTTGAGCCGTCGGTGGTGGTGGAGACTATACCCCTTTAGCAGCTGCCCCACGGTGGAAAAGGTATAGGGCACCGTCAGCAAGGTATCAGGCCGTAGAGCATTGGTCAGCTGCCAGGTATCCCACAGATTGCGCGGTGGCAGCACCGGCTGTCTGCCCTGGAACCGCCAGCTATATTTAAACAAGCTACTGAGCTTTTGCCAAAAGGGTTCGCTGCCTGGAAACTGCCTTTGACGTTCGGTCTGCCACCGGTTGGGGTCATGCCAGACGTTAATCGGCGTCGTTTCCCCCGGTAAAAAAACGGCGCAGGCCGGATCGCAGTGCTCAGCTGCTGGCAGCTCCAAACCCAGTTCTGAAAAAATTTGGTGGTGAATGCCACCGGGTTCTAACCCTGCTACCTGGGTGGCTCCTACATCAAAGGTGAATCCCCGGCGGCGGAAGGTCGAGGCACATCCCCCTGGCACCATGGCCTGCTCAAACACGCAAACCCGATAGCCACGCTTAGCCAGCAGGGCTGCTGCTGTCAGGCCACCGATACCTGCTCCAACGACGAGCACCCTGGGCTGCTG
Source organism: Cyanobacteria bacterium P01_A01_bin.15 (assembly GCA_039814735.1). Classification (GTDB taxonomy): domain Bacteria; phylum Cyanobacteriota; class Cyanobacteriia; order Phormidesmidales; family Phormidesmidaceae; genus Leptothoe. Next base: position 8,972 of record JBCCAQ010000020.1, read on the forward strand.
GTCGGCTGTGTTGGCATTGATCAATTGGGCCATGTTTACATTTATTAACCTAACCCCAGTGTAATGCCCTGCGTTTCCGATTAGGTGGTTTGGCTAATGTCTAGCCCAAGCGGACGCTGGCGGTTGTCCATTGCCAAAAAATGCAGCTGTCCTGAGAACACAACCGTCAGCGTGTGGCCCTGGGTATCATCGATCACCAAAACGGTTTGCTCGTCCACCTCAACATGCTCTGTTTTGAGAATGCGACGAGGCTGTTTGTCCGGCTTGGGTAAGGTCCCCTCAGACAGGGCTATACCCAATGTTTTAGTCACCTTAAGCAACAAAAAAATAGGCTCATTGGGTTGAGCCTGACAGACCGTCGTTTCGGGTAGCCAAAGAGTATCCCATAGAAAACAGAGGACGGTTTCTCCATAGGTTTCAGCGCTTTGATAGGTGCCTAGCAGGTGAGAATCGTGCAAACTATAAACCTGGCTAAACTGGCCGTAGGGCTGGCATGTGCCCCAATGCCAAGGCAGGGTACCCAGCAAAATATTCTCACAGAGCCAGGGTGGCAGGGTTGGTTTTGTACTAGCGGATACCATCGTCAAAACAGATAAACTGAAGACTCAAAACGACAACCAGAGGAATCCCCCAAATGTCTTTAGGGGCCTTCTGTATAAATTATGGTTAGAACACCCAGGGCCTCACCTTGATAACTTGCCTGGGAGAACATTGCCCCCATGGAGCATCCATAGACTTATTTCCACTGGCCTTATAAATACCAGTAGCTTCGTAATAAAAATTCTTTACTGGAAAAGTACTCCGGTTAGCGAAAGACCCTCTCCGATCGCATCCGGTGGTCAACAACTGTCATCAGCATGGTGTCTTTTTCTAAAAACCTGGTGACACTATTCCACAGACGTACACCGTTAGCGGTAGCGGTAGGGCCAATAAAAAAATAGGAACACCGGTGGCCAGTCGGCAGAGGTTCGGGCTATTCGTGATTCCACCAGGCCAGACTGGACTTATGTGAAGGGTGATTTTAGATATTAGAGATACATTTGAAACGTCAGCGGTTTTAATATGTACAGTACAAACCGTTATTTGAGCTGGAGGTTATTCAAAAGTTCGCTAACAATTTAAGTAATGTGGCTGATCGTTAAGTTTTGGGCTATGGTATAAAAACGCATAGCGCTTAGTGTTTCAGAGTTCCTGTAAACCTCAACGTCTGAATGTAATCTAGGGATATTTTTTCCTATACGGTCATTACAGACATTCTCCGGTATAGTACTCGCTAGAGCCATAGTTATCGTCCCTGTTTTTGTGAATTTATAGTTTATTGAAAGCTGCTAGCTGACATTTTTTCAGTTGAAATAGCTGTCAGCTATGGTCAAGAATTTTTCAGCTTCTATGTTAGGTTTGTGTCGGCGACTGTTGGCTGCAGTTTCTTGAACGATGTGGGTAGGGCTAGATATTAATATCCAGCGTTCAAAGTTGCAGAGCATAGTACTTGGTTGTGTGACCGAGAGAAGATTTAAGAACCGTAGCGAACGTCACAATATTGCTCAAATAACGTTTCAGTAGGTGTTCGACGTCGACTCTGTTCCTTTTTGTATAGAGATTACGTCTCAGTTGCGGCTTAAATAGCTGTAACTGTTGTCTGTAGCGTTTTCATCTTTTCACGAAAGCGTTTTGTGATGGATTACTCCATCCACAGTCATCATAACTGCAAGCGCTTGGACAGTTTCAATATTGTTATTTTTTGTTGACAGTGAGTATTTATTGACAACAGCTATGAAAATACAATTGTCAAATACCCTTGTAAATGTGGCAAAAGGTCGATTCCTAAAGAATTTGATGTTGCTGTTCTTGTTAATGTCAGGACATCTTGTCATGCAGGCGTCCGCAGCTGCTCAGCCTACTGCTCCGGAGGGCGCATCGGATTTGGCGCAGCTAGATACCCTCGGTACCGATCCCCTGGTAGAAGAAACCTATATTCTTGGAGTCGGAGACTACTTGCGCGTTGATGTGTTTAATATTCCCGACTATGGTGGCGAATTTCGGGTGCTTTCCGGTGGTAGGGTAAATATTCCGATAGTAGGTGCCGTTGATGTTGAAGGTCTATCGATTCAACAGGCGACGGAACACATTGAAAACAGTCTCATACCATACGTTCAGCGTCCTGTTGTAACCCTCAGTCTGTTGGGGACTCGTCCTATCCAAATTGCTGTGGCAGGCGAAGTTCATCGACCAGGAGCCTATCGAGTAGATGTTGAAGACGATGCCAGTAGTTCAACAATCGAGCTGCCAACGCTGACCCAGGCAATTGAGCTGGCCGGTGGCATCACCCAGTTAGCCGATATTCGTCAGATTGAGGTCCAACGGCGTCTCCCACGTTCACTCAGCACAGGGCCGTCAAACTCTGTTCTAGGAGACAATGGGGATCAAAGGCCACCCAACTCTAAAACAGTTTCAGTCAATCTATGGGATCTTTTGAAGCAGGGCGATCTAAGCGAAGACCTACAGCTGCAGGATGGCGATCGCATCCTTATTCCCACCGCTCGCAATCTCAACTCAGACGAGGTTGCTGAACTAGCAACAGCCAGCTTTTCACCCGATCAGATCTCTGTAAATGTCGTAGGTGAAGTAGATGCTCCTGGTGCTATTCAAGTCCCCCCTAATACCCCCCTAAATCAGGCAATATTGGCCGCTGGAGGATTCAATAATCGAGCCAGACAGGGGACTGTAAGCCTAGTACGATTAAATCTCAATGGCACGGCATCCCAAAGGGAAATCGAGGTTGATTTCTCCCAGGGAATTGACGAAGATACGAATCCATCGTTACGTCCTAATGACACCGTGATTGTGAAGCGCTCTGGTTTAGCCCGTGCAGGTGATACCTTTGGAGCGGTATTTTCACCTTTGAACTTTACTCTCAATATTCTTCGTCTGTTTGGATTGTAAAAAACTTAGATGTTCTACCGGCTACAGCCTGGTTTTTAATACCCCAAATAAAGGCTAATCTACAGCCTTTTTCAGCTAGTTTAGGATGGCCTTTTTGGAAATGTATTTTATATGTTTTCCTAACATAATCTAAGCTTTTTTCTGAATTTAGATCTGTTTATTTACTCTGTTTCCTCTAGATAATTGGTAATTTCTAGCTATCTTTTTTAATGGGTGCGTTTTCTATGAAAATTGCTCTGGTTCACGATTATCTGACCCAAAGGGGTGGAGCAGAACGGGTATTTGAACTGCTCTGTAGGCAGTTTCCAGCAGCTGACGTTTATACCTCGCTGTACAGTCCAGAAAATACAATTAATATTGGAAACCGGCCTGTTTATACCACTAAGCTTCAGTCAATTCCAGGCGCGAGTCAAAATTTTAGGCTGCTTGCACCCCTGTACTTTTCAGCTTTTGAGGCCTTAGACTTACAGAAATATGATCTGATTATTAGCAGTACAACCAGCTTTGCCAAGTCAGTTATTAAACATCCTGATGCTTACCACATTTGTTTCTGTCATAATATCACCCGCTTTCTTTGGGATACGGGTACTTATATTAACCAGTACAAGAATTACAAAACCTTGCTTCCGATTATTCAACCAATCTTTCAGAGGCTCAGGCAGGTTGATTTAGCACATGCCCAAAAGCCAGATTTATATATTTCAAACTCGACTGTTGTCACCCAACGCATTCAACAAACATACAAACAGCCAGCTACGACAGTTAACTATCCAATTGATATAAATCAGTTTGAATTCTCTGATCAAAAGGATGATTTTTATTTGGTCTCGTCTCGCCTGTTGGGGTATAAGCGGGTAGATGTTGTGGTCGAAGCATTTAACTGGTTAGGATGGCCCCTGGTGGTTATGGGCGATGGCCCTGAGAAAAAAAGGTTAGAATCTGTTGCCCTGCCCAATATTTCTTTTCTTGGGCATGTGAGTGATGAGCAGCGCAAGGGACTTATGTCACGGGCAAAAGCGGTAGTTGTAGTGGCCTTAGAAGATTATGGGCTAGTTCCCATTGAGGCTAACGTCAGCGGTACTCCCGTTGTTGCCTATGGAGCTGGCGGCGTCTTAGATACACAGGTTCCTGAGAAAACAGGTGTCTTTTTCCATCGCCAGTCGCCAGAAGCCCTATACCATGCAATGCTCAAAGCCAGTGCCATTCAGTGGGATCACCGTCAGATTCGAGAACATGTTCTCAAAAGTTTTACAGAAGACGTATTCTTTGAAAAAGTGATGACTCTTATTGAAGATGCCTATGGTCGACATCTGGCTGCGGGCTCCTCCCCTGCCTAGGGGCAGAGAAACATAAGGACGGCTTCTAAATCTGGTGATGTATAAGGATATAGCTCTATGCAAACAGCACAGCTCTCTCCCGATTTAAATAAAACTGAGATTGGGTATGGTCAGCTGCTGACTATACTGATGCGCCGGTTTGTCTGGTTTGGAGGAGCTATTGTCGGGGCCGTGGTGATTGCGATCGCACTCACCCTAAAAGAAGAACCCACATATCAAAGCTCAATGCAGCTACTGGTGGAACCAAACTACCGTCAGACGGTAGATATTACCGGACAGCAAGCAGGACGGCGTTCCTCCTCCTCCCAGACAGACTATGCCACGCAACTGAATCTGATGCGGAGTAAATCATTTGTTGAACAAACGGTTGAGCAGCTCCAAACCGAGTATCCAGAACTCTGCGGCGATTCAGAAACCCTAGCCGACTGCGCCAGCAGCTTCCAACGAGGGTTGGCCCTTTCTCAAGTATCTGAAGGGGATGCAAAAACTGGAATTTTTAAGGCGACATTTAAAGCTCAAGATCCAGCTATTGCCCAATCCTTTTTAGAAACCCTGGGTTATGTATATCTAAGCTACAACCAAGAACAGCAGGAACAGCGTCTGCAGCGAGGCTTAGCGTTAGTCAATCAGCAGATTGAGGGTGTTCAAGCAGATCTAGCGGTGTCTCGTGAGGCGTTAAAACAATTTCGTGAGGCCGAAAATCTGATCGATCCAGAACAGCAGTCGTTAACGGTGGCTGAATCCCTCAGACAAGTTGAGCAGTCTAAAACAGATGTTGAAACTCAATACCTCGACGTGCAGGCTCAATATAATGCACTGCAAGAACAGCTTTCAGCCGACCCTCAGACCGCCCTAATTGCCTCACGCTTAAGCCAGTCATCGCGCTACCAGCAGCTTTTAAACGCATTACAGGAAACAGAATTAGCATTAGAGCAGCGGCGATCGCTCTATGCCGATGCCGATCCGGGCGTGCAAGATCTAATTAGTCAAAGGGAGGGACAGGTTTTGCTTTTACAAGGAGAAGTTGAACGGGTATTGGGACAAATTCCAGAGCAGTTTGATTTAGCTGAAACAGCTCTTCTGAGTCAGGGCCAGCTGGGGGATATCGATCTAGCGTTAGTCAGCAGTCTTGTGGAAGCTACGGTGAGTTTGCAGAGCCTAACGGCACGACAGACAGGATTAGAGCAAGCGGCACAACAGCTCCAGAGTCAGCTCGATAAATTTCCCAGTTTAATTGCAGAGTATGATCGCATTCAACCTGAGGCACAGATACAGCAACAGTCCTTAGAAAAACTGTTACAGCTGCGCCAAGAGTTGAGTAATGAACTCGCCCAGGGAGGGTTTAGCTGGGATATTGTTGAACCCTCTCAGCTAGGTGAGCAGATAGCACCGCAGCCTAAGCAAAATCTACTGCTAGGAATTGTGGCAGGGGTCTTTATCGGAGGTGCCCTGGCCTTCGGACGAGAAGCCATTGACACCGTTGTGCGCACATCGGATGAATTAAAACAACAGGTGGCCCTGCCCCTACTGGGGGTGATCCCAGAAATACCTGCAAAAAAAGCAGATGTTTTGCTATCTATTCTCGATTCTGAACGGAGCTCGGATGGTTCACCCCTGGCGGGGCAGTGGCAGCCATTTCGAGATGCCATTGATTTAATTTATAAAACGATTCAGCTGACAAATACTCAGCCGCTGTCCTCACTGTTAGTTACATCAGCCCTAGCCAAGGAGGGTAAAACAACCCTGGCGATTGGGCTGGCGTTGAGTGCAGCCCGATCCCATCAAAGGGTGCTATTAATTGATGCCAACTTTCGCAATCCGTCATTGCATCAGTACCTGGGATTGTTAAATATACAGGGGTTGTCAACTCAGCTACACCCGGCCCTGGCTCGATGGAATCAAACTAAGATTTCCCCTGTTTCGCTCTCATATGCAGGCGCTAGTATCGATGTAATGCTAACGGGGGCGGTTCCTGATGACCCGATGAAATTGCTCAGTTCCCATCAAATGCAACAGGTTTTAGATAGAGCTGAGGCAAGCTATGATTTAGTCATTGTCGATGCTCCTGCTATTTCGGGGCTGGCTGATGGTTTACAGCTAGCGTCTCTGTGCAAAGCCTCTGTCTTAGTCAGTCGTCTCGATCGCATCACTCAAGGCGATTTAGACCATGCCATGGCTATGCTCAGCCAGGTTAATACGATTGGCGTTGTGGCCAACTGGCACAGGGAGAGTTCTCGCACAGAGAGGCTCTATGACCGCAACGGGGCCGCAAAAGTTTCTAGGGAACCAGAAATGATCTGGCGCAACTAAACGTTCTGTTTAGATAAGACAATTATCTAATTGACACAACCCCGGTACGCCAGATATCCCCCATGCAGATTTATTTGTTATAAATCTATCTAAGCCAGGATTTGTTTTAAGGCAACAGACTGAATTGAATCCAGTTTTCTACCAAGAGATTTTAGAGACCTATGACAGCATCCACCGTTTTGTTAAAAGCTCCAATTGTTCTTAGAGTGCCCAACACCAGCAGCACCCCCTCCGCATTGGAAAACTGCACGCTGCTCTGGGAAGAGGATTCATTGATTATAAAACCTCGCTCTTCTTCTATGGAGCCTGAGATACCTGCCCTCAAAAACAAAGCCTGGGTACGGGATTGTTTACGCCGCTCGCCCGTTAAAAGAGTGTATCTAGATCCAAAATTGGAAGCTCCGATGTTTAAGGCCTGGGCCGATATTTGTAATGCGACCCAAAAGCAGGTCTATTTGAGAGTTCCCTCCTCCCCTGATCTACCCCAGATGCGACAGCCAAAGCTCTGGCGAGTAAAACGACTGGCGGACTGGCTTGCGGCGGCTTTGCTGTGGGTGGTTTTGAGTCCGCTAACGGGCCTCCTGGCTATCTTAATTCGGTTCGATTCTCCTGGGCCTATCTTGTTTCGACAGTGGCGGGTTGGCTATCAAGGACGACTGTTTGAAATCTACAAGTTTCGCAGTATGGAAATTGACGCGGAAGTTCAGCACCATAGGGTGATGGGAAATCAGCCAGGCTTACATAAGCTTGAGAGCGATCCCAGGGTTACCCCGGTTGGGCGCTGGTTACGTAAGTTTAGTCTAGATGAGCTGCCGCAGCTGTTAAATGTATTAAAGGGAGAGATGAGCTTGGTTGGCCCTAGACCCTGGGCCCTATATGATGCGGTACGAATTAAGCCGGCTTTGCAAAGCCGCTTGAGGGCGCTGCCAGGAATGACAGGGATGTGGCAGGTTACCACCCGATCCCAGGGATGCGACCTGGTATGTGTAAATCGGATGGACCTGGACTATCTGCGGCAGTGGACATTTCAGGAAGATTTGAAGTTACTGCTATTGACTGTACCTAAAGTAGTTGCTGGATTTGGAGCCTACTAGATCGCTTCTCAAGCGTGAGCTTGAACAACAGCTTGCCAAATGCCTTGGCTAGTTGTCATGAAGGTAGTGACTAAAGCCTTAATAGCCAAGCGACAGAACTGTCCCTTTTTGAAAAGCGAGTAGTAGTTCATGGGTTTGCAGCAGGAAGCAGTTCGAGGGGCGATGTGGTCTGCACTAGAAAAATGGGGTGCTCAGCTTGTCTCGACAGCAATTTTTCTGCTGCTGGCCCGGTTGCTGGGGGCTGAAGCCTTTGGTCTGATCGCTTTAGCCAACGTCTTTTTGGCATTTATGCAAATCTTTTTGGATCAGGGATTTGCCCAAGCCATTGTCCAGAAAGATAAGCTGGAGACGGAGCATTTAGATACGGCCTTTTGGACAAGTGTGCTGATGGGAGCGCTGTTTGTCCTACTAATTTTTGCAGGGTCTGGGTTTGTTGCTGATTTCTATAAAGAACCAGATCTAGCGCTAATTGTCCGATGGATGTCCGTTAGCTTTTTGTTTTCTGGTCTGAGCAGTGTTCAGTCTGCCATATTGCAGCGCAATATGCAGTTCAAAATTTTTGCAGTTCGCTCTCTAGTGGCAACCGTTACCTGTGGGGTAGCCGGTATAGGGGCTGCCCTCATGGGCTTTGGAGTTTGGAGTTTGGTTGTTAAGGAAATTGTTTTTGGTTCAACCGGAGCCCTGCTACTATGGAGCACCAGCGGCTGGAGACCGGGGTTTAGATTTTCGCCTGAGCACTTCAAAGAGCTATTCTCATTTGGTATTAATATCATTGGTTTCAACTTTCTAGACTTTTTTAATCGTCGTTCAGATGACCTATTAATTGGCTACTTTTTAGGAACAGTTGCATTGGGATATTACAGCGTTGCCTATCGGCTATTGCTGATTATGATCAAGCTTTTGACAAATGTGACGATTCAGGTGGCCCTGCCCACATTTTCCAAACTTCAAAAAGAACCAGACAGGATGAGAGCGGCCTTTTACAAAGTTACTCGATATACCAGCTTAGTTTCATTTCCTGCTTTTCTAGGTATGGCAGTACTTGCACCGGAGCTTATACAAACCCTGTTTGGAGAAGAGTGGTTGCCCAGCGTACCAGTTATGAGAATATTGGCACTCATTGGCATTCTCCAGTCGGTACAATATTTCGCCGGCACAGTCTTATTGGCCATGAATAAACCACTGTGGAGACTGCGAGTTGTTTTCCTAATCACTGTTTGTAATATTGTTGGCTTCTTTATCGCAGTCCGCTGGGGAATAAATGCAGTTGCCATATCCTATGCAATCTGTGTTTATTCATTCTCCCCTGTGTTTTTAATTCTGATCAAAAAGCTAATCAATATAGATTTCAAAAAATATTTTCTCCAATACACTACCCCGTTGCTGAGCAGCCTATTGATGATGGCGTTTATGTTAGGAGCCAAACGGATATTTCATGACTGGAATAATCCATATGCAGCGTTGGCGATCTATGTATCCATAGGTGTGTTTTCCTATCTATGCGCAGTCATGACGCTATCGCCAAATATATTTAACCAAACCTACAGGCTTGCCCTATCTTCTCTTTCGGGCTCACCGCAAATAAAAAAGTAGTATCGGCCACCTACGTCGTAGATGCCGTAGGCAAGTTGGCAGCTTAGATCCCGCATCGAACGTTATCAATTATGAGGAAGGTTGGTAAACATGACGCTCTTTATAAAATCCCTAAGCACTGATAGACTCTCTTTTTATAGAACCAAACATGAATTTGAACGATACGGTGAATTTTTTACCGTAGAAGAGTTTGTTCAGTACTGTCAGTGGGCTAAAGATAATGGGATTACTGCCTATGTCTTAGGGAATGGTTCTAATACACTATTTGGCTCAAAGAAAATATCTTCTTTGGTGCTGAAAAATAAATTAAACACAGAACTTGAGCCCCTAGGGGAGGGAAGATTAAAAATTTCATCTTCAACGCAGGTGATGGATGTACTCAAATACTGTTATTCGGAATCACTAGAGTCTTTTTACTACTTATCATCGGTGCCAGCCAGCATTGGTGGTGCTTTAGCGATGAATGCCGGTCGTGGCAGGCAACAGCAGATGACGATTTATGATTTTGTTGAAACGGTTACTTTCTTTGACTTTGAGCAAAATGAACTAAGAACGTTGGAGGGCTGTGACGTTGTTCAGGGTTATCGACAGACCATCTTTACAGGTATTCAGAATAAACTGATCCTGTATGCCACATTTAAATTTGCTCCAATTTCTTTTCCAACAGACCCTATTCTGGCAAGAAAAAAGTGGTCGAAAAATTCCCAGGACTATTCGGCCCCAAACTGTGGCTCTGTGTTTAAGCTAGCTGACTACAGAATATTAAGACGATTAGAAGGATTAACCATTGGAAAATCATCCTTTTCAATTAAAACGACCAATTGGATTTTAAATAAATCGAAAAGTAGTTTTCCCATTAAGGTCCTAATCTCGGTTGCACGGGCTTTGCATCGTTTTTTGGGTAAAAAAGTTGAATTAGAACTGATTGTTGTCAAATAAAAATATTAGCTAGCGACTATAAAAACTGTCTGTGGAGTATTAAAAAGCCCTATGAAGATTGGCATTATAACATTTCACCATACAACCAACTACGGAGCAACGCTTCAAGCCTATGCTTTGTCCAAAGCTTTGACCGTATGGGGACACAGTGTAGAGATTATCGACTATAGACCTAAAGGAGCGGTAGGTTTTTATGTCAAACAGCTGCTGCCAATTCAAAATAGGAGGTTTGACTGGAACGCAGACTTTTATCGGCACATACTAAAAGCGATGAGAATGCGAAGATTTTTAGTCTCTTCCCTGAGTCTGAGTAAATTAAGGTGCTACTCAAACCATAAATTAAGGGCGATATTTGAGGCGGCAAACTACGACGCGATTATAACGGGCAGCGATCAGGTGTGGTGTTTGAACACCAAATTTCGTGGCTTTGATCCTGCCTATTTTCTTGACTTTTTTGAAGCAGGTGACAACTGTCTTAAAGTTAGCTATGCACCTAGTGTTGGCGAAACAAAATCATTTACTGATAAAAGAGCTGAAATCTGCGACTTAATCGAAAAATTTGATTATGTCTCGGTTAGGGACCATCACAGTAAAAACGTGATCCAAAAAGAATGTGGTGTAACCGCTACAAAAGTTCTCGATCCAACTTTTTTGGTAGGCTACGACGATATTTTGACGCCGCCGGATACCGCTGTTCCATATTTGTTGGTTTATAATCACAAAACTCTAAGTGCCCTGCAGGAGCAGGCTATTAAAGATATAGCCCGCGTTAAAAAATTAAAAATAATTTCAATTGGTGATACTTGGAACGTTGCTGACTACAGCAAAATAGCCGTCCATCCAAAGGAATGGATAGGCTACTTTAAGCATGCATCGTATGTTTTTACTAATACATTTCACGGCACGATTTTCTCGCTTCTTTTCAAAAAAGACTTTACGGTATTTGTGGGGGAGGGTAAACGGAATAAGGTTTATGATCTGCTAGGTTCACTGGATTTAGAAACGCGAATTATTACGGCTAATCCAGGTGAGGGGGAAACAGATATTTCAGCGATTGATTATCGTGCGGTCGAGAAAAAACTAAATTCTCAAATTAGGGAGTCAAAAGCGTTTTTGGCAAGAATCTTTGATCGTGCTTATTTGCCTGTTTCAGGAGGCGTATAGTCATGGATAGTCTATGTAAAAGTGTTTTATCAATCTCTCAAAAATTTCCACCAGAAACAAATCCAACTGCGATTCGTTCTAGTAAAACGCTCCAGTATTTGCCAGAGGATTGGCAGGTTCATGTTTTATCTGGCAGCCGGAGTGCGGTCTGGCCGCGTTCTAACATCCACCATGCCCGGTCCTGGTATCCGGCCAGACTGCTCAGACTGATTAGGGCCATCAAGCTGGGTAAGCTGCTTGATTGGTTAATCTGGCCCGATGAAGATATCTTCTGGCTACTGCCTGCTATCTTTAAGGCTAAAAAGATTATTCGAAACTACGACATTGATCTGATTATTGTTTTTCTTAAACCCTATTCTGCTGGCATCGCTGGTGTTTTGCTGAAATGGCTTACCGGCAGGCCTTTGATCATAAATGTCTGTGAGCCTTCAACCTGTGACGATCTGTATGCCGTTTTTCCAACAAAGCTCCACTACTATCTAGATCGCTGGCTAGAAGATTTTTACGTGCGCCAGTCAGATGCCATTGTCTATGTGTCTCAGCTGAGCTTGGAGCAGGTCCGCTCGCGACAGCCCAGGGGCTATCATTCTAGATTTCACCTGATTCGGGGTGGTGCCGATCCAAAGGATTTCCCAGACATGTCCAGCAATCACTCCTCCCTGGACACAGATTTAGATACGTTTGAAATTGTGTTTACAGGTGGGATGACGGGATGGGAGCAGCTGCTGTCACTACCCAGACAAAGCTGGGCAAAAAAACTGCGCCAGGTCTGGATGAATCTTGGCCGATATTATAATATCAATGTTCAATCTGCTAGCTCAAGCCCTATTTTTATGGGTCGTGCGATTAAGCAGGTGATTGATCAAAACCCTAGCTGGAGTGGCAAGATTCGGCTAAGGATTTATGGTAACAAGTTTGAACAAGCTGAAGCCGTCTTAAAAGAGCAGGGTTTGCTCGATATTGTCAGCATAACGGGAACGGTGCCCTATGCTGACGCATTGCAAAAGCTACAGACAGCGGATTTGTTGTTTATGCCACTGCCGGATCGTCTGGATGGGACGCCGGGGGATCGAATTTCGCTTAAAACCTATGAGTATTTGATGACCGATAGACCGATTTTGGCGGCTGTACCTGACGGGGAAAATCGGAACTATCTGGGTGATAAACCGGGTGTTTATTTGGTATCGCCCTTTGATGTGGAAGCGATGGCACAGGTTATCGCCCAGCTACTGGCCGTTCGGCTGGCGGGTAAAACCCTGGCTGTTGATAGGGCGGAGACACGATGTCAAATTAGCTATGTGAAGCGGGGGGAGGAACTGGCGACGCTGATTGTAGATGTTCTAAAAAAGATAGGTGATGAAAAATTCTCAAAACTGTCTCAAGTTATAAAAACAACCAATATTCCTGGACATGGTTAGGTATAAGACTGCGGCGAATCATAATTTAAATCGGAATTAAATTAATGAATTCTCACCCTGCTAAATTACTAATGATTTTTCCATCTACGTTGCGAGGTGGAGTGGAAGACTATAATCTGACTGTTTCAAAGGGGGCGATGGCCCATGGGTGGAACGTTCATGTGGCGTTTCCAGAGGTTACAGGCACGGCTTCACTGGTTCAGGACTTTGTTGAAAGCGGTATTACCTACCACCCGTTAGCAATTGCTGAGGATAGTAGCTGGCTACCTGGTATTGCTCGTCATCTTCCCCGTTTTCTAAGAACGCTACGTTTGCTGATTGCTCTTAGACCCGATGTTGTGCAAATTACCTTGCCTGCCCCCGAGTATTGCCTGGGCAGCATATTGGCCTGTGGTCTCCTGAATGTGCCAACCGTTGTCCGGTTTGGGCTTGTTTTACCCTTAAAGACTACGATTAACAGGTGGCGGATAAGGGCCTATCGCTGGGTGAGAACTCGCCAGCAGCGGTGGATTGCGATTTCAAAAAATAATCGCAGTTTGTTGTCTGAGCTGTTTCAAATTCCGGAGGATAAAATCACCTGTATTTACAATGGCACTAGGTCGATTAAATCCGGATCGTTCACTGGGGGTGAGAGGGCGATATTACGTCAGCGGGTGCTTGGCGAACTTGGTTTATCTGAGACTACAAAGCTGTTGATTACGGTGGGTCGTTTGAACTTTCAGAAGGGGTATGGCGATCTGATTCCGGCCATTCCGCATATTGTTCGAGAGTTTCCCGATGTGCGGTTTATTTGGGTTGGTGATGGCGATTTACGGGATTCCCTGGAGGCTCAAATTCAGAAGTATCAGATTGCGGATAAGGTTCTGCTATTGGGCTATCGTTCTGATGTAGACCGTTTGCTGCAAGCGGCTGATTTATTTGTGTTTCCTACCCATTTTGAAGGGGGGCAGTCCTTTGCGATCGCAGAAGCCATGGCCTCTAGCCTGCCGATTGTTACAACCGACGCCAGCGGTATTCCAGAAGTGCTTCATCACCGGGTCCACGGCCTTGTGTGTCGAACGGGGGACAGCTGCGATCTCCTAGAATCGATACGCTGGGCGCTCAAGCATCCCGACGAAATGCAGACAATGGCCCAAAATGCCTGGGAGCGCTCCCAGGACTTTACCGAGGAGAAAATGATCAAAAGCTATGGGGACGTGTGGCAAGAACTTTGTCAGTGTTCACCCCAGTTGGCCCCACTGCCGCTGCCGGACCGTGTGTAAGCCTATGAAAATACTACTTATTTCCTGCCGATTTCCGAGCGATCTCCAAACGGATGTTCAGGGAACATTTCGGCGGTTTAATTTATTTTTAGATGCGTTTAAGGCAATTGCCCAGCTTGATGTATTGTTCTATGTGCCTGATGGTGTTGACTGGGGAGCGGATGCGATCGCAACCCACCAGAGAACCCTATCAAAACACTGGAATACGCCGATAAATCTGTTCCTATGTCCCCAGCGGTCTGGGTCCCAGTCAGCGCCCAAATGGCAGCGGCAGCTCAAACCAATTGTTGACTTTCGAGCCCAGGGACACTTTTTTTCCACCAGTGGCGCTCAGCAGGTTGACGCCTTAGAGACCTGTCTTGAGCGGCAGCCAGATGCCATTTTTTGTCATCGTTTAGAAGCGATGACGCCCATCCTGCAAACCCAACGCCCGGTGCCGCCCCTGCTGTTTGACCTCGATGACGTTGAGCATATCTCCTTTGCCCGCCAGATTGGTCAGCCCCCAACTCGACTCCTGACAAAGCTCTACTATCTACAAATTCCAGCCCTCTGCTGGGGAGAACGACGCAGCATCCAACGGGCGCGACGCACGTTTGTATGCTCTCACCCCGATCGGCAATACCTGAGTCAGCGGTGGCAGCACAAAGGAGTAGTCACCGTTCCCAATGCGGTGCCCATGTCAACGGCTCAACCCCTTTGCCAAAAGCCGACGGTGATGTTTTTAGGCGGCTATTATTATTTTCCTAACCTCAATGCCGCCAACTTTCTCATTGAGCAGGTTTGGCCCCATATCCACAAAGCCAGACCGGACGCCAGGCTGATTATCGCCGGGACCCATCCTGAGGCTATTCGTCGCTACCATAGCCAACCGCCGGGTGTGGAGTTTACGGGCTTTGTGGAAAACTTGGACACCCTGTATGGACGCACGCGAGCCGTTTGTTGTCCAATTTTGTCGGGGGGGGGGACCCGCGTCAAAATTATTGAAGCCGCCGCCTATGGCAAACCCATCGTGGCCACGCCCATTGGGGCCGAAGGGCTATCCATGGCGGACGACAAAGAGATTTTGATCAGAAGGTCTGCCCAGGAGATGGCCCAGGCCTGTTTGGAGCTGTTGAGCAACGATAGCCTATGTCAGCGGCTGGGCTCCGCTGCTCGCCAAAAAGCAGCCCAACAATACGACAGAACCCAGGTAATACAGATGATTCAGACCCATGTTCGACGGGCTTTAGATCAAGATTTAGCGGTGCCAGCATTGGTAACGCCCTAACTTAGCGATCGCTGTGACTAAACAAAATGACTAAACAAACATTAGCCAATTTAGAAATGCCGCTCATTAGCGTCATCATTCCCACCTATAACCGCCCAGCTTACTTAAAAGAAGCGATCGCAAGCGTGGTGGGTCAAACCTATCCTAAGCTTGAAATTATTGTTTCAGATGATGGCAGTGACGAAAGCCCACAGCCTATTGTTGACTCATTTCAAGATGCTCGGCTGCGGCTGCGACGCAATCCTCAGAACCTTGGCATTGGCTTAAATGCTACCCATGCCTTTACAGAGGCCACTGGCAAATACGTTGCTAGCCTCAACGATGACGACCGGTGGGATAAAACCTTTTTAGAAAAGCTGGTACAGCCCCTAGAAGAGAATCCAGAACTAGCGCTGGCGTTTTGCGACTACTATGTGATGGATGATAGGGGGACCGTCAGCTGGCCAGCGACTAAAAACCATAGTAAACAAGAAAAACGCCACCGGCTACACGAGGGAATTTATCAGCCTTTTTGGAAGATAGGGCTGGTTGATCAAGCGGTATTTACAGCCTCTGCCGCACTCATTCGCAGAGACATCGCGTGCTGGGAAACGCTGTTTGAAGCCGGTGTGTTTTGGGACTACTACATCACCTATTTAGCCTGTCGTTCCGGTCACGGGGCCTACTATTGTCCAGAGCGTTTATCCTACTATCGCATGCATGCCCGGTCCGAAAATATGGTGAGCGGCAGCCGTGACATCCAAGCTAAAATCCGTAAAGGCAAGGCGGCCACGTTTTGCCATCAAAGCTTTATCAACGATGACAATCTCCGGGACCATCGCGCCTACTTTCAGGGGGAATGGGCCCACGCCAATACTACGCTGGGAATTGCCTTTTTACGGCTGGGACAGTCCGCCCAGGCTCGCTCCTATCTGTACCAGTCACTGCCCCATCACAAATTTAACCTGCGAACGCTGGCGGCGTTGGGGCTGAGCTATCTGCCCCAGTCATGGGCCCATGGGTTGGCCCAGGTGCGCAATCCTGGATTGTTTGTCAGGCTACGGTAGCGGCTTTGTCTGAGCTGCGTCAAAGATTGAGTCTGTTGTTTCTAACCAGATGCTAGGGAAACCCTAAAGAGTGCGTCATTCTTCTGTTAACAATACGTTTGCCTGGTTACGCTTTCGACCGGCCCTGGCCTGGGTCGGGATTTTGGGTCTGATCTGTATTACAGGGCTGGGCACCCTGGCGGGAGCCGGTGCCATCCTACGGCTGTTGTTTCCCCTGGGCGCAACAGCTGTGGGCGTACTGTTGTATGTGCGCTATCCCCTGCTCTATGTGGGCTTTACCTGGTGGATTTGGTTTCTAACACCGCTGGTGCGACGTCTTATTGACCAGCGCAGCGGCTGGCAAGATCCGAGTATGGTGCTGTTGGCTCCCCCTTTAGTCACGCTTATCTCTGGGGTAACCCTGCTGCGCCATCTGCCCAATGCCCATCGTCAGGAAGGTCTGCCGTTTATCCTGTGCTTTGCCAGTGTTTTTTACGGCTTTTTGATTGGTTTAATCCAAAACTCTCCGGCGGGGACGGTGGTGGCGCTGCTAAACTGGCTCCCGCCGCTGCTGTTTGGGTTTCATTTATTTATCAACTGGCCAGAGTATCTCGCCTATCGTCAAACGATTCAGCACACTTTTTTATGGGGGGTGCTGGTGATGGGAGCCTATGGCCTATGGCAGTATCTAACCGCTCCAGAATGGGATCGCTTCTGGTTGACCAATGCGGCGGATACGGGGGTATTTGGGACGCCAGAACCGCTGGGTATGCGGGTATGGAGCACAATGAACTCTCCCCAGCCCTTTGCCGCTATGATGATGGCTGGGCTGATTTTACTGCTGAGTAATCGAGGCAGCCTCAAATTTGTCGCCACGGGGACCGGATATCTCTCTTTTCTGCTGTCCCTGGCCCGCTCAGGCTGGCTGAGCTGGATGGCCGCACTGCTGATTTATCTCCCTTCATTAAAATCGCATCTGCAGGTGCGGCTGCTGGCTACCCTGCTGGTGATGGCCCTGCTGGTGGTGCCCCTGGTCTCAATTGAGCCCCTGGCCAGTGAGATTGCCCCCCGGCTTGAATCCCTCTCAAACACCCAGGAGGACGGTAGCTATCAGGCCCGGCTAGACGGCTACAACCAGCTGCTGGGGGAGGCGCTCAGCGAGGGGGTGGGTCGAGGTCTGGGGACAGTGGTGGAAAGCGACCGTTTGGGAAGTCAGGATAGCGGTATTTTAACCCTGTTGTTTTCCCTGGGCTGGCTCGGAACGCTGCCCTATGTTACCGGGATTTTTCTGATTTTCTTTAAACTTTTCCAAGGGGCCGAGACCCGTTTTGATACCTTTGCCAGTGCCGCCCGTGCGATCGCATTTGGCATATTTGCCCAGATGGGTCTCAATGTCGCCATGATTGGCGTGGTAGGCATGGTGCTCTGGGGATTTTTAGGCATCGCTCTAGCGGCGTCTCGCTACCATGCCCAGCTTAACTTTGTGTGTTCCCAATCGGTCAACAAACCAATTCGTGTCGTCGCTTGAGTACCTGTTCCATGATTACTAAAAGACTGATTAAAAATACAAAGTACCGAACAGGGCATATCATGGGACGCCATGAAATTCTGTTTCAGCTGATCCCATTTTCAAAGGAAAATAAATGGAAAAAAGTATCCCCCGAAAAAGATATTTGTATCGAGGGATTTCCCCGGTCGGCCAACTCCTTTTTCTCCAAAGTATTTCGGCTGTATAATCCCACAGCCAAAGCGGCGCACCATATGCACGCGCCGCTCCAGGTGACCAAAGCGGTCGCCTATGGCATTCCCTGCGTTGTCCTAATTCGCAATCCGATCGATGCCATTGCCTCGGTTCTAGTGGTAGATCGCACCCTGTCTACTCGATTTGCAATTCAAAGCTATATCAACTTTTACGAACGGGTTTGGTCCGTACGTGACGGTATCGTTGTTTCGGACTTCAAAGATACGACAAAATCTCCCCATCGAGTGGTGGAAAGGGTCAACCAGCGCTACGGTACCTCATTTTATATGGAGCCAGTTACCCCTGAGATTCAAGACACTATTTTTAATCAGCTCAAAGAGACCCAAAAACAGCTAAATCAGCCCGAGCATCTGGTGGCTATTCCCACCGAGGCAAAGGCTCGAATCAAACAAGATGTGCTACGTGAACTAGCAGACCATCCCCTGCTGCCAAATGCTACCCTGCTCTACCAGAGATTTTTGGAAATCTAACTACTATGAAGTCTTTATTACCTACTTGGATACAGCGTCGTCGGTATCTGCTAGTGTTTTTGACCGGTGCAATTGTTGCTTGTAGTACCGTCCTACCTGGCCAGTCCCAGAGCCCAGCTGAAACAGCCCGTTCTGCTAATTTATTTGTCGACTCAGTGGGTGTGGTGGTGCATCTAAACAGACGAAACAGCGCCTACAGTAACTACGACACTATGATTAGACCCAGACTTCAGGAGCTAGGGATTCGCCATATTCGAGACGGCGTCAGGCAAGATGATACGGAGACTCTGCAAAAGCTTGCCGACTTGGCCACCCTGGGGATTAAATCTGTGCTGGTGATGGATCCCAGAGATCAGGCCACAGCCGCCGCTGCCGTTGATATTGTCAAAACAATTCCCACGGCGGTTGAAGCGGTTGAAGGCCCCAATGAGTGGGATGTTTGGGAGGACTTAACCTACAAAGAACAGCCTTTTCCAGGGGGTGTGCAGTTGTTTCAATCTGAGCTGTATGGGGCGATTAAAAACGACCCGGCCACAGCGGCGCTGCCTGTGCTGAGCCCAACTGTGGCGCTCTGGCACAATGCTACCCAGCTGGGGGCGGTGAACTGTGACTATGGGGCCATGCACAGCTACCCCGGTGGCGAGCCGCCCACGGCGGGTCTAGACTGGCACTGGATTCCATCTACGCAACAGATATGCCCTGCTCAACCGATGATCGCAACGGAGACTGGGTGGCACAATGCGATCGCCGACGACTCGGGTCAGCCTGGTGTGTCCGAGGCAGCGGGGGGAAAATATGTGCCCCGGTTGTGGCTGGAGTATTTTAATCGGGATATCCGGCGAGTTTATATGAACGAGCTGATTGATAAATGGCAAACTGCGAACCGTGAAGGTAACTTTGGGCTGCTCCGTCAGGATGGCTCTCCAAAACCGGCCTTTAGGGCTCTCCAAAACCTGATCGCGCTGCTGCAGGATACGCCAGGAGACTTTGTACCAGGCAGCCTGAGCTACGCTATGACTGGCACAACCACAAATGTTCACCATACCCTGCTACAAAAACAGGATGGACGGTTTTATCTAATTCTCTGGCAAGAAGTTCCCAGTTTTGATCTGGTGAACCAGCGTGATATTGCCGTGCCGCTCCAAACGGTGACGGTGAGTCTAGCCACCGCCATCAACACAGCCAGGCTATATCAGCCGCTGCAGTCAGCCACCCCCACGGCCCAATATAACAACCCCAGGTCACTGGTCTTAAACGTTAGCGATGCGCCCCTGGTGCTTGAGCTGGCTCCGGCTTGAGACCGCTGAGAGATTGGCCTGCTGCTTTTGCCTAACGGCTTGGGGATCCGGTAACAAAGTGTTTTAGTATTCAATCTTAAGGAGTAAAATGCCACAGCCATTTATTAGTTTGTTTATTCCCAATCTGGATGGGGGCGGGGCTGAGCGGGTCATGCTGCATCTGGCTGAAGGGTTTGCGGAGCGTGGGTTTGATGTCGATCTGGTCGTTGCCCAGGCCGAGGGGGCCTATTTATCAAAGATTCCAGAAACGATCCGCCTGGTGAACCTGGATGCAAGGTCCCCTGTTATTCTGTTTAAGACGCTGGCCCTAAAGCGTTATCTAAAACAAGAACAGCCTACGTTTTTAATATCCACGCTGGATATTTTTAGCTCGGCTACCTGGGCAAAGCGGCTGGCAGGGGTGAGTACCCAGGTGGTTATGTGTGTGCAGACCAACCTCTCCCAACAGTTTCGAGATCGCCACGCCATGCTGATGCAAAAAATCAAGTGGGCGGTGGTGCGCTACTTTTATCCCTGGGCCGATGCCATTGTGACCGCCTCAGAGGGGGTGGCCCGCGATATTGAGCAACATGCCAAAATCTCAATGCAGCGGATGACGGTGATACACAACCCTGTGGTCACGTCTGACTTTACTGAAAAAGCCCAGGAGGCCATAGCCCATTCCTGGTTTGCAGACAACCAGCCGCCTGTTTTATTGGGGGTGGGGCGCATTGTAAAGCAAAAGAGCTTTGCTACGCTGATCCGGGCGTTTGCCCTGGTGCGTCAGCACTGTCCGGCCCGGCTGATGATTTTGGGGGATGTGGATCCCCGTGAACCTGAGGTTAAACCCGAGTTAGATCTGTTGATTCAAAAATTTGGGCTGCAGGATGATGTTCTGTTTCTGGGTTTTGTTGAAAATCCCTATGCCTACATGGCCCGGGCCAATGTCTTTGTGCTGTCATCGATCTATGAAGGGTTTGGCAATGTGGTGGCCGAGGCCATTGCGGCCGGGACGCCGGTGGTGTCGACTGACTGTGAAAGCGGTCCCGCCGAGATTTTAAATAAAGGTCAGTACGGTGAACTGGTGCCGGTTGGTGACCATGGGGCCATGGCCCATGCGATTATAGCGACCCTTAATCAGCCCATGGATACCCAGGTGTTGAAGGTGCGATCGCAGGCTTTCACCATCGATTGCATCGTCCGTCAATATTTAGGTGTATTGAACGGGCTACAGGCCATCCAACGTCCCACGGCTGGAGCGATCTAATGCGAGTCCTACATATTCTCAACCACATTCAAAAAGTAGGGAACGGAATTGTCAATGTTGCCGTAGACCTGGCTTGTCTCCAGGCCCAGGCCGGGTACGAGGTGAGCGTAATCTCCGGCGGTGGCGAATACGAGACCCTGCTGGCCCAATACAAAGTGACCCACTTTCAGCTTAACCAAACCCGCACCTGGAGCAACCTGACTCGGGCCGCCTCCCAGTATCGAGCCATCGTGCAGCGGGTCCAGCCAGATATCGTCCATGCCCATATGATGACAGGGGCGGTGCTAGCCCGTAGCCTCAAGCTCTGGAGCCAGTACGGGTTAGTCGCCACCGTCCACAATGAGTTTCAAGAGAGCGCCAAGCTGATGGGATTGGCCGATCGAGTGATCGCCGTCAGCCAGGCCGTCTCCCAGTCAATGCAGCATCGAGGGATTCCCCCCCACAAGCTGAGGGTTGTCACCAACGGTACCCTTGAGAGTCCTCGGGTAGGCTCCCTTACCGACTGTCCGCCCGCCCGTCTGCAGCGTCCGGCCATCACCACCGTTGCCGGGATGAATTCCCGCAAGGGGATTGCGGAGCTAATTGTGGCCTTTGAAAAGGTTGCCCTCGATTTTCCCGAGGCTCACCTTTACCTGGTGGGCCATGGCCCAGAAAAAGAACAGTTTCAAGCCCAGGCCCGTCAAACGCGGGTAGCCAATCGCATCCATTTTGAAGGATTTCAGTCCGATCCTCGCACCTATTTGTTATCCACAGACGTGTTTGTTTTAGCCTCCCATCGAGAACCCTTTGGTCTTGTCATTTCAGAGGCAAGAGAAGTCGGCTGTGCCATTGTCGCCAGCCGTGTGGACGGTATTCCTGAAGTTCTAGAGCAAGGTAGAGCCGGGCTGTTGGTACCGCCGGGTGACCCCCAGGCCCTGGCCACCACCATCGCCGGGCTGCTCAAAAATTCAACCAAATTAAACTATTGGAAAGCCCAGGCCCAGAAAAATCTAGACTGGCTCAACGTCACCCGTGTGGCAACGGAAACGTTGGGTATCTATGGTGAGCTTAAATCAGGGGTACCCACGTAAAACAAAAAGGACACCGTTATGAAGCAGTTGGGTAAAAAGATGCAGCAGCTAGAGCTTCTAGGCTGTCTGCGGGGGATAGCGGCTCTGCTAATTGTTGCCTTTCATGCGACGGAGCTGTTTAGTCTTAAATTTGACCAGCCTTTTTTACGCTCGCTCTTTGAGTTTGGAGACTCGGGCGTTGATTTCTTTTTTGTATTAAGTGGGTTCTTTCTAGCGCTATCTAGCTTTAAGTACATCGGGCGTCAGCACACGGCAAGGGAGTTTTTGATAAAACGCTGTGTCCGCATTTATCCTTTTTATTGGTTTGTCAGTCTTTGTATTATTCCAATTTATTTTTTGATGCCGTCCTTTGGTAAAGGACATGAGACAGACATAGGGGTGATTATTAAATCTCTGTTGCTCATCCCCCAAAGCCATGCCCCTATCCTTAGCGTTGCCTGGTTTCTCAGCCACCTGGTCTTTTTCTATTTTATATTTGCCGCCGTAATTTTGCTGCCCAGGGTATTTATGAATATTGTGTTTGCCGGGCTATCCCTCACGGCGTTTTTTATAGTAGCCGATGTCCTCCCAGGGGTTCAGCTAGCTGAGGCTAGTCACTATTTAACCGACTTTGTTTTCTCATTTTACAACCTTGAGTTTGCGGCAGGGTGCCTGCTCGGTGTTTTGTTTAAAAGAATGCAGCTGAGAGCCCCCCTAAGCTTGCTAATGCTGTTGGTGGGGTGTCTAACATTTGTGATAGCCGGACTGTTGGATGTCTATATCCTACGAACAAGTGCTAACGCCTCCAGTCTCTCTCACTATTATGAATTTGTTGCCTATGGTCCATCGTCGGTGCTCATTGTGGCGGGAGCCGCCTTTCTAGAAAAGTGTCGTAGGGTTTCCATACATCAATGGTTTGCCATCCTTGGTGCCGCCTCCTTTTCCATTTATCTGACCCACTATCCGATCTTGTCAATTATGACAAAGGTTATCCAGGTCATGGGCATCAGCGGGATCGGCTTTCGCACAGCTGGCATGGTATTGGCCTGCGTGGTAACTGTCCTAATTGGCTGCGTTGTCCACTTCTATATTGAAAACAAGCTCGTCTCGCTGTTTAGAAAAAATCTAGCGTATAAAAGAGCATGAAGATTCTATTTCTAGACCAGAGCGGCAAGCTAGGGGGGGCTGAACTTTGTTTAGCCGACATTGCGGAGCCGTTTCAGACAACCAGTCTTGTGGCTGTATTTACCGAAGGCTCGTTTCCGGCTTACCTACGGAAACGCCATATCCAGGT
This sequence comes from Cyanobacteria bacterium P01_A01_bin.15, assembly GCA_039814735.1. GTDB lineage: Bacteria > Cyanobacteriota > Cyanobacteriia > Phormidesmidales > Phormidesmidaceae > Leptothoe. Next base: position 32,443 of record JBCCAQ010000020.1, read on the forward strand.
CAAAATTCTCGCGGACCAATCCCTCCAGGTCCAAAAAGCCAGCGGTCTCCTGGCCGGTGTAAAAAGTATAAATCGGTTAGTTCCCCTCGTTACTACGGTGGCCCAGCTTAGTAAACAGTATGACCTGCTCTATGCCAATACCCAAAAAGCCCTAGTTGTCGGAGCAATGGCCAGCTTTCTTAGCCGTCGTCCCCTGGTTTATCATCTGCACGATATTGTTTCCCCTGATCACTTTAGCGCCACAAATCGCCGGATTATCACCACATTGGCCAATCGAGCTGCCCTAGTGATTGCCAACTCCCAAGCTAGCCGTGAGGCTTTTATCCAAGCGGGTGGACGAGCTGACCGAGTCCATGTGGTTTACAACGGCTTTTGTCCGGAGACCTATAGCGCCCATGCCAATCAGCAAGACTCTCTTCGAAACGAGCTACTGTCTGCTGAGCTAGTATCCGAGCCGCCACAGAATGCAGAGCCGACACCTCCATTTGTTGTTGGCCATTTTAGCCGTCTCTCTCCCTGGAAGGGTCAACATGTTTTGATAGAGGCGCTGCAATATTGTCCAGATAATGTAATGGCTCTATTGGTGGGGGATGCCCTATTTGGTGAGCAAGACTATGTTCAACAGCTGCACCGTCAGATCAAGACCCTGAACCTGGAACATCGGGTTAGGTTTCTCGGGTTTCGCTCCGATATTCCCCAGCTGATGACCGCCTGCAATTTGGTGGCCCACACCTCTACGGCCCCTGAACCCTTTGGTCGGGTCATTGTTGAAGCTATGCTGTGCGGGACACCAGTCGTTGCCGCTGCTGCCGGGGGGGCCACAGAGCTAATCGACCATGGACAGACGGGGTGGCTGACACCGTCTGGGGATGTTCAGCGGCTGGCTGATATTATTAACATCTGCCATGGCCATCCCAGTCAGGCAAACTCCTGTGCTCAGCGGGCACAGATGCTGGCTAAACAGCGGTTTAATTTGGATGTGACTAACCTCAGAATTAAGTCCTTGCTTAGCGAGGTTGTCAAACCTTGACGTTGAGCCGTCTGATGGCAAATGAGCCTTTAATTTTTAACCAGGCTGAAATACTAGCCTATGTAGAACAAAGTCGGGTAGACGGACGTATTACCCCGAAAGCGATTATGTTTGCTGCCAAGGGTAGTTGAGTGAATTTTTAGCAGGAGATGAGTTATCCAAACTTGCTTCCTGCTCTTTTCTTAGCTGTTGTTATCAAAAAGTGAGCAGGGCCATCTAGCCTGTCTTCTGCGAGTCAAAAAACAAAGGCTAAAGCCATGAAAAGTGGCTAATTAACAACAGTCCTGAAGCGGCTAGAACCAAATGAGGTTAGGACTTCTGTAGCAATGCAGTCACCTTGTAGTCGTCCCATTCTTCGTTGTTTTTGACCATTGCATTGAGGCAGATAAGCAGCTTTCTCATACAGGCAATGATGGCAACTTTCTTGACTTTTCCTTTCTCAAGTAGATGCTGATAGAACAGGCGAATCGGTGGATTCGAGCGTAGTGCTGAGAGCGTTGCCATGTACAGCAACGCTCTTACC
>JBCCAQ010000379.1:0-3161 GCA_039814735.1 Cyanobacteria bacterium P01_A01_bin.15
CTAGGGCTGGTGCCGAGGAGCCCACCTTGTCATTGCCCTCATCATCGGCGGTGGTATCCGCCTCATAGACCGCTGCAATCAGGTCGTTGACGTTCCAGCGGTAGTCCCCCCGCTTGTGTTTACCCAAAATAGTAAAGGCCTTGTTGAGAATTGACTGCTGGCGATCGCTCATCTCCGGCAGGAGGGTCAGGATATCGTAGTAGTCAAGGGACGACATCCGAATTTGAATATCGTCGGGGGTCAGAATCTGCACCTTGGGCGCATAGCCATCGCTGGCGTGAAAAGCTTCATGACCCCGCATTTCGGCAAGGGTGTTGTACTCCCCATGGGGGTCAAAAATCAGGACGGCTGCCCGGTTATAGGGCTGTAAAAACTCTTCGATTAGCACGCCTGCGGTATAGCTTTTACCGGAGCCAGTGCCCGCCAAAATTGCCATGTGGGTACTGACAATTTCCTTGACGTCTAGGGCCACGGGTACGGCACCGCCAGGCCGCAAAAGCAGGGAGCCAATTTGGGCTGAGCCCACCTCAGTCGGCTGCTTTTTATTAATCACCTGCTGCAGATAGCTATCCGCTGCAATACAGACCTTAGCACCTGGCTCCGGGGCGATACGAGGGTTGATAAAGCCAAGAGCCGGGTGGAAATAGCCAATCACATCCACCGTCACTTCGTAGATTTCTGGATGGGGATAGGCGAACCCGATCAGTGACGCAACTGTCTCTGGGCTAATCTGGGTATCGGCAAAAAGCCGATCGGGCAGGTGGTCAATAAGCCGCTGGTCAGAAATTTTGCCTAAAATCTCCCAGGTTCCAGCGCTGGCATCGGGGGCAGCCACTGTATAAAAGACAAACTCGCCGATTTTGACATGCTGATTATCGGCGGTGATAAACAGGTATTGGTTGCCATCTTCGCCGGGACCTTTGACGGTGCCGATGACCGGGTTTGACTGGGTCAGTGGGGGCATAGGGGTGCGATCGCGCTGACTGGTGAGTTCGCATTAGCGCCAGCTTAGCGTAAGCCAACATCACCCACTATAGTAAACCTGTATTGATAAGAAACCGACAAAAAATTGATAATAAGTACCCGATTTGATTCCAGAACCGTTTGCAGTAACGTCCTGAAACAAGATGTAACCTCTGGAAAGAAAGGGAGAACGGCCTCGAAGCATAGTTCTAAACGAAGTATGTTCGACGGCACGTTCTCCATGGGGGACATGGAGAATGACGCATAGGCTACGGTTGTGTTCCCCGAATGTTACAAGCGGGCATCCGGCAGAATCACCATGGCATCACCAAAGGAGTAAAACCGATATGCCTGTTTAATCGCCTCTTGGTATAGGGCCATAAGCCGCTGACGACCCACCAGGCTACTGACCAACATCAGCAGGCTAGAACCAGGTAAATGAAAATTAGTAATCAAACCATCAATGACCTTCCAGTCATAGCCGGGATAAATAAACAGGTTTACAGGTCCTCGATACGCTTTGAGCTGACCTTCCTGGGTCGCTACGCCTTCTAAGGTGCGAGTTGTTGTTGTACCCACGGCAAAGACACGATTACCCCGCGCCTTGGTTTGCTCGATGGCATCCACCGTGGCTTGGGGTAAATCCACCCATTCCGCATGCATTTGGTGGGTGGTAATCGTCTCGGCCTCGACCGGGCGAAAGGTGCCCAGCCCTACGTGCAGGGTGACCTCAGCTCGCTGCACCCCTCGTTGCTCGAGGGCAGCAAAGACCTCTGGGGTAAAGTGCAGACCGGCGGTCGGGGCCGCCACCGCGCCAGGATGCTGGGCGTAGATAGTTTGATACTGGTCAGGCTCTGCCTGGGATGCGGTAATGTAGGGCGGCAGGGGCACTTCCCCGAGAGATTCCATGAGGCTGTCCACAGGTTCACCCGTCAGGGATGTAAAGGTAAGCAGTCGACCATTGGTAGTGCGATCGCAGGCCTCCACGACAGCTTTGAGCACCGGCTTGTCTAAATTGGGGCCAAAGACAATCACACTCCCCGGCTGCAACCGTCGTCCAGGTTTAACCAGCGCTAGCCACCGGGGGGGACGCGGCTCTAGTAATAAAACTTCAACTTTGGCTCCACTGGTTTTGTATCCATACATTCGCGCCGGTATGACCCGCGTATTGTTCACAATAAGCAGATCTCCAGGACACAAAAACTGGGGTAGATCCCTAAAATAGACGTGGTGATGATTGTTTTGAGAAGCTACCACCATCAGCCGGGAGCGATCTCTCGGTGTGACTGGTTCCTGAGCAATTAGTTGAGGCGGCAGATTATATTGATAGGCCGTCAGGGAATAATCATCCTTAGACTGAGGCTGGTCAGTATAATTGTGATTATGATTCGACGAGTAGCTGTTAGGTAGAGACATGGAAAAAACAGCGGATATAGATACCGTTAATTTTCTGATAAAGGCATCTCATTAGCCTGCCTAGGGCGATGAATTTAATGCCAGACTATAAGCTGAGGCGATTTGTGGACCGGTAGCTTACATGGTTCAAACGATCTAGACTGTAGCACCGCTTTAAACCTATGGATTACGTTTACTATTTATCCAATGCAAGTCTTGTTCTGCGGGTTGTTGAACGGCTACATCGACTAACCCAGCTGCCGTTAGAGTTCGTCAGCGTCATTCATCGCATCGACGGTTGGATTATTCGGATCAGGCTACACGAAAGCGTTTCCCCCGACACGGCGTCTAATTTTCAAGCTTTTTTAGATGAGGTAGGCGGTCGATATACTCCCGGCTATCGTATTCGCATGGCCCTGTGGGGTCTAGAGACCGGTCAAACGGCGGTAGATGTCATGCGACGCTATCAGGTCGCCGTCGTTTCCCATGGCAAACCCGACCGCTACGAAATCGAAGAGTTTCGCAAACAGTTTGTTGAAGGGTTAGGCTACTGCCCTGAAACCCTGGCATAGCTATTTTTTTAACCCTCGATCGCGTTGACTAAATAGTCTTGAAGCACCAGGTACCGTTTACCATCGGCTAGGGCTAGACAGGTTTGTCCTACTGGGGGTGGTGCCGTGTGACAGCTGACCAGGGCCACATCTAGCCGACAGGGCAGCTGTGCTAGATGGGGATGACGGGTCAAAAATAGTCGAGCGGTGGTCCAGAGCTTGCGCTGTTTAGCACGGCTAATGGATAGCAGC
>JBCCAQ010000154.1:0-13114 GCA_039814735.1 Cyanobacteria bacterium P01_A01_bin.15
TCGAGCACCTCAATACCCAAACCAAAGCTGTTGAGAATATCCAAGAAGCCCGGCTTGATACGCTAGATGCTCGCACTAAGTCCATTGTCCGCTGACAGAGCGGGGCGCGCTTGGTCTAGTTTGGGTGCCTGGTGCGTTTCCGTCTGCGAAGCTTCATTATTAATGGGGCACCCTTTCTCTCTTCTAACTCTCCCTACACATATCCCATAGAGCCTCTGCCATACGGCGGAGGCTCTTTTGTGGGGTGAATATTTGAGCATCATAAGCTACAGCTAAATTTTGCACCGACGCTACTCGCTCCCTCTAGTGACAGGTAAAAAAAACTAATAAATCATAGATGAAACTTATATGTTTTCGGTCTTCCTATTTTCGGAGCTTATGGTTAAGCTATGAACAGTTCACAAAAAACCGCAGTTTTAGCCATGTCTTATACCACTGTTACGTCTGCCACAGCTACAACCTCTACTAACACTTCTCTTGCCGACACGCCGTTACAGAAGCCATCGTCCGAAGCTACGTTTGAAACCCGGCTAAAAGCCGCCTTAGAACATGCCCGTCGCCTCACTGAAATGCATGGCCCCAGGAGCATTGATGCAGCTATTGCCTGGGAGACTGTCGAAGAACTGCAAACAGCAAAAGCCCGTCAGCTAAGGCTCAGCCCAAACGCCGCCTTTGCACGCTACTGCGCTGAGAATCCCCACGCCCGTGAAGCTCGAATATATGACGTTTAGGTTGCTAAACGCTCGTACTCAGTTCTTGTCTCTCTTTCCTAATGCGCACAATCCAAGTCTCTGCCAAACTGGCAGGGGCTTTTTATTGCTTAAGAAAGCCCCCCGATTGAACGGCCCGATTTTAACCAAAGACCCTTACTCCTAGGCACGGGTTCAGCCGCAGTGCCCATAGAGTTATCTCACTGTTCAGCAGAAACAATAGTGGCAAATAACAACATTAACGTTTGTATCGGAGAAGGGATATGAGGGCGACGTAGGAATACTATAAGGACATGCGCTGAAGAGCCCATAGCCGTCACGAAAGGAGGTCTAACGATAGATATCTCGATAGAATCACTCGACGGGTCAAAAACAGCACCCAAACAAATCACTGGTATTTCTTCTTACTTGCGCTAGAGAGTTCTGTTGGTAGTAGGCTTGCCTGATATCAACAACTATAGGAAGTCTTGTTTTAATATAGAAGAGCCCCTCAGCTGATTGTTTGGGTGTTGTTGTATTTTAAATTGCCCCTGGTCCGATACAACAGCCGCCACACAATGGAAATAGAATCCTTTAGTCAATCTTCTGTTTACCCACAGCGCTGTGATCTCACACCCAAATCAAGCAAAGTTGATGGTTGTGTAAGCAGACGATAGGTTTCCTCTTCATCGGGTCCCCTGTGAATTCTCCTGGCGTATAGTAGACCCATAGAAGAACGATTTATTGAATTCCACCTATATCTAAACCGAAGCCTCCATGAGCGTTAGCGTTTGTGGGGGCTTCTTATTATGATGTTCTCTAATGATTTTCCCACTTAAAATTTGAGAGATAATTCAGCATATTGCGAGGCTATCGGTAAATCTTGAGAATGTTGTGAAGGCACGCTGGCGGATTGATTACCTGTCGATTGTCATATGCAGACGATTTCTGGATTTCGCTGGTGGCCATCATTCGCTATAAACGATTTGAGCAGGGTGCTGCCTGAAGGTACCTGTGAGAGTTTTTCTCCCGTGCTGTGAATTCTGTGGGAAAGTTCTTATGTATCAGATATTTATTAGGGAGGCTGAGGGTAAGAAGATGTTTAGATCAAAACAGAGCAGTTGAGTAGGAGATCCTAAGCCACATGAAAAGAGGCAAACAATCCGCTTTGGAAAACTGACCGTCGCTAGCTAGTCTGATGATTGCTGGCTGCCAGTACCCAGCCCCGTAGCCTACAAACGACTAAAATTTTTCGCAGCGGCACAACAAGCAAACGAACGTTGGTTCAGTCTATGGATGCATCATCCCAAACGCCCCTAGTTCACTATTCCGCTGCCCTTGGCACCTTAGAAAATGCGGCAAATCCCTCTCAAACTACTGTATTAGCCGTTCTCCTCGCCCGCGACCAGCTACGGGCTGACCAACTTTCCACTGAGCAAACGCTGCAGCTGCTCCAGCTAGATCAGCGGCTGCGCCATTGCACGGCCAAGCTGCTGGCCCATATACCTTTAGAACAGTGGCGACAAAGCCTCTCGGTGGATGATGCGGCCTGGTGGTGGAATTTAGAAGCTCCTGTCCATCGCCTGGATCGTTTTGACTGGCTTTGGAATGCGGGTACGGTGAGCGCCCTGGCAGCATCGGCCAGCCTAGTGATAGATATTAGCTCCAAATTTTTAGCGGTGACCCCTGGTTTACTGGGGTCCTTTGCTGTGGTGGGGCAGGGTGTACTTACCCTGGTAACGGCGGGGGGAGTGCTGACCGATGCAGGTCGCCAAGGTGTGGAGCAAGCATTGGCGTCCCTTGGTATCCGGCGCTATCTGTGGCAAGAAACAAAGCTCGGTCTGTCGATTTTGCTGCTGCTGGGGCTGGTTGGGTTTCGAACATCTCTACCTCGGATTTCGCAAGCGTTGACCGTCATCGGTAGTGAAAGGCTAGAAGCAGGGGAACTGACCGGGGCTGAAGACCAGCTCAAGCGAGCCCTAAGCCTAGATGGTGATAATGCCACGGCCCACTTTCACCTGGCTGAGGTCTATGACACCCTGGGTCGGGTTGACGTTGCCGCAGAACAGTATCAAATTGCGGCCCAGGCAGGACTTTGGCGTTCCTATGTGAATCTGGCCGATCTCTACCTTGAAGAGGGCCTATCGGAAGATGCTGACCCACTGATTGACGAGGCCCTGAGCAGGATTCCGGCAACCGCTGACACCGAGGCCGTGCGTACCGAGCTTTCCCAGCGTCAGACTGATCTACGGTCAGGTCAGCTGCCTGCCTATGACATTCCTCCCGAGACAACTGGTGAGACTGAGGGCCTGGGGAGAGAATAGCGATGCTGTCTAGGTTTTGCTATCTGCGATGATCTCTTGTAGCAGCTTTGCTACCTGCTCTGCGCTATCGTTGACCGCTAAAGCTGCGGCTGCACATCGCATACTCTGCAGCTGTTTTGAATCGTCTAGTAGTGCTAAGACCCGATGCTGTAACGCCTCGCTGGTCAGTTCTGACTGCGAACATACCTGACTTGCTCCCACATTGCCAAAGGTGCTGGCGTTATAGGTTTGATGGTCGTCTGCTGCAAAGGGGTAGGGAATCAGTATGGACGGGGCCTGGGTCATGGCTAGCTCGGTCAGGGTGCCAGCTCCCGCTCGGCTGATCACCAGCGTGGCTCGCTTAAAGAGGGCTGCTACGTTAGTAAAAAATGGGCGATGGATGTACTGCGTGTGGTGGAGACTCTCGGTATCAGGATCGTTGCTGCCTGTTTGATGGACCACCCAGGCTCCGGCCTCAAACCAGGCCGGGGCCGCAGTCCTCACTAGCTGATTGACGGTGAGCGCCCCCTGACTGCCGCCAACGACCACAATCAGTGGAGCCCCTTCAGGGATTGGTAGATCCATGGGGCTAGCTTTGCTGTCGGCGAGGAACTGCGATCGCACCGGCGTCCCCACATACAAAGTCTTAGCCTGCTGGGGTAAATACTGGCGGGTTTCCTTAAAGCCAATGGCCACCAGCGAGCACCAGCGGCTCAGCCAGCGAGTTACCTTGCCGGGCATCGCATTAGACTCATGCAGCACAGCGGGCAGCCCCAGGCTGCGAGCCGCAATAATTGCCGGGGCGGCAATGTATCCCCCGGTGGTAAACACCCCCTGAAAACCACCCTGCTGTAGAATTCGGCGGGTCGCTAGGGTAGCCCGTATGAACTGAATAAAAATTTTTAATGTACCTAGCCCCAGTCTGCCCTGAACGCCGCCCATGCTTACCGTATGGAGGGGGTAACATTTGGGTACCAGCTCAGTTTCTAGGCGGTCGGGCACCCCGAGCCACTCGATCGGGCCAGTCAGATGTTCGGCGATTGCGATCGCAGGAAAAAGATGGCCACCCGTGCCGCTGGCGGCAATCAGGAGCTTATTGCCTTCACGATTTCCTCGCCTGTCGTCCATAATGTGAGAGACCTAGTTTATCTATGGGTAGCTGCTATTAAGCATTGAGCCAGCCGTACCGGGATAAACAGCTGTGGTCAGGGTACCTGATGAGGGTAACTTAGCCAGAGGTTATTATCCGCTGAATTGGCCCCAACGGGGCAGCGCTTTCTCGAAGAGCGCATCAGTCCGTTGAGTTTAGGGGCTCCCACCCCACGAATTTTTATCATTTGTCCACACCCTATCCACCGTTACAACTACTATTACAGAGGAATTTGCCCATGATTCATCCTGGTCGCTGGTCTCTATTTTCATTCGGTGTGCTGGGGATGAGCATGGGGAGTTTATCGGCTCAGGCCGCCCCTCCAGACACGGCCCCTCCGGCCCTTATCAGTGCCCTAGAGCAGATCGAAGCGGCCTCAAATGCAAAGGACATTGAAGCGGTAATGGCATTTTATGCCGACGACTTTGCCAACAGTGACGGGTTTAACTATGACATGCTTGAGGCTACCCTGCCGCAGCTTTGGGAGCGCTACGATACCCTCAGCTATCGAGTGGAGCTGCAGTCCTGGGACGCCATTGATGGTGGCTACGTAGCCGAAACTGTAACCTACATTGACGGCGTGCAGACAGACCCCCGTCCCCTGATTTTGGAGTCGGGTATTCGTTCTCGACAGCAGTTTAACGGTGAAAAAATCACCTCTCAAGAAATCCTATCTGAGCGCAATCAGCTCAACTCCGAAACCAACTCTCCAGAAGTCGTCGTGATTTTACCGGAGCGGGTGGTGCCCGGTGAAGACTATGGATTTGATGCCATCGTGCAAGAGCCCCTGGGCGAGCGCTACCTGTTGGGAGCTGCCCTGGATGAAGGAACGACAGCTGAGGATTTCTTTACCCCCCGCCCCATTGACCTAGAGCTGCTGTCAGCCGGTGGATTGTTTAAGCTTGGTGACGCCCCCGAGAGTACCGATAACCTCTGGGTATCGGGGCTACTGGTGCGAGAAGATGGCATGGTGGTTATTACCCGCCGCCTACGGGTTGAGTAGTCAATATGCCTCGGGCGGTTAGCCAGCTCCCCTGCAGGGGACTGACCCCGTCTGGAGAGATGGCCCCCCAGAGGTTGCTGTTGACAAAAACCGTATTGGCAATAGTAGCCCCGCTGAGGTCCGCAGCCCGCAGGTCTGCCTGCTGCAGCGATGCCATCGTTAGGTTTGCACGTCGGAGATTTGCTCGATGCAGATGGGCATGGGTTAAGTTGGCGCGAGTCAGGTCAACATCACGCAAAACCGCCCATTGCAAATCTGTACCCACCAGAGATACCCCTTTTAATAGGCTATAGCTGAGATCAATCTCAGATAGCTTTAAGTGGCTCAGATCGCATCCGCTCAAATCCAATCCGTGAAATGTGCGCTCACCCTGTTGATAACGTTCAATTAAACGCTGAAGGTTGGATTGCATAGTATTCTTTTTTATGGCTCTAAAGGATCACTGCTACTACTATTAGTGATGGCATCCGTAGATTTGTGACAGCGGGTGTAGTGGTCAATACCGTGACTGGGTCAGTGGTGAGCGGCTATCGTAATGGACTCTACGGTATTGCCAGAGAGGGTTGCAGCAGGTTTTGTCAATTCACCACATCGGGGGTATGGATGGGAAATGGCTGTGGCAGTTCACCCTGCTGATCGCAGTAGTGCTCCATGGCGGTCTGGGTAGATTGCCCCATCACCCCGTCGATGGCCCCGCTGTAAAAACCCTGCTCTTTGAGATACTGCTGCAGGTGCTTGCACTGGGAGGCTTGGAGACGGTGGGTCAAATCCTGAAACGCCTGATCAAGCCAGGCCTCATTCAGACAGGTTTGGAGTTTTTGCTGCTGGTGGATGGTATCAACGTCGTCGGCAAACAGGTGGGCCAGCATGTGGTCAGCTTCATCGATCAAAAAACTCACCAGCGGGTCTGTTTCAGCCGTTGCTAGGATGCTGTCGAGATGCTCGGTGTCCACATCGTTGAGGGTGGGCTGCACTGAGAGCTGGCAGTAGGTTTGGATCAGCTCGCGATAGGGCTGAGCATAGTTGCTAATATCCAAATTGTGGGGGGGGTGGTGGCTAAACATAGGGGCACCTGGGTTGATATGGGCTGATTGATAGTGCTAAGGGGTTAGTGGCACCATCTCTTTGTCTGTGACATCAAACTTTAAACCGTGCGGAATGTCACAGGTTCGGACTGAACGCCACTATTAAGAGAATCGCTCGGTTCATTGGTATGGCTGCCCAACCTGATTTGCCCTTATTGGATGTTTTGGATCTTGCCCTCTCAGAAATTTTAGGTCGTGGCAATTCCTATGCCTACCCCACCCTGGCCACGGTACGCCGCCATCTCTACCAGTTTCGGCTGATGCATCAGTTCGAACCCTATGAAATTTTATTTGAGGCCTATCTGCGGGGCAAAACGCGGCAGCGCAACGGGGAAATCATTTACAATCCCCATGCCTGGCTCAAACGTACCGCCTTTAATATCGTGCGGGAGAAAAGCCGTCAGGCTCGGCGACAGGCATCCCAGAGTTACGAAGATATCGAGTATCGAATTAGTGCAGAGCCGGACTATGTGCTAGAGGCCATCGATCTGCGCCATGAAATTGATTTGCTATACAAAGCGCTCAGGGCCCTGTCCCGTGAGGACGATCATACGGCCCAGCTGCTTGTGTGGCGTACCATCGAGCGGCTGTCATGGGAGCAAATTACCACCCGGCTGACCGATCTGGGTGAAACCAATGTGCCCACCCAGGCCACCCTGCGCAAGCGCGTGTCGCGGGCTAAAAAGCGCATGCGTCACATTCTGCACAGCTATGGATTACCGACGGGATAGACCCCTGTAAGACTTGCTGGTACGTTTGTTTTAATTTTAAATGCTAGGACCGTTTCATCGATGCCCTTGAGCTGTAGGGACCTACACTGGATGATGTCCTGGGTATCTAGGTAGTCAGCGATCGCAGCTGAAACCAAAATTGTCTCGCCGTCGGCGGCTTCCTGCAGGCGAGCGGCCATATTGACGCTGGGGCCGATGGCGGTATAGTCGGCTCGCTCGGCGCTACCAAACATCCCGACCACAGCTGAGCCCTGGTGGATGCCACAGCGAAATTTTACGGACGGCACCCCCTGCTGACTCCACTGGTGGTTGAGGGTTTCCAGCGCTCTATACATATGGCGGGCGGCGGCAATGGCTCGCCGCACCTGTTCATCGGGGCTCAGGGTTTCGGGAGCCCCAAACAGGGCCAGCACCGCATCCCCCATAAATTTGTCGATGGTCCCTCCGTTGGCAAAGATGGCCTGGGCCATAACATTGAAATAGTCGTTGAGCAGTTCGGCCACCCGCTGCGATCGCAGCCGGTTTGATAGCTGGGTAAACCCGACAATATCGCTAAATAGCACCGTCACCAGTCTCGGCTCTGGCTGCAGCTGCAGCTGTAGGGTGCCACGGGCGGCCTTTTTGACCAAAGCCTCGGGTAAAAACCGTTTGAGCACTGACTCGGTCAAATATCGATTGAGATCGCTTACCTTACGCTCATTTGCTTTGAGGGCTAGCAAGTTACGCACCGCCGCCGCCAGCTCCCGTTCTTTAAAGGGCTTCGATAGATAGGCGTCTGCCCCTTGTTCGGCACCCTCTAGGCGGGTGCCATCATCGACCTTAGCGGTGAGCAAAATAATGGGGATGCCCTGGAGCATGGGCTCTAGCCGCACCTGTTGAATCAGCTCTAGCCCAGATACCTGGGGCATCATCAGGTCAGTAATAATGAGCTGAGGTTGGCTATGGCGGGCCATCTCTAGACCGGCGGCTCCATTGTGGGCCGTGCTGACGCCATATCCCTGGCGCTGCAAAATAGCGGCTACATAGGCGCGCACGTCCGGGTTGTCATCGACAACGAGGATGTCGACTCCGTCGGTGCGCTTGGGGGCGAGCAGGGGCGCTGTCGGGTGCAGCCCGGCCAGCTCTACGGCGGCGCGCTGCGGCTCAAGGGTGCGCAGAGTGTGATGGATTTGCTCCGTTGGCAAATGGTCAGCCCCCATGGGTAGCTCAACGGTAAACAGGGTGCCGCTGCCATAGCTTGACGAAACTCGAATATCCCCGCCATGGAGCTCTACTAATTCTTTGACTAGGGCTAAACCCAGACCGGTACCTTCGTGGGTACGGCTGGTGGAGCCGTCGGCCTGGCGAAACCGCTCAAAAATATGGGGTAGCTGCGCCGGTAGGATACCCATCCCGGTATCTTCAATTTCCAGGTAGCAGCGCTGTTCAAAGGTGTTGAGGTTGATATGAATAGAGCCCCCCGTGGCTGTAAATTTCACAGCGTTTGAGAGCATGTTGTACAGCACCTTGTCGAACTTTTCGAGGTCGAGATAGAGCACACAGGGCTGAATCTGGGTGGTTAGGGTAATGCGTTTGCGATCGCAAACATCCTGAAACGACTCGGCAACCGTGGTTACCACCTGGGCAAAGTCGCAGGGATAAAAGCTAGCCTGCATGTGTCCAGCATCGAGCCGCTGCAGATCGAGCAGCTGGTTCACGAGCCGCAGCAACCGGCGTGAATTACGCAGTGCGATCGCCGATTGCTCGAGGGACAGCCCGGTGCCCTGTTCTACGGCTGCCTCCAGGGGGCTAATGGTCAGGGTGAGGGGGGTGCGAAACTCGTGGGAAATATTCTGGAAAAAAGTTGTCTTTTGTCTGTCTAGGGTGAGTAGCTGCTCGGCCTGCTGGCGGGTGGTTTGATACAGCCGGGCCTGCTGCACGGCAATGGCTGCTTGGTTGGCCACCGCCTGCACCAGGTTAATTTCCTCCATGTGCCAGTGGCGGGGGGCCTGGGTCTGACGCAGGCTGATGCTACCGATAATCTGACCGTCGGTGATCAGCGGCACCACTAGCAGCGCCACCGTTGGCGAGTGAAACGGCAGATGCCTCGGTGTGTAGGTGGCCATGGCAGACAGATCATCAAAGACCGCTGGCGATCGGCTGGCCAACAGCTCCTGCAAAATCGGGTTTTCACTAATTTTGACCTGGGAGTCAGGCGGGGTCGGAGCTGTGTCCTGGCTGGCATCGTACAGCCCCACACAGTCTACATAGTCGTCGTTCTCAGTCCATAGGGAAATGGCACAGCCATCGGTTTGCAGGGCCTGCCCTAGCTGTTGGGTAATGGTCGAAAAAATCTGCTTGGGCTCCAAACTGCTGTGGATCGCCTGGGTGATGGTGTTGATTAAAACTTCTCTTTGGGCCAAGGCCTGGACCTGTTCATAGGTGCGAGTTTGATCTAAAGCCAGAGCCGCCTGATCAACTAAGGTTTTAAGCAGGTCTAGGTCTTCTCTCGCCCATTGCTTGGGCCGCTGGCAGTGGTGTAGGGCCAAGATTGCTAGAGACTCATGCTTGCTGATCAGCGGTATAAGTACGCTGGTATGCGGTGCCAGGGTTTGATAGGTCGGATAGTCGTTGGCTGGGGCCGTCAGGATCTGAAGGCGATCCGTGGTGATGGCGGTGGCGGCCAGGGTGGCCCCATCGACGGCTGCCCCCTGGGTCGTCCAGCAGCTTTCGGTCTGCCGGGCGTCGTAGAGGGGGCGTAGCACACAGTGATCGGCCCCAAACGTGGCTCCCAGGGTACGGACGATCACCTGCATCATCTCCTGGGAGGTTTCGGCGCTGCGAATGATGCGGGTAATGTCGTTGAGTAGGGTTTTTTGCCCCAGGATACGATCTAGTTCTCGGGTGCGTGATGTCAGAACCCCGTGGGTGTCTACGGCCTGACGAACCACTTTCCGAAGGGCCTCCTGGGTCCAGGGTTTGGTGACGTACTTAAATACGCTGCCCGTATTAATGGCATCGACCAGGTCGTCAACCTCGGTGTAGCCGGTCACCATAATTCGAATGGTATTGGGATAGGCTTGGGCCACCTGCTTGAGCAAATCTGTCCCACTCATGTCAGGCATGCGCTGGTCTGAAATGATTGCTGCCGTATCGGGATGTTGGGTCAATCGATCCAAGGCGGCCTGCCCACACTCAGCCCGCAGCACCCAAAATTCTTGCCGGAAGGTGCGATAGAGCAGGTCTAAATTGTCAGGTTCGTCGTCGACAACCAAAATCTTGGGCTTAGAAGCACCCCATTGGCCGTGCGTTCGGCTTGCCATGCACACTATTTTTTTTGTTAACCAACTGTGAGAATAGACTGTAAAAAATTGGTGCACCCGACTGGGACCATGGCCTTTTCTGTGGCGGTCGCTCAGGCAGCCATCGATTACGATGGGGTTATTACCTGGTTGAATGGTCTTATTTGAAGAGTGCCCCTGCGGGTCAGCTGCCCACCATGTCCAGAATCAACTGGGATAGCGTCCTTACTCTGCCCCAGGGCTATCGGCTCCGGCCTGCCCGCTCCGACGATCTCAAGCAGCTAGTCGAGCTTCTCCTGGCGAGTTTTTATCCGGCAAATCGCATTAACCGTTGGCTATATCCGCTAATGCGCACGGCGATTCAAGAGGATGTTAAGCGCCGCCTTAGCAGTTCATCCTATCGATATGGCTGTCTGGTTGTCGTCCATCGTCCAGTGGCCCCAGCGGCTGCTCCTAAAATTGTGGGGACGGTGGAGATCTCGTTGCGATCGCAGTTTTGGCAGCCGCTGCAGCCTCGCCGTCCATACATTGCCAACGTGGCCATTGAGCCCTACCATCGGCGGCTCGGTCTGGCCCAGCAGATGCTCTTAGCCTGTGAGTCCATTGGCCAAGACTGGGGAGTCAGGCGACTTTACCTGCATGTGGCCACCGACAACCCATCGGCCATCGCCCTATATCGAAAAATTGGCTATCAAATTTACGATCAAGGGGAGCCCTGGCGGCGACGGCAAATGATGGTTAAAGAACTATTTGTATCAGCCCCTAGGGACCCATAATTAAGACTGTTCAAACTATCGGAACCGGCGCTATAGACGCGATAGCTGCGTAGGGCCAGATATTCTAGCGCACTTTAGATACAGCGTCTGACACCCTACACCCCGTAAAAATATCCATATTCTCCTGATAAATATTATTTTTTATGTAGTCGTTATGAGGAGGACCGGGTAACTATCAAAGACTAGATAAAACTCTATTGATTTATGGCGCGAATAACATCGTATTCATATCAAATAAGGAGTAACTAGTCTGGATTACCTGCACCCTAGGTAGACACTCTAAAATGATGGATGCTCAATCCCAGCCCTTTCCGCGCTATTTGCCCCCGGCTAAGCAATCTGGTCGCAAGCGTCCTCATATGTTCACCGTGCCAGCTACATCGTCGCTGGGTAATGCTATGCAGGTAGAGGATAGTACTGTAAAGTGGTGGGCTGAGCGAGCCAAGCAACCTCTCGGCTCTAGTTCTAGTGTGCCTGTGAATGAAACCTTAGCTGTTGATAGTTTGCTCAAAAAGATAAACCGTGGCGATTTGCTAATCGTCAATAGCCGTCGTCGCAACGGTCTAATTATTTTTCGTGAATTTTATGCCGAGTTCGCTGGCCCAGGTGCCGCTGTCGGCGGAGATTTTGACCAGGGCTGCCACAAAATTATTCCCCTGGGCAATCTGTCATTGATTGAACCTGATAATCACGAAGACCAGCAAAAGGCGCTTAAAATCCGTCTGCAGTGGATTCGCCTTACCCAAAATTTTACCGACCAGCCCCGCTCGTCCGATCGAGCCCAGATGATCCTAGATCAGTTCAAGACCTATTTTGACAAGGGCACCATTGATGATGTTCCCAATGAAGCCTTTGCCCTGATGGTAGGTGTTTTGCCCCAAACCGTACGGCGGGTGCGTCTGGGGCTGGGACGCTAGGGCGACCAGCTTACGGTGGCTGCCAGATGGGTCCTGGTGCGCTGATTTTCCTCAGCGGTGCCCAGGCTGATGCGCAGTCCGCCTCCGGTGTAGCGGATCAGGGTGCCTTGCTGACGCAGGGTGCTAAAAATGTGGCTGAGCCCCTCTGCTTGGGCCATACCCCACCGGGCCAGTCCCTTATCGCTGAGGCGACAGTAGATAAAGTTTGCCGCGCTGGGCCAGGCTGCGATCGTAGCCTGCTCCCCCAGCCAGGTGGCCATCTGGTGACGCTCGGTGATGGTACTGTCCACATTGGCCAAAAGCGACGTCCGATGGGTCAGGGCCGTCAGGGCCGCTGCCTGGGAAAAACTTGGCAAGTTGTAGGGCAGGCGCACTTTTTCCAGGGCATTGATCAGCTCGGGCTGGGCAACAGCGTAGCCGACCCGGTGGGCCGCCAGACGAAAGGCTTTGGAAAATGTTCTGAGGATCACCCAGTTGCTGCGGCTCAGACTGTCGGTCACCAGAGTATGCTGGCTAAATTCAAAGTAGGCTTCGTCGATTACCACCAGCACATCGCTGGGCAGCTGCCTTAGCCAGGCAATTTCATTGTCAGACAGTGGGTTGGCCGTAGGAGAGTTGGGGTGCACCATAAATACCGCTCGAATGGGGTGTGCTGCCATGGCCGCCTGGGCGGCGTTTAAGTCAGTGCAGAATTGCCCATTGCGGCCAACATCAACCACTGGAATACCAAGGGTTTGCGCCAAGATGCCGTACATGGAAAAGGTGGGACTGGCCACCAAAATTGAACCGTTACCCAGGGCCACAGCGATGAGTAAAGAGCGGATCAGCTCATCGGAACCGTTGCCCACCGATATATTCTCAGCTGAAACCTCTGCCCCGGTCTCTTGCCCGCCGGTCTCTTGCACGTAGTCGGCGATTGCCTGTTTTAGGACCCGATGCCCACCATCGGGATAGCGATTGGCGGCAATCGCCCGTTGGTAGTGCTCTGCTAGGTCAGCTTTGATTTCATTCGGGAGATCAATCGGGCTCTCATTGGTATCTAGCTGATCGTAGGGATCTAGAATCGGTGGGTGGGGCTGATAGGCTTTACTCAGAAAAGAGTAGAAAGCGTGTTCGTGTGTTGCGCTCTCCGCAGCTGTTGTCGAGAACATGATGTTTGAGGCGGTTCGCCACCGCGAA
>JBCCAQ010000104.1:0-16249 GCA_039814735.1 Cyanobacteria bacterium P01_A01_bin.15
AAAACGGTAGCCTAAGGAATATCGATTAGCTCGGATGCTGAACGTGCCACCGGTTTCTAAGAACGTTCCCCCTCAACAGAGCCCCCCTGCAAAGATTGGCAAAAAGATTGGCATCATATACAACGATGTCAAACCTGTGGCCTGCCAAGTTACCCAAGAGCTAACGGTCAAACTTGAAGCTTGGGGATGTCAGGTAGCCACAGCAACTGGTTTAGGTGGTCTTCTAGGCTACGCCAACGTCGAAAAACCGACGACATTAGTGCCGATTGAATCCCTGGTGCCAGCTACGTTTGATGACGCGATGGATTTTGCCATTGTGCTCGGTGGGGACGGTACGGTGCTATCGGCTTTTCGGCAGGTTGCCCCCGCTGGTATTCCTTTGCTGGCAGTCAATACGGGGCACATGGGTTTTTTGACAGAAACCTATCTCAACCAGCTGCCCCACGTGCTAGAGCAGGTGCTAGCCGGTAACTATCAAATTGAAGAGCGCACCATGGTGGCGGTGCAGCTAGTGCGTGACAACCAGTCCGTTTGGGAGGCGCTGTGCCTCAATGAGGTTGTGCTCAACCGTGAACCCCTCACCAGCATGTGCCACTTTGAGGTCAATATCGGTCGCCATGCCCCGGTGGATATTGCCGCTGATGGCATTATCATTTCCACCCCGACGGGGTCTACCGCCTATTCCCTATCCGCCGGGGGGCCGGTGATTACACCGGGGGTATCGGTGCTCCAGCTGATTCCGATCTGTCCCCATTCCCTGGCGGCGCGGGGACTGGTGTTTCCCAGCCATGAAGTGGTGATGGTATCGTCTGCCAATCCGGATCCGCTGGTGATGGTGGTGGATGGCAACGCGGGCTGCTATGTGGCTCCCGGCGATCGGGTCTGGCTGCGGGAGGCGAAGCTTCCGGCAAAATTTATTCGTCTAAAGGATCCAGAATTTTTTAGGGTGTTGCGTGAAAAGCTTGGGTGGGGGCTGCCCCACATTGCCAAGCCCACATCGGTGGAACTGCCGTAGAACCGGACAGCTAGCCCAGCCGCCATGGTCGGTTTGGGGAAAGACGTATTTACTGTTTGTATCTTTAACCGTTCTGTTCATCGTGCGGTCTATGTCGTCTGATTATCCCGATTCACGCAATAGTCCCGGAGCTGATTTATCTGGTCCAGAGGCATCCAAACGTTTTTGGTGGCTGTGGCTGGGGGCAAATGTCCTCGGGTTTGCGATCGCAACCTCCCTCACCTTGTCTATCCAAGCCTCTACCGATAACTTGAAGGGTCTGTACGTGGCGGGGCTAATCGTAGGTGCTATCGTTGGTCCACTGCAGGCCTGTGTAATCAAACAGCAGGTGCCCCGACTCAAGCGGTGGCAGTGGATTCTGGCCAGCATTGTGGGTAGCTACCTGGGGACCTGGGTGGGTCTATTGGTTTGGGGTGTGGGGCTTTGGTTGGCCATGCTGGTAGCCCAATTATTGGGTCATCAAGCCGCGTTTCCTGGGAATATTGTGTTCCTGGTGCTGACGGTGACTGTTTATGGTGCGGTCATCGGTGGGGTGGTGAGTTCAGCCCAGCTTTTGAGCCTGCGCAGCCACACCCAAAAACTCCGGCAGTGGTGGATGGCTAATGTACTAGGTAGAACCCTGGGCTGGGTGAGTGGGGGTCTTTTGGGTTGGCTAATTGCTGAGACCACCGATCTGTTTGTAGAAAATTTGTTTGTGGTTTGGGGCGTTCTATTTGGGGCGGTGGGTGGTGCCATTTACGCTAGTGTGACGGCAAAAGCACTCCTCAAACTCAAGTCCATCAAATCCGTGTCTTGAGATGACGTCCCTGCCCCAAACCTTAGTCAGCCATATCGGCCAAACGTTTATTTTGGCCTATCAAGAAAATACCGATCGCCTGGCCGCCTGGTTGGGCCACGCAGGCTGCCAGGTTGAAGTCCTGCGCCAGATACATCGCCCAGACTATCGACGCTATTCCCGCAGCTATCTGTGCTTGCTCAACCATCGCAAGGCCTGGGAGCGGGCGCTGCTGTCGGAGCAGCCCACCCTGGTGGTGGAGGCGGACTTTGTGCCGGTGGCCAACTTTGCCCAGCTGCCACCGCCCTACCCGCCGGATGATGACCACCTGGGGATTGCCTGGCTATACACCTGCGCCGCGCAAATTTATACCATCACCGACCGGGGCTATGCCGAGGGCTACTCGACCGCCATGGTCGCCTACGTGGTCACCCAGCACAGTGCCTGGCGGCTGATTGAGCTAGCCGAAAGTGTCAAGGATAGGCTCGGTCCAGAGACCTATACGCCATGGGATTCGGGAATTGAGTATTATCTACGCGATCGCAGCTTCCACAACTATGTGCCCTGGCGCAACTATGGCGAACACGGCGGTATCCCTAACCCTGAACATCAGCAAAACAACCTCAGCACCACCCACCGGGCGGATGTCCTCTACGGTCCCCTGGCGTTTGAGCCCCCCTATGGCGATGTGCTTCAGCAGCGAACCTATGGCCGCGTCAAAGGGTTGGGGCGTCTGCTCCTGAATAAATATCTGCGGGGTCCCGTCCTGCGGGGCTCACCCCATCCCGCTCGGCTGCTGCGGTTTGCCATTGGTCGACAGCTAACCCTGCGGCTCTAGGGTTCTACACCGTTGCATCCTGACCCATGAGTTTTTTGACAATGATCTGTACCCCGAGCAAAAACAGGCCCAGGGCAGCGATACCAAAAACCCCGGCTCCTAGGGCCACCATACCCACCACCAGGGTGCGCACCGCCGCCGACAGGTTAACCACCGTCGGGTTATCGGAGGTGACGGGCTTATTGGCAAAGGTAGTTGCGATCGCAATCATCATGCGGTAAACCAAAATCGCCAGGGTGCCCGCCACAAAGGAGCCACTAAAGCACCGTAGGGGTGAGATTGTCTTGGGTTGGGCAGGTGCCTGGTTGTCGGATGCCTGCAGCGGATCGGCCATAACCGGTCTCCAAATCGGTATGTCTAAGTTTACTCGGTGGACCTGACCGATTGCCCCATCCCATGGGGAGGTAAAATACGAGTCCCTTGGTTTCAAAGCAGCGCGCGACGCTCGCCCACCCTACTTTTCCGTTTTATGCCCCGCCCCCGTAAGCGCTTTGGTCAGCACTGGCTGAGCGATCCCCAGATTTTGAACCAGATTTTGGCAGCGGCGGCGCTGTCAAATACGGACCGTGTGTTGGAAATTGGACCGGGTAAAGGGGTGTTGACCAAGGGACTGGTCCCCTTTACCCAGGCGGTTGTCGCTGTCGAAGTAGATCGGGATCTGGTGCAGCAGCTGCGGCAGCAGTTTCGGGCATCGGAGCGGCTGCATCTGATCGAGGGGGATTTTTTAGATACGGATTTGGCAGCAGCCCTAGAGGACTATCCCCAATTCCAACATCTCAACAAAGTGGTGGCCAATATTCCCTTTTATATCACCGGCCCCATTCTCGAAAAGCTGCTGGGGCGGATCCATCAGCCCAACCCTCACCCCTACGACTCAATTGTGCTGATGGTGCAAAAGGAAGTGGCCGAGCGCCTCTACGCCCAGCCCGGAACTAAAGCATTTAATGGACTGTCGGTGCGGGTACAGTATTTGGCTGAGTGCGAGCTGGTTTGCACCGTGCCCGCCTCCGCGTTTAAGCCCGCCCCCAAGGTTGAATCAGCGGTGGTTCGCCTGAAGCCCCGCCCCTTTCCCCAGCAGGCAACCGCGCCAAAGCTGCTCAATACTTTGGTAAAGCAGGGTTTTGGCCAAAAGCGCAAGATGTTACGCAATAACCTAAAAAGTTTGGTGGATCGCAATCAGCTCACCGATATCTTTGGGTCCATGGCCATTGATACCCAGATCCGAGCCGAACAGCTGAGCGTGGAAAACTGGGTTGAGCTGAGTAACCGTCTCGCCGCCCAGACTGCCGGTGACCAGCCCCCAGCGGATGGACAGGCATAATTGAACCCGCTGTGATTGTCGCGAATTGATGTGAATCGATACGTTAAAGCCTACGTAGGAATGCGATAGTAAGTAGCGCTGGGCCGGATGCTCAGCGGGGCAGTGGTGAAAATACTCTGGGGTCTATGACAAGCTATACGCTGCTGTCGGCGGCAAAAATTAATCTGTATCTAGAAATTATTGGCCATCGATCCGACGGTTTCCATGAGCTGGCGATGGTGATGCAGAGTGTGGATCTGTGCGATCGCATCACCCTCACCAGTCAAGCCATGCCCGGCAGACGTCTGCAGTGCAATCATCCCCAGGTCCCCACCGATAGCAGCAACCTGGCCCTCAAGGCCGTTGATCTGCTCACCCAAAAAATACCAGAGCTAGCCAATCGCGGTGTCAATATCACCCTCGAAAAAAATATTCCCGTGGGGGCCGGGCTGGCTGGCGGCTCTGGCAACGCGGCCGCTACCCTGGTGGGTTTAAATCTGCTGTGGCAGCTGGGGCTGACCCAAATTGAGCTAGAGCAGCTCTCTGCTCAGCTGGGCTCAGACGTGCCTTTTTGTATTCGCGGTGGCACCGCCATTGCCACCGGACGCGGCGAGGTTCTCGATCCTATTTCTAGCCTGACGGATCTCTGGGTGGTGCTTGCCAAGTATAAAAGTCTTTCCGTATCAACGCCCTGGGCCTATCAAACCTATCGTCAGCAGTTTAGCGATCGGTATGTCGACATTGCCAATCACGCTACCCTAAAAGAGCGACAGCAGCGTGTCCATGCAGGCCCCATGGTCGCGGCCATTGGCCACGCAGAGGGGACCGCCATTGGCACCCATCTCCACAACGATTTGGAGCGGGTGGTCCTACCGGCCCATCCAAAAGTGCAGCAGCTTCGCCATACCCTGGCCAGCCATGGCGGACTGGGGACACTGATGTCCGGTTCTGGTCCCACCGTATTTACCCTGGTCGAGAATCGGCTGGCCGCTGATGATATTCTGGCCAAAGTGCGCGCCGATCTGCCGGACCCTGATCTAGAACTATGGTCGGCCTGCTGTACAGCCACAGGGCTCCGCCTAGGGGCCTAGAATGGAAGTAGCTAACCATAGAAGTAGCTAACCATATTTGACACCGATCTCCAGGGCCAGCTGCATCGGATGAACCTTGTTTTTCGCTCCATTGACCTTGAAGCCCACGCCGAACTGTGTGTTCACTTTCGGCGGGATGCGTTTGCCTGCAGTTTTACCGATGGAGAAAAACGGTTTGCCCTAGAGAGTGGCGAGCATGCCCAGGGCTATCTCACCTGGCTGAGTAAACGGATTTCAGCCTGCCCCGAGAGCTGTGTGCATGTGTTTGATGGTCAAGAAATTATTGGCCAAATTGAGACGGAACTACGGGGCCAAGAAAAGCTGGGCTATGTGTACCTGTTTTACTTGATCCCAAGCCGTCGCGGCCAGGGGATCAGCGATCAGCTCCATGCCTATGTCATGCAGCTATTCCAAGAAGTGGGGGTGGTGCGTGCCCAGCTATCCGTCAGTCCGACCAATCTTGCCGCCGTCAGTTTTTACCAGCGCCACGGCTGGCAGGATCTGGGCCTCAGACCCGGACACACCGACATTCACCTGATGGAGCTTACCGTTGACGCGATATAGCGTGATACAGACCGTTACACATGGAGAACTTATTTAAGGTTGGAAGCTTCAGGAGGCATACCGCTAACAATAGGGATATTGAGTTTTTGGCAAAATCTTTGGTAAAGCCGATGGTCATACACCGCCTCTGGCGTTGGCCCATGCTGCTAGCGGGGCTGTGGCTAGGCAGCAGCAGCGTAGCTATGGCCCAAACCCAGCCCCTGTCACAGCAGGATGTGGCAGCCGTTGTTGGGCACCTGACTCGGACTATGGATACTACAGCCCAGGCTGCCCGCAATCCTCGCTATGTGGGTGTAACCCTGACAACCTGTCCGGTGCAAGTATCTGGGCAGGAGGGTGTCTATATCTATCAGGAACAGACCCTGGTTGAAGCTCCAGACAGTCCTTACCGGCAGCGGTTTTTGCAGATTGCCCTGAGTGCGGATGCGACTCGGGTGGAGTCGCGTACCTTTAAGCCATCTATGCCTGATGTCTGGACAGGTCTTTGCCAGCGGGCTGAGCCTACGGTAGATGCCGAGGCGCTGGGCAATATGGTCTGTGTTGTGGCCCTGCGACCATCTCCCCTGGGCTATGTTGGCAGTACGCCCAGCGACGGCTGTCCGGTAAACCTGCAGGGGGCCGTGCGTTTGACCAACACGATTGTTCTACACAGAGACGGTATGGATACCTGGGATCGAGGTTATAACGACCAGGGGGTGCAAGTGTGGGGAGCCCGCGCAGAGCCCTATCGGTATCGGTGGGTGGAGTAGCCCACCTGTTTATAAAGCAATACTGAAGAATTTGAGCAATTCTCTCGAATGCGCGAACGCTGCCTATAATGATTTCCAATGCATCCAGAGCGTTTTTCAAGAGCCACTTCGCTGATCGCCATCGGCCAGCTTGGCGACCTGGGTCTTGGTTGTGTTAGCGTGCAGTCTGTATCAAACCCTTAGTCTTATCTAGATTCAGATTTTTACAGCTTAGATGTCATTTTGTTGATCATCTAGTCAGCCATAGGTGTCGCTAGCTGTCTACTTCAGCTGCTCCCACCGGGGGCAAGTGCGACGGATTGGAGCAAGTTTTATCTGGGGCCAATCCTACCTACGGATAATGTATCGAAAAGGCAACTGTTTGCATGATTAACCTGAAAAGTCGATTGATCTGGCTTACGGAAACAGCAGCATTAGGGACTGGACTACTTGTTCTACTGGCTTGGGTCTTAGACTGGCTAATCTAAACTATTTTTTTAACTGAATACGGCGTATTGCAATGCTAGCTGGTGTGCCTGGCTAGGGGACTAATTTGGGTTTGGCTGATTGCAACTAAAGCGGTCCATGGCATCTATGGAAAAAATCGATGCTTCTCAGCTGGCTAGTTGCGATAGCCTGGCAGTAGCATAGGTGCTCCTCCAAACGGGGCAGGAGGTGGTTGCTGTGAATCTGGGGAAAGTAAAGCTGTCGCAGCTGCGGGCGCTGGTTGCGATCGCAACTACAAGTAATTTTAGTGAAGCCGCGCTAGAGCTTAATCTGAGTCAGTCGACGATCAGCCACAGTATCGCGGCTCTCGAAGCGGAGCTAGGTGTGGTCTTAGTCAGTCGGGGCCGCCATGGAGCCACCCTGACCCCCGTGGGGGAATCCATCTGCACCAAAGCCCAGCAGATGCAGCAGGTGCTAGAAGACATTGGTCAGCTGGCTTCCCAGGAGCGCGGGGTGGACGGTGGCCTGGTGAGGATTGTGGCCTTTCGCAGCCTGGCTAGCAACGTGTTACCAGGTGCGATCGCAAAGCTCCACACCACCTATCCCAATATTCAGGTCACCATTACTGAAATGGACGAGATGCGTCAATTTCAGCAGGCCCTAATCGAAGGCAAGGCAGATATCTGCGTAGCCGAGCTGCTACCGGAACCCGACTTTGAAACCCTACCGGTGATCAAAGATCCCTGTATTGGTCTGATTCCCCCTGACTGCCCGATTGATGGGTCACAGCTCACCTGGGGGCATCTTTACGACTATCCGTTGATTACGTCGGTACACGGTAGCTGCACCAGCCATATCAATCGCGCTCTAAAGCAGGCTGTGCCGCCCATTGATGTCAACTATCGCGTCCGTACCGATGCCACAATTGTGGGGATGGTGACCGAGGGGCTGGGGATTGGCATTCTACACCACCTGTCGGCCCAGCCGATTCCCCAGGATGTGCGGGTGGTACAGCTGCCGTTTCAAATCTTTCGCCTGCTGGGCGTGTCATGGTCCAAAGAGGCGCTGCTGTCACCGGCAGTCTATGCGTTTCTAGAGGTATTCAAGACGCTGCAGGCAGAGGTTTACCCGGTGGCTGGATAGGGTTTCAACCCTATAATGAATGGAGCGCTTCTGGAGGGTCCGACGGTGACAGCTCGATTGAAAATTGGTGCCCTCTCTAAGCAGACCGGTGTCGCCATTGGGGCATTGCGCTATTACGAGAGTGTAGGGTTGTTGTCCTCAGAGCGCGGCGACAATGGCTATCGCAACTATCTTCCCCAGGCCGTACAGCAGGTGCAGTTTATCAAAAAGGCCCAGACAATCGGCTTCTCCTTAGAAGAAATAGGCGAGGTGCTCAATTTGCACCACCAAGGGGATCTGCCCTGTGGGTTGGTACAGTCGCTGCTGCAGGAAAAAATAGACCAGCTAACCGCTCAAATTCAGCAGATGATTGAGTTTAAATCAGAGCTAGAGAGCTATCGCGATCGCTGGGCTTCTAACCAGCTGAACTCAGCACCCGGCGATATTTGTCCCTTGATCGAAACAGTTTCCCTGACCATAGAACGGGGTGCTTCAGGAGACCTACGATTCCATGGGGAGAAATAAACAAGAGCAAGCCATGGTCCTTGCTGAGACTGTTGTCGATGTATCGGTAGAGGCGAGATAGCTAAAGCTGAACGTTGGTGATGGGGGCAGCTGGCAGCTGAGATCGCAGCATTGGGGTAGGCTAAACAAGGACTCTAGGGATAAATCACCATGGTGGCTGGGGGTAAAGTAGAGGCTGGAGATAAGGTAGAAGTTGCGATCTCAATTCTCCACCAAGGCGGTAAATTTTTGATGCAGCTGCGAGACGATCTGCCCCATATTCTGTTCCCAGGCCACTGGGGATTTTTTGGCGGGCATTTAGACCCCGGTGAAGATGCTGATGCCGGCGTACGGCGTGAACTCCATGAAGAGATTGGCTATGTGCCTGAAACAATCACCTTGTTTGAGCGTAGCGAAGACGAGCGGGTGATTCGCAATTTTTACTACGCGGAGCTGAGCGTCCCCGTTGCACAGCTAGAGCTTAACGAGGGACAAGATCTAGGACTGTGCAGCGTTGAGGATATTCAGCGAGGCTATAAATACTCAACCAAGGTGGAAGAAGATCGCCCGTTGGGGATGCCCCATCAAGCTGTCCTGCTGAGGTTTTTAGAGCGACACGCCCCTGCCAACAGCCTGATAAAAAAGGCCGATCGTGCTAAGCACAACCGGCCGTAACAGTATTGTGATTGTGAAGTATTGCTAGTAGCGCACAACCCCAGATATTCAGAGGCATCACCTTCATTGTTATCATATGGTGAACTCAATACATCGTCGACAGCTGGCCTAGAAGCTTGTCCAAGCTTTATTGTTGCCTTTAACCAATCAATAAACAACTATGTCTGAGGTGCCGTCCCCTGGCCAGTCATCGCCCCAATCACCACAACAATCAGATGATATGCCGGTGGTACAAGCTCCAGTCACACCGCCCCAGCTGCGTCCCTACCAGGTAGACCTAGTCAACGATCTCTATCGCCAGCTTAACGAAGGCCATAGTCGTATCGCCATTATTGCTGGCACTGGTGCTGGCAAAACCGTCATCGGCGGGCAGATCTGTGCCCATGCTGAATCCGCCGGTCGCAGGCTGCTATTTTTGGTCCACCTGGATGTGCTGGTGGGTCAAACCTACGAAAAAATGCGCTCCTTTGGTTTAGACTGCGGTTTTATCAAAGCAGGCTGGCCCGAAAACGCCGATGCCCCCATCCAAATTGCCAGCATTCAGACCATGGCCAAACGTCGCTGGTGGAAGACCTGGCCCGCTGATGTTGTGTTCTACGATGAAGGCCATATTACCCTGTTTAGCCAAATCGGGAAACAGGTGATGAACAAAACCCACCCCGATGCGGTACACCTGGTGATGACCGCCACGCCCCTGCGCTTAGGTAAAGAACAGCTAGGAGATGTGCTCAATACCCTGGTAGCATCGCCTGTTCCCAGCGAGCTGCAACAGATGGGCTACCTGGCCCCACTCAAATATTTCAGCATGCCCATGGACGGCATGGCTAACCTAGAACAGGTGGGCACCAAAGGCGGAGACTATGACGAGAAAGACCTCAAGACAGCCTGCGACAAGCCTGAGCTAGTGAAGCGTATTGTTAAAGAATGGCAGCGGCTAGTTCCTGGTAAGCGTACGATTGCCTTTTGTGTAGACGTAGACCATGCCCGCAACGTGGCCAAGGCGTTTCGCAACGCGGGTATCGCCGCTGACACCGTTGATGGTAGCACCCCGATCAAAGAACGCAGGCGACTATATGATGCCCTTGGTAGTGCAGAGCTGCTGGTGCTTACCTCCTGTAATGTCATCAGCATTGGTTTTGATGAACCTAGCGTTGAGGTAGGGCTGATGCTGCGTCCTACCAAGTCCAGCGCTTTGCACTTTCAGCAGCTGGGCCGCGTCATGCGTATTTCGCCCCAAACTGGCAAGCAGTGCGGCCTTATTCTAGATCAGGCGGGTAA
Organism: Cyanobacteria bacterium P01_A01_bin.15; assembly: GCA_039814735.1. Lineage (GTDB taxonomy): Bacteria > Cyanobacteriota > Cyanobacteriia > Phormidesmidales > Phormidesmidaceae > Leptothoe. Next base: position 10,338 of record JBCCAQ010000104.1, read on the forward strand.
TCTGGAGCGTCTGGGTTTTCCCGAAGACATTCGAGAATATGTGCTGCCTACCCGCAGCCAGTCTTCCGGTCAGGGTGGGCCAGCACCTACCAAGCCTTGCCCAGCCTGTGGTCGAGTGGTCTATTCCTTTATTGTTAAATGTCCTGAGTGTGGCCACCAGTGGGTAAGCGATCGCCCCATCTTGCTTGAAGACATGGTGGAGATTTATTCATCTCAGCAGGCCCACCAGATCAATGATATTCCCACGCTGGTGCAGCTGTTCCACGGCCATCGGCGGCGAGCTTTTAAGAGCAGCTATGCCCCGACCTGGGCGGAACGGTCCTTTTTTGAACACACAGGCCGTAAGCCACAGACTGAATGGTGCCGTGGGTCTATCTACGGCCAACGCCCCAGCTGGGAAGAACAGCTGACCATTCTGGACTATCTGCGTAAAAGTGCCCGACGTTTGGGCAGGCGCGATGACTGGGTGGCCCATGAGTTTGAAAAAGAGATCGGCCCCGGCAGCTGGCAGCAGCTAGCTATTCATGAAGGCATGACCCAGGCATAGCCAAAGCTAATAGTATTTGTTAGACGATAAGCGCCAAAGTGCTGAACGGCAAAAGGCTTTTGGCTCAATTTTTGTCAGTATCTTTTAGCTGACAGCAAAGGCTGTAATCCTTGCGGGCAGACTAGTTTTAATGTTGAAGACAGGGTCAAGGATAAATTTCTATCCGGATCGTCAGGGGTGGATAAAGCTCTAGAAAATAGATTGTGTAGCGTTTTATCTACACATGGCTGCTCCCACCCTAAACCCCAGAAGAACTTCTAGAATCATGAACGTGTGTCCTATTCCTCAACGAACATTTTTAAGGCGGCTAGCAGGTTCTCTGGTGGTAGCGACCGCATTGGGTATTGCCGCCGTCCCGGCGATGCAGGCTCAGACGATGGGAGGCTGGCTGCAGGTACAGCGTGTTTCAGGTAGCGTAACGACGCTGATCGGTCGCCGCAAGAATACACAGGTGGGCGATCGCCTGTCTGCAGTGGGCCATGGTTTGGTGACGGGAAATCGTTCTAGTGCCAATCTGTCCCTAGATGAGGGGATTGGCTCCATCGCCGTAGCTCAGAATACACGGGTGAGGGTTGAGCAGCTATCTGTGTTGTCCGATGGAGCACGGGTGACGGTTTTGGACGTACCGCGAGGACAGGCCCGTCTGCAGGTACGCCGCTTTACCAACCCCAACTCACGGTTAGAGCTACATACTCCCAGCGGTGTGGCAGCCGTGCGAGGCACTGTTTTTGGTGTCTCTGTCGACGAGGACGGTCAAACCAGTGTGGCCACCCTGGAAGGACAGGTGGAGGCCAGCGCCCAGAATGTTGCGGTGCCGGTAGATGCGGGCATGGTTTCGATTATTTATCCAGGGGAGCCGCCCACCTCACCCCAGTCCCTCGATCGCAAACTAGATATTCAATGGCAAACCTACGAGTGGAGGAAAGATCACTTCTATGTAGCAGGGTGGATCGATCCGGCCAACACGCTGATGGTGATGGGAGACGATATATCCATTACCCGCACCGGTTATTTTGAAAAGAAAGTCCTGTTGGCAGATCGCAGTCAGCGGGTGATGCTGACGGTTCAGAACGCGATGGGAGAGGATCGCATGCATGAATTACTGCCTTGGTTATCGAACGATGATTGAGAAGCCAATAGATATCTGAAGTTTATTTGGAGTCCGGATATCTGGAGCCCAGATAAACTGATACGCATATAATCTCTAGCAGATTTGCAATGAAGTACCTTTGGCAGCGGGCTCGGACAACGCTTAAAAGCAGCTTGAGACAGTCGCGATCGCACTGGGTAAACATGTTCCTTGGCCCTGGTCTTGCGGCAGCTGGTCTGGGGGTAGGTCTGTTTGGTTTGGGGCTGTGGGAACCGCTGGAGCGGATTGTGTATACCGGTCTTTTTCTGACCCGCGATCGCCTAGCGCCGCTGCAGTGGGATGACCGTATTATCATTGTGGCCATTGACGAGGCTAGTTTGGGCCGCTATGGACCCTATCCCTGGCCCCGCGATCTCTATGCAGATTTGTTAGATCGTCTCATGCTGGTGCAGCCCGCTGCGGTAGGGTTTGATATTTTGATGCCAGAAACGACCCCTGAAGACGCCACCCTAGCCGAGAGTATTGGCTTTAGCGGCAATGTTGTTCTCGCCGTAGGTGGCGATGGCCAGGGAACATCCATTCAAGTGGCCCCCACCTTGACAGAGCCGGCCCAGGGCTTTTTTCAGCTGGGCCATGTCAAACACATCCCAGATCCAGATGGCATCAGCCGCCAAAGTTTTCTTTATGAGCGTTATCAAACCGAGTTTGCTCCTAGCTTCGCCGTGGCGCTACTGGATACCTACCAACAAAGTCTCGCCAGTTTGCTCACGGATACTCCGATTCAGCTGCCGGAGCAATCGTCTGATTTTCTAGACTCTCCTGAGCGTTTTGATCAAGCCAGCCCGGTGCTGATTAATTGGCCAGGAATCACCCATTCCAGGGATAACCAACAGTCTTTTCAAAGCCTGACTACGCTTTCCTTTTCAGATGTCATGACCGATGATGACATCCTCGACCAGCTCCAAAACAAGATTGTGCTGATAGGCTATACCGCCACCGGGATAGTTGGCACGGTGGAAGATCCCATTAGAACACCCTTTGAGCAGCGGATTGCTACATCGGGGGTCTATTTACACGCAGCTATTTTAGATAACCTGTTGAACGATCGGTTTTTGACCCGTTTGCCCCAAGGTTGGATCCTAGGGCTGATTGTCCTCAGCGGCATGGGCAGCAGTCTTGTTCTAAAATCGTTGAAGCTGCGGGGGCGTTTGATCTTTGTGTTGGCCCTGATTCCCATTTGGTTTGTGGTCGCCTATGGCAGCTTTTTAGCCGGGCTATGGCTACCCATGGCAGCCCCCATAGGAACAACGCTGTTGGGAATGCTGCTGTTCCAGATGGCAGAACAGCGGGAGCGTCAGGCATTGACCGATCTCTTTTCAATCAGTCTGTCTCCAGAGATGGCCGATTTTATCTGGCAGCACAAGGAAGAATTGCTGATGGAGGGACAGATTCACTCCCAAGAGCTTACGGCTACCTTGCTGTTTGCAGATATTCGCGGCTTTACGACAATTTCTGAAACACTGCCATCAGGTCAGCTGCTCGCCTGGCTCAACCGCTACTTTGAGGTGATGACCGAGTGTATTATGGACCATGGCGGCGTGGTGGATAAGTATATTGGGGATGCGATTATGGCCGCGTTTGGCGCTCCGATATCGAGATCGGGCGAGGGTGCTATTCAACAGGATGCTCTGGCGGCGGTCAAGGCAAGTATGGCTATGGTGGGGAGGCTAAAAGAGCTCAATCAAGAGTTTCAAACCCAGGGATTACCGACGGTGCGATTTGGCGTGGGGCTTCACACGGGGCCGTTGGTAGCTGGGACCGTCGGCAGCCGGACTCGAGCTAACTATTCTCTTTTTGGGGATACGGTCAATGTTGCAGCGCGGCTACAAGATATGACAAAGACGCTGACCAAAAGCTCTCCTTATCCAGTTTTGATGAGTGAGGCCACCTATCAACATGTGGCAGAAAATTTTACAATTGTTGCCGAAAAAGCGCGGATTCAGTTAAGGGGACGCACCGCTCAAATGACGGTGTATACCCTTGGTGGTGCCAATGCGGATGTCGAGGTAAAAGTCTAACGGTCGGAGAACAGCATGGGTAAAAATAAATGTGCCCTGGGCGTGGCTCGGGCTTTGGCAAACTCCTAACCACGCTCAGTTACATCTGGGATGCCAGGCAATCTCCTACTCAACTGTGACAGACTTAGCCAGGTTACGGGGCTGGTCGACGTCTAGACCGCGTCGTTCTGCAATGTGGTACGACAGTAGCTGCAGGGGTAGTACTGTTAGCAACGGTGACAGCAGCTCCTGGACCGTTGGGATGGGCAGCAGCGTGTCAAAGGTGTGCTCAGCTTCGGGATCGTTGGCGGGGGCAACGCCAATGAGCTGGGCATCGCGGGCCTTGGCTTCCTGGGCATTGGAGAGCACCTTGTCATAGACGGTGCCGGGAACTGCGATCGCAACCACCGGCACCTTTGCATCCAACAGGGCAATGGGGCCATGCTTCATCTCGCCCGCCGGATAGCCCTCCGCATGGATATAGCTAATCTCTTTGAGCTTGAGCGCCCCCTCTAGGGCAATGGGATAGTTAACACCACGACCAATAAAGATAAAGTCCTGGGTATCCGTAAAGCTGTGGGCCAGCTCTTCGGTATAGCTTTCTTGCTGAGCAATCACATGCTCCATCTGGGTGGGGAGCTGACGCATATTTTCAATTATCTCGGCCAGCTGTTGCCCCGATAGGGTCTGCCGCTGATAGGCTAGCTCCAGCGCCAAAAAGTAAAACGCCATCAGCTGCGCCACAAAGGTTTTGGTGGCAGCCACCCCCACCTCAATTCCAGCATGGGTGGCCATCACATTGGGTATCAGCCGTCCTAGCGAGCTTTCAGGCCGATTGGTAATGCCCAACATACGGGGGACAAACTCACTGTTGCTCGACCGCTTTTCGCGGCGTCGGGTTTGCTCCATGTCCAGGGCCGCCAGGGTATCAGCGGTTTCCCCCGACTGGGTGACCCCGATGGTCAGGGTGTTGGCCATCAGCGGTGTGGCCGAATAGCGAAATTCTGACGCATAGTGCACCACCGTAGGAATGTCCGCCAGCTGCTGTAGCAGATGTTTGCCCACCAGACTGGCGTGCCAGCTAGTACCACAGGCCAAAATTTGCACATGCTCCAGGTTAGCTAGCAGGCTTGTGTCTAACCCCAGATTAATCGGCGACTGGTCGCTTTCCGGCGTCCAGCCATCCACTAGGTAGGTTTCTAAACAGGTGCGTACCACACTGGGCTGCTCATGGATTTCCTTGAGCATAAAGTGCTTAAAGCCCTGTTTCTCCACCATGGTGGAGCTGATGCTAAGGGTAATAGGATGCTTTTTCAGTCGTCGACCCGTAAAGTCATAAATTGCTGCGCCCAGGGGAGTTAGCATCGCCAGCTCACCATTATCCAACGGCAGCACTGCCCGAGTGTGGGGCACAATCGCTGGGGTATCCGATGCGCAGAAAAACTCACCCTGGCCAAAGCCAATGGCCAGCGGTGCCTGCTGTCGCACAACGATCAGCTCATCTGGAAAGTCGACGCTGACAATTGCCAGGGCAAAGGCTCCCTCTAACCTATCCACGGTTTGGCGCACCGCTTCTAACAGCATTGAGTCTCGATCCAGCGGTCCTTCTACTCCCTGGGTTAGATAGTCCGCAATCAGGTTGGGAATAACCTCAGTATCAGTTTCAGAATGAAACTCGTAGCCCTTTTCAATCAGCCCTTCCCGCAGTTCTCGATAGTTTTCGACAATGCCGTTTTGCACCACCGCCAGACGACCGCCGTTATCGGTGTGGGGATGGGCATTGTGCTCTTCGGGTTTACCGTGGGTGGCCCAGCGGGTATGGCCAATGCCCAAACGGGCTGAGTCTTCTAGCCCGTCTAGCTTATCCTGGAGATTTTGTAGCTTGCCTTTGGCCCGCACCCGGTTGAGCTTACCCTCACCGATGGTAGCGATACCGGCTGAGTCGTAGCCCCGATACTCCAGCTTGCGTAACCCCTCAATCAAAATGTTGCTAGCGGCCCGAGTCCCGATGTAGCCGACAATTCCACACATGTATGACGTCTCCTTTAGCTGTTAATCAAACGATGGCAACCCATTGATTTTGCTGAACCCAGCCAGTTTTAATTAACGTGATTTTGAGCCCGATGGCTGCTCGAGCGCTTTGGTGAAATCCCAAGACTGCCCATACCGCGATAGGCTTTGAAGCTGCGCCCTTGGTAAAGGATCACTTCACCGGGGC
>JBCCAQ010000310.1:0-5450 GCA_039814735.1 Cyanobacteria bacterium P01_A01_bin.15
CAGCAGCTTGTGGGTGTATCCAAGTCCTTATCCCAGGCAACTGGCAACCAGGCAGGTGTTGATATGTCTGTGGTCATGTCTTGGCATCAGCTGGTTCAAGAATGTTGGAATGTAGCTATGCGCTTCCGCCAGCAGCAAGCCAAATCGGCCCCCGACAAGTTTTCAGAGGATAGTTAGCGCGCTCGCTTTGCCCTATGCTGCATTTACTCTATATCTTTGCTTTTTCCGTTCTGGCCGTGTTGGCAATTGCCAATTTGGTGCGTAATCTCATTAGCTTAGGCATTGAGACTCGACGCAGCGGCCCTATGGTCTCATCGGTGCCCAAGCAGCCCCGTCGTATCCCTCACCCTGAGCTTTTGGATAACGACGGCAACGTTCTGGATGAGCCCCTGCTGGTGATGCGCTCCATTTCCATTAAAGATGCCCGTGAGCAGCTGGATGCCATCTATGATTCCTCCGGTGGCGGTAGCGCCTTGGATGAGAAGAAGGACGATTAGGGATTATCCGGTGAAACCTGAGCTATGGAACCGGTAGTTCCTAACGGGTGATTTCTTTTTAGATCTTGAGTTTAGGCATTAAAGTATTTAAGCGTAGGCATTTGGCACTGGTTGCTCTGCCTACGCTTTTGCTATTTTGAGAATTTCTGCTTTGTTCTGGCCACTATCCGTTTGGCCGATGTCAGCAAGGCGCTAGCCGCCATTTTTCTCTAAATGGCTCGACGGTCTGCGTTTGGAGGGTGTCATATTGCAGTTGACGCTGAAATAGTCTAGAAAGTCCCAGGCGCGCTGTTGGTAAGGACTTTTGGCAAACAGAATAAAAAGGTCGCTTCGCTACTGGGAATATAGCGTTCTGTAATAGTCTGATGCCCGTCTACTGGGGAATTGGTACCGAGCGTATTCATATGGCGGTACTTCTGGGGGGCTGACTGGCTCAGCGCAGTTTCAGACAAGCCGTGTTTAATAAAACCGCATCCCATTGTTCTGCGGCATTCTATGAATTTAGACAGCGTATTAACAATTATTCCGGCTCTTGATGAAGCGGCTACCATTGGCCATGTCATTGAAACACTACGTCACCAGGGGCTAGCTCATATTCGGGTAGTAGATAACGGCAGCCAGGATGATACGGCCAATGTGGCAGCGCAGGCTGGAGCAGAGGTGCTGCATGAACCACTTCGAGGTTACGGGCAGGCCTGCTGGCGAGGTCTGCAGGCAGTGCCCCACAGAATTGAATGGATTTTATTTTGTGATGCCGATGGCAGTGACGATCTCGCCCAGCTGCCAGACTTTTTGGCGCAACGGGGGAACTATGACCTGGTTTTGGGCAACCGTCGCGGTACGGTTGCCGGTCGCCAACAGCTGAGCCCGGTCCAAAACCTGGGTAACTGGCTGGCGGGGACGCTGATTGCCTGGGGCTGGGGCCACCGGTTTGAGGACCTGGGGCCGCTACGGCTGATTCGGAAGTCGGCACTCGACGATCTGAGTATGGGCGCTCGCAGCTTTGGTTGGACGGTAGAAATGCAGGCTCGAGCGGTGGAATGTGGTTTACGTATCCGTGAGCTACCGGTCAACTATCTACCCCGCCAGGGAGGCCGGTCAAAGATTTCAGGCACTATTGTAGGTAGCTTTAAGGCCGGGACCACCATTTTGTCCACCCTGGCTTATTTGTATTGGCAGTCGCTGTGGCGAGGGACTGAGGCCAGGCTGCTGACACAACCACAAGAAAAATCAGCCGATAGCCAGCGTATTTTGCTATTTTTCAGTGCGATGCTGTTAGTGGTAGGCAGTGTTTATGTGTTACCCCACGGCGACTTTCGAGCAACCGCGTCGGTCATCCACTTTTGGATTGGGAGCGCCATCATGGGGCTGGGCTTTGCCCTGGCCTGGTTTTTGCGCAGCCTGCCAGGTACTTGGTTTTGGGCGGTGGCCATAGCCACACGGGGGCTGCTGCTGGTCATGTATCCAGGGGACGATATCTGGCGCTACCTGTGGGAGGGGTATATCCAGCTGCAGGGATTTAGTCCCTACGATGTGGCACCAACGGCCGCTATTCTTGAGCCCCTGCGCACTGCATGGTGGGACCAAATCAACAATGCCTTTGCTTCGGCGATTTACCCCCCCGTCACCCAGATTGGCTTCCGTTTATTGGCCCACATTGCCCCGTCGGTGCTGCTATTCAAAGCCGTCTTTACCGCTGCGGATTTGGTGGTGTGTTGGTTATTGAGTCGCCGCTTTGGGTATCAAGCAACGCTGCTCTATGCCTGGAATCCGCTAGTTATATATAGCTTTGCGGGGGGTGGCCATTATGACAGCTGGTTTGTGCTGCCGCTGGTGCTGGCCTGGCTATGGTTTGATCGGTCGCCCACTGCTCAATCGGCCCCACCGCCGCTGACCTACCTGGGCAGTGCCCTGTTTGTGGGTATTAGCATTGCCGTTAAGTGGATATCGCTGCCCGTGCTAGCGTTTCTGGTGTGGCACGGGCTGCGCCGGGGGCGCGTGGGGCTTGCGATCGCTACCGGCGTCACTGGCCTGATACCGGTGATACTGGCAGCCTTGCCCTTTTGCAGCCTCACCTCCTGTCCGCTAGTCCGTTTTGGTTCTTCCTTTGTGGTGAATGGCCGCAGCGCCGAGCTGATTCCCTATGTGGTAGCACAGCTGTGGGAGCCGTCGCGCTGGGCAAACTGGCTCTACGCCTTTCCCTTGGCGCTGGTCGTTGTGTGGTTACTCCTGCGGGCAGCTAGCTTGCACCAGTTTACCGAGTGGTATTTGTTTGGCCTGATGGTCATTTCGCCCATTGTTCATTTTTGGTACTTGAGCTGGCTGATGCCCTTTGCTGTCGTCAGTCGAAACCTGGGCAGTCGGTTGGTCAGCCTATCGGCCTATGTGTATTTTATCTTGCTCTATCAGATGGCATTGGGAGATTACAGCTGGTTTTTGCCCCAGGCCCAGCGACAATGGCTATGGTGGCCGTTTGTGCTGGGGGTGGCGTGGAGCAGTGCCCAGGAAACATGGCCAAGGCTGCGAAACAGAATTGAGTAAACCTTAAGGCATTTCTCAGGCCCAGTTCAGTTGGCGATGCAAGATTGCCCGTAGGTCACTAGTTTGTTATCCACGCTCCTTATAAAAAAATAACTGTGAAACGTCAGTACTGTTCCGCTCTTTTTCTTGCTTGTTCCATCGGTCTAGTCGGCTGTTCGACCGGACCGACAACCGCCCCAGCTAACCCGTCGTCTACTCAGGTATCAAGTGCTCAAGCAGCCAACCTAGATTACGACATCTACAATGACGTGTTGAGTACCTATGTCGATGAGTCAGGCTGGGTCGACTATGCGGGGCTGCAGCAGTCTCGTCAGCAGCTAGATACGTTTAACGATAGCCTGGCGACGGTGGATGAGGCTACCTATGCTAGCTGGAGCGAAGCCGAGCAGATTGCTTTTTGGGTGAATGCCTATAATTCCCTGACGCTAAAGTCGATCGTTGACCAAACGCCACTCAAGGCCAGCATCAAGGATATTACCGGGGTATGGCGTCTGCGAAAACACCCCATCGCCAGTCAAGAAAAGACACTCAACAACATTGAGCATGACGCTCTGCGGGCCGATTTTAATGAGCCGCGTATCCATGCGGCCATCGTTTGCGCGGCCATTAGCTGCCCGCCCCTACGGACAGAAGCCTTTACGGGCGAAAACCTGGACGCCCAGCTCGATGAGCAGACGATGCAGTGGCTGGCGAGGCCCGACGGTTTCAGCATCGATCGCGAGGCCGGTGAAGTTAAGGTATCTAAGATTTTTAGCTGGTTTGGGGATGACTGGATTCCCACCTACGGTGTGGAGACTGGGTTTACCGGTAGTCAGGCGGAGCGAGCCGTACTCAATTTTATCGGTAACTACGTCAGCGAAGAGGATCGAGCCTATTTGGAGGCCGGTGACTATACACTTAGTTACTTCAACTACGATTGGGCGTTAAATCAGCAGTAAAGCTCTTAAACAGTCACTAAAAGTAGGGGATATGTCGTGGGTGCGGACTCTTGTTTGATGTTGTTTACGCGTTATCCCGAGGCTGGAAATACCAAAACCCGGCTGATTCCCTACTTGGGCGCGGTGCGGGCGGCTGAGCTACAGCGCTGGATGACCCAACGTGTGGCCGGGGAAATGGCGGCCCTATGCTCGGATATTGAGCGGCAGGTTCATTTCTCAGGGGGGGGGTTGCCCCAGATGCAGGCCTGGCTGGGGCAACAGTTTACCTACCACCGGCAAACGACGGGGGGGTTGGGCCAGCGGCTGCACCAGGCGTTTATGGGAAATTTTCAGGCGGGGAAGGCAGCGGTGGTGGCGATTGGGTCTGACTGTCCTGAGCTGAATACGGACCATTTGGAGCAGGCGTTTGAGGCGCTCCAAACCCGTGATGTGGTTTTAGGGCCGGCGGTGGACGGTGGCTACTATCTGATTGGTTTGAGCCAGCCCCAGGCCAAACTATTTCAGGATATTCCCTGGGGAACTGGGGATGTGTATGCCCGGACGGTTGCGATCGCAAATCACCTTAACCTTGCCATTACAACCCTGGAGCCGCTGCGCGATGTGGACCGTCCAGAGGACCTAGAATTGCTCAATCCAACGTACCCGCTGCGGTACTGAGTACCGGGCTTTGCTAGGCACGATCTGGGCATAGAGGTTTTCTAGCTGGGTAATATTTTTACTCAGGGTGTAGCGGGCGAGCACGCGCTGACGAGCTTTGCTGCTCAAGATGGCCAGCATTTCCGGATGGTTGTTTAGCAGGGGCAAAATCGTCTGCAGTTGCTGTGCCACCCGCTGGGTACCGATGACAATACCGGCTCCATTTTCTAAAACCTCTCCGTCGGCTCCAGCATCGGTGGCAATACAGGCCGTACCGCAGGCCATGGCTTCTAACAAAGAGAGGGAAAGCCCTTCGACCAGGGAAGGCAAAATAAACGCATCCGCCCCCCGCAGGATCTCAATGCGACGGTGTTCATCCGCCACAAATCCGAGCCATATGACTGAATCATCGGCCCCATGGGCCGTTTTGAGGGCCGTTTCCAAAGGACCGCTACCGACGATAAGTAGCTTGTTTTTAGGTCCCATATTGGCCAGTTTCCAGCCCTTGAGCATCGACTCTACGTTTTTCTCAATGGCCAGTCGCCCTTGATAGACATAGATTTGCTCGGCCCCAAACTCGGCCTTAATACGAGATGTCCCAGGGGCGTAGCGATAGATATTGACGCCGTTGGGAATGACGGCAACCCGCTCTGCTGGGACCCCCAGCTTAACCAAAAGTTCCTGCTGAATGCGGGAAAACACAATCACCCGGTTATAGTGGGCCAGCCGAGGCGCATACAGCTGATAGGTAAAGTGTTGAGTGCCCGAGGTGAGGTTGCGGCGCTTACGATCAAAGGCTGGGTGAAATGTCGCCACCAGGGGAATACCTAGCTCCCGG